>WOZO01000110.1 GCA_011620315.1 Sideroxydans sp. | reverse complement strand
GTTTCGATGAGGCCAAGGCAGCACTGGCCCACGATTTCACCCTGTCGCTGATCTATGACATCCCGCAGGTGTTCTTCGACCAGGCACCGGTGCTGGCCGACGATCCGCTGGCGACCGGTACGAAATACGATGTGATCATGAAGGCCTGGGATAATGTCGAAGGCTGCGCGATCACCATCCTGCTGAACGACCCCGATGCGTCCTTCGTCGATTACATCGGCACCCACCCCGGCGCGGATTGGCAAAAGATCATGGGCGATTTCAAAGTGGCTTCGTCCTTGCTGAGTGACGCGTTCACGCTGGAGTGAACGGGCCGGCTCGCTCTGGTTCTCAAATCAAAGCGCAATCAAAGTGGGCGGCCCAGACCGGGGTTTTTCAGAAAGCAAACTATGGCGAAGCAACCTGAACGCAAACTTCGCATAGTCCATCCCGGCGATTTGCTCCGGCTAGCATGCGATCACGGCGCGCCGGTTTGAGCGTGATGCTGCTACTGGGCGGAGAGACGGCGTAATTATGGGGCTTGCCCGCCAGGAAGTTTGACATGGGAGCGAACGTTCTCAAGTGTTCGAGCGGTCCTACCTGGGGACCATTCCATGAAAACCGCCCTCATGCTGACGTTTCCGCCGCGCTGTGTCGGCGTTGGGAAGCCATGGGTGCCAGTCCCGCTATAGCTTTCAGAACAATCTGGGACACGAACAATCGGGGTTGGCCCACGGTTTTTGAAGCGGTAGTGTGAAAACCGTAGACTGTTCTCACGATGTTCTTGGGCTCCGAGAGTTTCTTCAGTGATGCAGTGACACTGATTGGAAAATGGTTGAAGGAATGTCTGCATAGGTCCAAAGTGGACTGCCTGTAGTTGGCTTGAGCGGTTCTTTTTAATCTGCTTCACTTCAACAGGAGGCCATCATGTTCTCACCTGTCACTGTCCCTTTCGGGGCGAAGATGCTGTTCAATACGGCCACGATCAAACCCGGCGTGGCTTTCGAGGATGTCGAAGTGGCGCTGGCCGAGATGTGCAATGTGGTGAAAGACACCTACGGCGGCGACAAGGGCGGTTTCATTGCCGGCCAGGTGTATTCATTCTCCGGTTTCCTTTCGGCAGAAGGCACACTGGGCGATCCGGGCTCGGCGGAGAAACATATCGCGATCATCACTTACTGGAAGTCGTTCGAGGAGCATGAGCGCTCGCACGCCGACAAGGCATTCAAGGATAAATTCGCGGCCTTGGCCAAGCTGTGTGTCGAGACCAAGGAATTGGGCTACGACATGCTCTGGCAAGGGGCGCTGGAATAGCGATCAGGCCGCGCCTTTCGCTTCAGCCCGCTTCTTCCTTCACCATCTCCAGTTCCAGCCAGCCTTCTTCCAGCTCCGCCACTTTTGCCTGCAGCCGCGCGTGCTCGGCATTCAGCTTCTCGACTTTGGCGCGGTCGGGGTTGGCGTAGGTGTCCGGATCGGCGAGTTGCCGGTTGACGGCGGCCAGTTCGGTCTGCACCTTGTTCAACTCTGCTTCGAGTTTGTTCTGTTTCGACTGCAGTGCTTTGCGGTTTTGTCTGGGCGCGGCCTGTGTTTTGGGTTTCTCTTGCACAGTCTGCGCCACGGTCTCGCGCGGGCGGCGCGTCTCGATCCAGCGCTTGTAGTCTTCCAGATCGCCGTCGAACAGCTTCGCTTCGCCGTCCGCCACCAACCACAGTTCGTCGGCCACGGCGCGGATCAGGCTGCGGTCGTGCGACACCAGCACCACGGCACCGGTGTATTCCTCCAGCGCGATGGTGAGCGCGTCGCGCATGTCGAGGTCGAGGTGGTTGGTCGGTTCGTCGAGCAGCAGCAGGTGCGGTTTTTGCCAGGCAAGCAGCGCCAGTGCGAGGCGGCTCTTCTCGCCGCCGGAGAAGGTGGCGACCGGACGATCTTCGCTGTCGGAGGCCAGTCCGAAGCGGCCGAGGAAGCTGCGCAGCGTGAGCGCGGTCTCTTTGGGTGCGACGCGTTCCATGTGTTGCAGCGGCGTGGCGGCGCTGTCCAGATTCTCCAGCTGGTGCTGGGCGAAGTAGCCGATGCGGATGTCGGGCGTGAATTCGAGCTTGCCGGTGGTGGGTCGCAGTTCACCCACCAATAACTTGATCAGCGTGGATTTGCCCGCGCCGTTGGGGCCGAGCAGGGCGATGCGCGCGCCGGCACGCAGCACCAGTTCGATGTTGCTGAACAAGGTCTTGTCGCCATAGGCGAAGCCCATCTTCTCGGCGCGCAGCAGCAGGTCTGGGCTGCGCTCGGGCGCTTCGATCTCCAGTTCGAAATGGCCGTCGGTGAGGTGCGCGGCGGCGATGCGTTCGATGCGCTCCAGCGCCTTGATGCGGCTCTGCGCCTGCCTGGCCTTGGTGGCCTGGGCGCGGAAGCGGCGCACGAAGTCTTCCATATGCGCGATTTTTTCCTGCTGGCGTTCGAAGGCCTGGTTCTGCTGGGTGATGCGCTCGGCGCGGGCGCGCTCGAAGTCGTCGTAGTCGCCGCTGTAGGTGTCGATGGTGCAGTCGTGCACGTGCGCGATGCGGTTGACGCAGGCATTGAGGAACTCGCGGTCGTGCGAGACCAACAGGATGCTGCCGGGATAGCGCGCGAGATATTGTTCGAGCCAGAGGATGGCTTCGAGGTCGAGGTGGTTGGTGGGTTCGTCCAGCAGCAACAGGTCGGCGCGGTGCATCAGCGCGCGCGCCAGGTTCAAACGCATGCGCCAGCCGCCGGAGAAACTTTCGACTTTGCGCTCCAGCGTGTCGTTGGCGAAACCCAGGCCGTTCAGCAGTTGTGCGGCGCGCGCCTTGGCGCCGTAGCCATCGATGGCTTCATAGCGGTGCTGCGCGTCGAACCATGCGGCGTCGTGTTTCTCTTGCGCCAGCGTCTTTTCCAGCAGCCGCAGCTCCACGTCGCCGTCGAGCACGAACTCCAGCGCGGGCAGGTCGGAGTTGGCGATCTCCTGTTCGACGAAGGCGATGGTCTTGCCGGACTGGATGGAGACTTCGCCGCCATCGGGCTTGATCTCGCCGCGTATCAGGCGGAACAGCGTGGATTTGCCGCAGCCGTTCTTGCCGACCAGACCGATGCGCTGGTCGGCGAAGGCCTGTAGATTCACGTTCTGGAGTAGCGGGGTGCCGCCTTGCAGGTAAGTCAGATTCTGGATATTGAGCATGAGCGCGATGATAGCAGAGGGGTGGGGTGTTCCGGCCCGCAGAGACACCGCAAGATTTGCCGGGGATAGTCGAGTATATTGCGCGGACAGACGATCAGCGCGGGGATGGCAGCAAGCCGGTCGAGCCAGAGATTCCGGGTTGAAAGGCAGTAAAGTTGGTGCAGGAGGGGGTTTTGCAGTACAAGGCAGTTGGTCAACAACCAAAGGAGATCATCATGGGCAGCAAGGACAAGAAGAAAGAATCAAAGGGCAAGAAACCGCAACCCAAGCCGGTGCCGGCAGCGAAATAATTTGGGACGGTCGGTATCGAAATTGCTTTCACGCATCGCCCGCAAGGGCGATGTGCGTTTGTGAGGCGCGCGATAGAATCACGCCATATCGCCGCATCAAGATTTGACCAGGGAGTTGCGCAAGATGACTGGAATAAACAAATATATCGTCGCGCTGGCCGCATTGCTTTTAGCCGGCTGCGGTCCGCAGCAAGACCAGTTTGTGGATGCCAAGGCGGCTGCGGCGCTGCAGGCGCGCGGCGAGTTGATGCTGGATGTGCGCGAGGCTGACGATTACAAAGAGTTCCATATCCCGGACAGTACCAACATCCCGTTCGGGCGCATGCAGTCGCGCTTGGCGGAATTGGGGGCATACAAGGACAAGCCCATTGTGGTGATCGACCATTCCGGACTGCGCGCGCCCAGAGCGTGGGAGGCACTGCAAAAGGCCGGATTCATCCGGGTGACTATCGTCAAGGGCGGCATCGCCGAATGGGGAAAAGCCGGTCTGCCTATCGAGACCATGGCAATGCAGATGGAAAAAGATCGGATACAGCAAGAGCAGGAACAGGAACTGGAACAGCTGCAGCGGGAGATAGAGCAGTTGAAGCAGCAGTGACCTTTTTCAAAGCACAACGGGGATGACACGATGCAAACCGGACCGCGCGAGATCGTAACGCCTTTTAGAGCCATCCCGCTGCAGGTGCCGGAGGGGATGAAGCACAACGAGTTCTTCAACAGCACCGAGAACCTGAACGATCTGGTGAACAACAACGGTCTGCTGGTGAACCAGGAAAATCTGCTGCTGTATCGCAAGGCGCTGGGGCACAGCACCGAGTTCGATTGTTCGATCATCTACAACACTTCCAAGACCATCCTCAATCCGCTGGGGCGTCCGGTGCGGCGCACGCAGGTGGCGGACGACGTGAAGCATGTGTGGAACCGCATGAACCAGATCATCATCGATTACATGCTGGAGCAGTATCCCGATCCGGCCGAGGCCTTGATCCTGGCGGGCGAGGCCAGTCTGGATGCGACCTGGCCGCTGACCTCGCCCGGCGTGCCGAGCATCCGCATGCTGCACAATCACTTCGTGGTCTTTCCCATGCGGGCATTGCGCGAGGCGAAGCCGGCCGATGCCGCCAATCCCAATCTGACCGACGGCGGCCAGCACAGCCTGTTCCAGGCGTATATGCGCGATGTGTATCGCGACTTCTTCGACAAGGCGCTGAGCCTGAAGATACTCAAACCGGCGAGCGAGGAGGATGCGCGCATCCATCTGACCGGCTATCCGCAGGGCCTGCCCAGTTGGGAGATACAGGGCGGGGCGGGCGCGCTCAAGGATGTGCATTTCTGGAAAGAGTACGACGAGGTGCTGCAGGGATTCCTGGATTTTTACCGCACCTTCTTTTCGCAGGTCTCCACGCACAATGCGCCGATGCTGCCGGACGTGCATTTCCCCGGGCAGGTGGAAAGCGTGCTGCTGTTCAACAACGATTTCATGAAGACGGCCAAGAAGGTGCGCGAGCACTGCATCGTGGATGCGAAATACGCCAATGCCATCCGCTGGCAACCGGCGTTCAAGCAGATCATCTACCGCAACGACGCGGGCAAGCTGATCGTGACTATCAGCCAGAATTCCATCGGCAACGCGATCACCGAATTGCTCGGCGTGGTGGTGAACCGCATACCCGATGCGGATGCCTATGCCCGGCACGAACCGGCGCTGATCGCGCGCCTGCTGGAAGTGCGCCGCCGTCTGGTTGAGGCAGATCTGGGCGAGGGTATCGCTACGGCCCGGTGGCAGAAGGAGTAGGCAAAACAACGGTATTGGATGGCAGGATGAAAGTGGGAATCCTGGCGGGCCCGGTATGAACGATAATGCGGGTCATCTTCGAATCAGCTGCGAATGGCGCGCATGTGCGAAGAGGAAAGAATGAAACCGAACGATGCGATGCGGCAACAGGCGGTGCCGCTGTAAAGTTGTAACAGGCGAGCCTTAGCATTCGGGGCGTGATTCTTCAGTTGTCACAGATAACCATCATTGAGAGGAGATGATTTATGAGTACAGTCGCGGATCACAAGATCGTTCGCAATTCCACGGTCGGCACCGAGCTGACCGAGGACAAGGCAAAACTGCTGGCCGCCAAACTGGGCGTGCGCCAACTGAAAAACGGCGAGCTGCTGGTGAAAGAAGGCGAAGCCGACCAGACTTTGTTCATCCTTGCCGCCGGCAAACTGGCGGTGACCAGCAAGGATGCCGAGGGTGTGGAGCAGGCCGTTTACACCATGAAGGAAGGCGAATGCGCCGGTACCCGTGCCTTTGTCGAGCGCTCGCCGCGCAAAGCGACATTGCGTTCGCTGGGCGATTCCACCGTCTACACACTGACGCCGGCCGATTTCGAAGCATTGCTGGATGTCGAGCCGCGCCTCGCTTTCATGGTGATGCGCGCCCTGTTCCGCGTCACCCATGCCAACCTCTCGCGCATGAACCAGGAGACCAGGGAGCTGGCGAACTACATCACCAAGACGCAGGGGCGTTATTGATCCACCACTTTTTCGGGTAATACAAGATGACTCTGTTGCTCAAGCAGTTGTTTGCACTGCTGCGCCTGCTCAATTCCGACACGGGCACCAACCAGATCTCGGCAGGCGTGGCCTGCGGCCTGGTCCTCGGTTTCGCGCCCATGCTGTCGTTGCAGGGATTATTGGTGTTCCTGTGCATGTTCCTGTTCCGCATCCAGATCGGGGCGGCGCTGGCATCGGCGGTGCTGTTCGCGATGCTGGCCTGGCTATTCGATCCGGTGTCGCATGCGCTCGGTTCGGCCATTCTGGAAACGGAATCGCTGCGTCCCTTGTTCACCACCTTGTACAACCTGCCGCTGGTGCCGCTCACGCAGTTCTATAACAGCGTGGTGATGGGGGCCGGTGTGCTGAGTATCTTGCTGGCACCGCCAGTGTTCTTCGGCAGCAAGCGACTGATCGCGCTGTATCGCGCGAAGGTGGTTGCGCGATTCAAGAGCAGTCCGTTCTGGAAGCTGTGGAGCGGGACGACTTTCTTCAAGTGGTATTCCAGCTATGAGAAGTTCCATGGATAAGACGACCGACAACAACAAGCCCGTGAAGAAGCAGGGAGCGATCCGCGTCGAGGCGGTGGTGCCGATGCTGATCGTGGTCGGTGCGACCGCGCTGTATTTCTCGCTGTTCTTCGATGCGCACCTGCGGCGCGGCCTGGAGTACGGCGCGACGCAGGCGAACGGTGCGGAGGTGAATATCGGGCGGCTGCAGACCAGCGTGTTCAAGGCGACGGTGCTGATCGGTGATGTGCAGATGACCGACCCGCTGCAGCCGCAGCGCAACCGCGTGCAGATCGGCGAAGTGCGCTTCGGCATGCTGTGGGACGCCTTGCTGCGCGGCAAGGTGATGATCGACGAGGCGACTATCGAGAATGTGCAGATCGATACGCCGCGCAAGCAGGCCGGCAAGGTGTTGCCGCCGCCTGCGCCGCAGTCCGGGCCGAGCGCTGCCGACAAGATGCTGGCCAAGATGAAGGAGGAATTCTCCGGCAATGTGGTCGGCGATCTGGCCGCCATCGCCGCCGGGGCGAATCCTTCCGAGCAACTGCAGCAGATCGGCGGCGAGCTGAAGAGCGATTCCTATATGGCCGAGCTGCAGCGTTCGATGGACGAGACCGGGCAGCAGTGGAATACGCGCATGGCGGCCTTGCCGCGCGGCGAGGATTTCAGTGCCTTGCGCACGCGGCTGGGCAATGTGCAGGTGAAAGAGGTCAAGGATGTGGCGCAGCTGCAGGCGGCGGTGAAAGAGTTGCAGGCCATCCGCGACGAGTTCGACGCGAAGAGCAAACCCGTAGTCGAGGCGGGGGCCAGTCTGTCGGACGACCTGCAGGGATTGCAAACTTCGTTCGCCGGCCTGGATGACGTGGTGCGCGAGGATGTGCAAGGGCTTCAGTCGCGCATGAAGCTGCCCACGCTGGATGCGGGCAATCTGTCGCGCGCATTGTTCGGCATGGATGTGCTGAACAAGCTGCAGCAGGCGCGCGCTTACATGGAGCAGGCGCGCCAGTACATGCCGACCAAGGGCAAGCAGGCGGACCAGCCCGCACCGCGCAACATCCACAAGGGGCGCGACTACGCCTTCGGCCATCCCAAGGGCTATCCGGCTTTCTGGCTGCGCCGCGCGCGGGTGACTTCGACACTGCCGGGCGGTAAAGGCCTGACCGGCGAGATACGCGATGCGGCGACCGATCAGAGCTTGGTCGGCCGCCCGATGATCGCGACACTGCAGGGCGACTTCCCGCAGCAGGGCGTGGCAGGGATCAAGGTGGAACTGGTGGTCGATCACACCCAAGCCGAACCGGTGGAGCGCATGGAACTGTCCGTGGCGCGTTATGGTGTGGCGGGCCGTTCACTGGTGGACAGCCAGAATGTGACGTTGGGTTTCGCACAGGCAACGGCGGCGGCGGGCTTTACGGCCGAGCTGCGCGGCGAGCGGGTGGCGATACAGGCGAGCAACCGCTTCCGCGACGTGGCGTTCGAGACGACGGCGCAGTCTGCCGTGGTGCGCGAGATGATGAATGCCTCCCTGGCGGGGCTGAAGACAGTGAGTATGGATGCCAAAGTGCAGGGCACCTGGGGCGATCTGGACTGGAACTTGTCGACGAATCTGGGCGATGCGTTGGCGCAAGGCATGAAGCGCTACCTGCAGGAGAAGATGGATGCGGCACGCAAGCGCATCCAGGCGCAGGTGGACCAGCGAGTCGCCGCCCAGCGCCAGAAGCTGACAGCGCGCCGCGCCGAACTCGAAGCGCGCCTGAAGTCTGCACTGGCGGACAAGCAGGCGCAGGTGGACAAACTGCGCGCCGATCTGGAAGCCGCGCGCCGCGATCTGGAGCAGCGCAAGAACGCCGCGACGGATGCACAGAAGCAGAAGCTGAAACAGGATGCGAACCAGCTGCTGGACAAGTGGCGGCGCTAGCGGACTGCGCGATGGCGAACGGCGCACAGACCTTCATCAATGAGCTGTCATTCCGCAACGCGTTGCAGAGCGATGTGGCGGCCATCGTTGCATTGGTTAATTCAGCCTACCGTGGCGACTCCAGCCGCGCGGGCTGGACGACCGAGGCGGATATCCTGGGCGGGCAGCGCACGGACGAGGAGGAGATCGCGCGCCTGATCGCCGAGGCGGGGTCGGAATTCATGCTTTGCGTGCGCGATAGCGAGATCGCCGGTTCGGTGCACTTGCTGCGGCAGGATGCGGACACGGCCTATCTGGGGATGCTGGTCACCCAGCCGGGTTTGCAGGGGCGGGGGCTGGGCAGCCGCTTGCTGGACGAGGCGGAAAAATTTCTGATGGAGCAGTGGGGCGTCTCGCGTTTGCAGATGCAGGTGATTACCTTGCGCGAAGAGTTGATTGCTTTCTATGCACGTCGCGGATTCAAGCGTGCCGGGGTGTTCAAACCGTTCCCTTCAAATGAACCCAGGTTCGGTTTGCCCAAGGTGGCGGGTTTGCAGTTCGAGGTGCTGGAAAAAAGTTTGGGTGCTGCATGCCCAAGCGGGGAAACAAAATGAATGCAGTCTTCGCGGCACTGTTCGCCGCGCTCAAAACCTTCTTCCATCCCCGTATGCTGGCACTGGTGCTGTGGCCGATGCTGCTGGCGATGGGGTTGTGGGTAGGGGTCGCGTTCATTTTCTGGGGCAACTGGATGGCGGGGCTGACCGCACTGGTGCAGCAGACCGGTCTGGAGCAGTGGATCGCGCAGGGCTTCCTGGCGGTGGCGACGCACTATCTGATCGCCACCGTGCTGGTGTTGCTGCTGTTGCCGGCGATCTATGTGACGGCGCTGCTGATCACCGCGATCTTTTCGATGCCGGCGATGGTCAATCATGTCGCGGAAAAGAATTATCCAGAGTTGGCGCGCATGCAGGGCGGTACGGTGGCGGGCAGCGTGGGCAACGCGCTGCTGGCTGTGTCGGTGTATTGCCTGGGCTGGATCGTCAGTCTGCCTTTGTGGTTGTTCTCACCCTTCGCGCTGGTCTTGCCCATCGTGCTCATGGCGTATCTGAACCAGCGTCTGTTCCGCTATGACGCACTGGCCGAGCATGCCAGTCGCGAGGAGATCGATCAGGTCGTGGAACGCGCTTCGGGGAAACTTTATCTGCTGGGTGCGCTGGCGGGACTGGTGCAGTTCGTGCCGCTGCTGAACTTCATCGCGCCGGTGTATGTCGCGCTGGCTTTCATACATCTGTGCCTTGATGAACTGCAACAACTGCGTGTGCAGACTGAAGCGCGTATCGCCAATTGAGCAAACGCCATGCCGGGCATGGCGAGCAGACTAGCGGGCGGAGCGGATGGTGCAGAAATTCAGCAGATCGCCCAGGGCTTCATAAGCGGCACGCATCGACTCGTACAGTCCGAGGAATCTGGCTTCGCTGTCGTACAGCGCGCGTTGCGTGTGCGGGTCGGTGGTGAGGTAGATATTGACCATGATGTCCTCCGTTTAAATCTTATATCGGATATATTTCCCGCTACTGTAGGGGCTGCGGGGGAATGGCATGGGTGAGTTTTCCGGTTCGACTGAGCGCAAGCGCAACATCTGGATGCGCGGTTTGTTCATGTTGTTGATGGGTTTTGCCTTGCATGTGAGCGGGACGATGCTGGCTGTCATTGCGGTGATCCAGTTTGTGATCGTGCTGGTGAACGGTTCACCCAATGCGCGGCTGCTTGTATTCGGCCGCAGTCTGGCTAACTACTTGCGGCAGATCGTGAACTATCTGACTTTCGTGACGGAGACCATGCCTTTTCCGTTCAGCGAGTGGCCGACTGGCGAGTGACCACAGGGAATATCCGTTGTTCAATCCGACCGAATTGAGACTGGCGGCACTGCATTGGCTGGCTGAATGCGATGTGGCCGCAAAGTGTGCCGGTGTGCGCGATCTGGCGCTGCGCTGGTCGGTCGGTCGGCTTGCACTGGCTGCCGATGCAAGCCTAGCTTGCACCCTGCCTATCCCCGGACATCCCGCCAGACCTGAATTGATCGCCCCGCGCGACGTGGTGCGTCGTGCCATGCATACGCAGGAAGGACGCGCGGCGATGGTGCATGCGATGGCGCATATCGAATTCAATGCGATCAATCTGGCGCTGGATGCGCTGTGGCGTTTTGCGGATATGCCGCGCGACTATTACGCGGACTGGCTGCGGGTGGCGGACGAAGAGGCTTTACATTTCACCCTGCTGGCGGATCATTTGCAGACGCTGGGCTTCGCCTACGGTGATTTCCCCGCGCACAACGGCTTGTGGGATATGGCGCTGCAGACGCAGCATGATGTGCTGGCGCGCATGGCTTTGTTGCCGCGCACGCTGGAGGCGCGCGGACTGGATGTGGTGCCGGGCATGAAAACCAAACTGGTGCAGGCCGGCGATAAGGTGATCGCGCCCCTCATGGAGGTGATCCTGCGCGACGAGGTGGGGCATGTGCAGATCGGCAACCGCTGGTTCAATTTTTTGTGCGCGCAACGCGGGCTGGAGCCGCTCGCGACCTATGCCGGTTTGTTCGCGCAATACCATCCCGCGCCGTTGCGCGGGCCGTTCAATCTGGAAGCACGACGCGCGGCGGGATTCAGCGAGGCGGAGTTGGCTGCGCTACAGGCGCAGGATACGTAAGGGAGAAGCGCCATCATGAGCTTTACGGTCGAGGTCAAGGAGAGCGACGGGCTGCGCTCGCTGCATTTCGGTTCGGCGTGGATGCAGGGCGCGATGCGCATCGACCACCCGTTCGAGCTGGCGTTCGAATACACGCGGGTGATGATGGCGGCGCTGTTGCTGCGCGATGGCGACTTTCCGGAGACGGTATTGCAGATCGGGCTGGGCGCGGGTTCGCAGACCAAGTTCCTGTACCGGCACAGACCGGCGGCGCATCTGACCGTGGTGGAGATCGAACCCAAGGTGGTGACGGTTGCGAGAGAGTCGTTCTGCTTGCCGGAGGATGCGGCGCGGCTGGAGGTGGTGGTGGGCGACGGGGTGGAATTCGTGCACCGCACCGGGCAGCGCTACGACCTGATCATGGTGGACGGTTTCAACGATCACTCGCATCCGGGCGATCTGAACACCTTTCCGTTCTACAAGGCATGCCGCGAGAAGCTGACCGAGCAGGGCATCCTGGCGGTCAATCTGATCGGCTTGAGCGACGGCGTGAAGGGCGGTTTCGCTTTCATCGAATCCGCCTTCGAGCAGCGCGCGGTGAGATTCCCGCGCTGCGCCAGCGGCAACACCATCGCCTTCGCGGCGACGGGTGCGCGGGTCGATATTTCCCTGGAAGCGCTACAGGAAAGGGCGGCAAAGGAAGATTCAGGATTGGCGTTGTCGCTGATGCTGGACCGGCTGGCGACGCTGCCCGGCTGCGAGCAAGGCCGCCTGCGGATCTAGTTGTTGGAGAGCACGACTTGACCCGTGGTGCGTTCGTCTTCGTGGCGGATCACCGTGGTGGTGACGGTGATGTGCTCGTCCTTGCGCAGGCCGTAATGTTCGGTGAGCAGATGGGCGATGAGGGTGGCATTGTTCTCGTCGGGTACCAGTGCCATGGTGACGCTGTCTGTTGGGTTGTGCAGCGTGATGCGATAGAAGTGGGCGGGAATGCGTATGTATGTGCGGTGCATGATGGTCCTCGATGGCTGTGTTGTAGTTATCCAATCGCGGTAATCGCCCTGACGTCGCAGCTCAGTGTTTGGGCGTTCTGCGAACCTGACGTAACGCTACCGCCTGCCCCTTGCTTTGTAAACAGATAAAAATATATAGACCTGCACTTCGGGTTGAAGCGGGCTTGTGGCGATGGCCAAACAAGTACATTCTGCAACCTTCAATTTGAGTATCGGGCATATCTATGACGCTGGCACTCCCTTCCGTATGGAATATCGTGATCTCCACCATCGTGTTTTTCGTGGCGGTGTGGTATTTCAATCGCTGGCTCAATGAGCAAGGCATCCCCAAAGGTATGACGCGCGGTCTGGCGGTGTTCGTGCTGGCCTATCTGGTTGCCTGGGGCTCGGGAGAACTGGTGGATTGGGTGGTAGGGCCGCAGCCGCAAGTGGAAGTGTCGCAAGACGCATCTCGGTTGCTGAAGCAATTGGGCGAGATGCAACGTTGATGCATGCCTGCAAATCCCTAATTTTGGTGTGGAGTAACGGGGCGAAAGTTTGACCCCGGTCACTTGGCCGCCTATCCTTCGCGCCCGCTCAGGCTTTTCCCTTCATTTGCAACTGTAATTTCCCATGCTTCTCGATCCCCGTACCCTGTTGTTTTCTTTGATTCTGATCAATGCATTCATGGTTTTGAGCCTGTTCGTCGCCTCCCCGGCCAAAGGGCAGGCACAGGGTCTGAACAAGTGGGCATCGGCAATATTGCTCGAAACGCTCACGTGGTTGCTGGTCGCCGCGCGCGGCGCGATCCCGGATGAGTTATCCATCGTTGCCGCCAATATGTTCATGGTGGCTTCCCATGCTTTGATTCTGGCGGCTATCTACGAATTCCAGCGGCGCAAGTTCGCGCCCTGGAAATTCTTCGTGCCGCTTGTGCTGATGCTGATCACGACCGGTTTGCTGATCGAGGATATTGCGGGACGCTTTGTCTGGTGCGGCCTGATCTATGCGTTTCAGGTGGTGTTGATCGTGCGGGCGCTGTGGTCGGATGCGGAAATGCGCAAGGGCCGCGCATGGCGCTTGTTGTTGGGCGGTGCGCTCATGATCCTGGCGGTGTTGGGCATGCGCGCAGTGGCGGCTTTGTCCGGCATGGTCGACTTTGCCCAGCCGCAGAACCATGTCGCCATGCATTGGGTGCAGGTCATTACATTCGCTTCCGTGATGGCGACTGCTTTGCTCGGTTCGGTCGGGTTCGTGCTGCTGATCAAGGAGCGCACGGACCGCGAGAACATGCACATGGCCATGACCGACAGTTTGACCGGCGTGCCGAACCGCCGCGCCCTGATGTATCAGGCGGGGGTGATGCGGGCGCAACGCAGTGGTCTGCCGATGTCATTGCTGATGATCGATATCGATCACTTCAAACGCATCAACGATACCTACGGCCATCCGGCCGGTGATGAGGTGTTGCGTCAGGCTGCCGCCTTGATGGAGAAACGCCTGCGTGCCGGCGATATGTTGGGGCGCTATGGCGGCGAGGAATTCTGTGTGATCGCGCCGGATACCGAGTCCAAGGGCGCGCAGGTGCTGGCCGAGTCGTTGCGCGAGATACTGGCGACTACACCGCTCAAAACCGAGAAAGGCGAGATTTCCATCACGGTGAGTATCGGCTTCACCTGTTGCACGACGATCGGTTCGCGCGAATTGAAAGGCCTGTTGCTGGAAGCAGATAGCGCGATGTATCAGGCCAAGCAGGCCGGTCGCAACCGGGTCGTTCGCTCCAACGCCAGTATGGGGTAGTCTGTGATGCCGAGTTCGAGAAGAAACAGGTCCGGGGCGCTTCAAAGGGGAAAACATGAGTCGTGAATTCCAGGATAGATTGAAAGGACCGTTCCGCGGCATGCTGCACTGGTCCGATCTGGATGCATTGTGGGCGTCGGTGCGCGCGCAACCGGAAGGCTGGTACATCAGCATGGTCGGCGAGGTACCTGTGCCGCAGACGATGGCAGTCGAGGCGCTGCACAATTTCATCACGGAAGTGGATGCGCTGTTGCGGCGCGAACATGACTGCACGCACTGCGGCATCGTCTATGCCGATGATATCGAGCAACCCGCATTCATCAAGATCCACGATCCGTCCAGCATCGGCAGTTCCTGCAGCAGCACGCCGGTGCCGCCGCGCTGGATGCTGAGCCGCATGCCGCCGTCGCTTGTCGTAGACGTCGCACCGCTGCCGGGAAACCGTCGCCGCTGGTGGCAGAAGCTGTTTGGAGATCGATGAATATGAAAGAAACAACATCCAACTTGAGCAGCTTGCAGCCGACTTTGGTCTGGTCGCACTTTGCGAATTTGTGCGCGATCCCGCGCCCGTCGTATCACGAAGCGGCGCTCAAGCAAAATCTGGCCGCATGGGCCGATGCGCACGGCATCGCGCATTTCGAGGATGCGGTCGGCAACCTCATCCTGCACAAACCGGCCAGCCCCGGTTGCGAGTCCGCGCCGGGCGTGATCCTGCAAGGCCATCTCGACATGGTGTGCCAAGCCAACGCGGGCACGGTGCACGATTTCGAGCGCGATGCCATCCGGACCGTGCTGCGAGACGGCTGGGTGGTGGCGGAGAACACCACCCTGGGCGCGGACAACGGCATCGGTGTGGCGCTGGCACTGGCCGCGCTGGAGGCGCAGGGGCTGGCGCATCCGGCGCTGGAAGTGTTGCTGACCATCAATGAAGAGTCGGGCATGGACGGCGCGCGCGGTCTGGCACCCGGCACCTTGCAGGGCAAGTCGCTCATCAATCTGGATACGGAGGAATGGGGGCATTTCTATCTGGGCTGCGCGGGCGGGGTGGATGTCGAAGTGCGCCACATCAGTGAGATGGAAGCGCTGCCGCCGGACTACGCGGTGCTGCGTTTCGATGTGTCCGGCTTGCGCGGCGGCCATTCCGGTATCGACATCCATCTCGGGCGCGGCAATGCCATCAAGCTGCTGGCCGAAGCGTTGCGCGATCTGGCCGCGCATACCGATGTGCGCCTGATCGAGATGCAGGGCGGCAGTGCGCGCAATGCCATTCCGCGCGAGGCGTTCGCGATCTGTGCGGTGCCCATCGCTGCGGTATCCGGCATCGATGAATGGGTGGAGCATCGTCTGACTTCATGGCAGCACCGCTTCGCGGATGTGGATGCGGGTATCGCCTTTCGTTATGAGTTGGATGATCTGCCGGTGGGGCAGGCGGTGACCATGGCAGAGCGGGACCGCCTGCTCGGCTTCCTCGATAACGCGGTCAACGGCGTGTCGCGCATCAGCAGCGATTTCCCTGATGTAACCGATACGTCGAGCAATCTTGGAGTGGTCAAGCTGACGCAAGGTGAGAGCAAGGCGACCTTCAAAGTACGTTCCCTGCTGGATGCACGCGCGGATGTGCTGGCTGACAAGCTAGTGTCGTTCGCTGCCGGCTATGGCTTGCGCGCCTGGAAGGACGGTGCCTATCCGGGCTGGATGCCGAATCCGGCTTCGCCGCTGCTGGCTTTGTGTAAGCAGGTGTACGAGGCACAGTTCGGCGCACCGGCTTCGTTGCAGGTGATCCATGCCGGACTGGAATGCGGCTTGCTCGCGGCCAGCCATCCACAGTTGGACATGATCTCGTTCGGGCCGGATATTCGCGGCGCGCATGCGCCGGGCGAGAGGGTGGAGATCGCGTCGGTCGGACACTGCTGGACGCTGTTGCAGGCGGTGTTGCGGGCTTTGGCCAAGCCGGTCGCTTAACCGAACAGTTGCGAGACCAGGTTGTATTCGTTGATGGCGGAGAACACGCTGCCCCAATTCCTGTTGCCGGACTGAGGCTGGCTGGATATCAGGCTGAACAAGTCGTCGAAGCTTTGCCGCTGCGGGGTGTTGAACAGTAGCGAGTAATCCGACGTGGATTGTAGCAGTGCGTCGAGTGATGCGTACTGACTGCCCGATTGACTGATGAACCTGCCCGCCACGTCGCTGAATGCGCTGGTGGCTTTGGATAACAGGGCAGCCGCACCGGCGGCATCGCTTTCGAAAGCGGCCTGCAGTGTGTCCTGGTCCAGACTCAGGCTGGCGGTTGCGCCGGGAAATACGGGAGCCTGGAAGGTGATGCCCAGTTGGGATAGTTGCGTCAGCGCTGAATCGCCGTTGGCATAGTTCGCCTGGGCCTGCACATTGAGTGGCTGGGTCAGACTCGATGCAGCCGTGATACCGGTGGCCGGAAAGCCGTTCGGCACACTGAGATCGGCGACACCCAATTGCAGGTGGTTGAAGCTATCAACCAGTCTTTGCGCCGTGCCGGTCAGGCTTTCGATATCCGGTTCTGCGGCGGCACCCAGCCGCAGCGTATTCTGGAACAGCACGACCGCCGACAGTAACTGCCCTCTGGTTGAGATGCCGACATAGGTGGAACTGTTGTTGAAGATACCCGGAGTGGAAAGGCTCAGTTCGACCGTCAGCAAGTCGTAGGATGGCGTGACTGCATCATTGGCGAGGATGCTGGCCAGATAGAGATTGGGATTGATGTTGCTGATGGGATCCATTTTCTTCTCCCCCGAACCCGGATCGGGAAATGACCGATTGGCAAGCACATGGTACTCCTGAAGGACCATCCCTTAAAGCGGTGCGTATGGAAGGGTTTCTGGCAAAACGCGCCCCGGGGAATTGGACTCGGGCCGTCTGGAGGGGAAATGCAAGAACAGTGGACGGAAAGTCTCTCTCCGGAAGATGGGGAAGAAGTAGAAGTATTGTGTTTCCGGACGCTGCTGGAGCGCGCGCGTCTGGCTTCGCTGATGGCACCGCTAGCACGCTGTACATCGCCTGGCTGGCGTGGGAAACCACGCCCTGGTTCTGGCTGCTCGGCTGGCTGCTGCTCAACAGCCTGTCCGACGGTATCACCTATGTGCTCTCCGGCCGCTGGTTGCAACAGCCGTTGCCGCATGCGCGCATCCCGGTCGCGCGCAACTGGCAGATCGTGCTGCAGCGTGTTGCAGGGGCTGTGCTGGGGCGCGGCCATCGTGTTCTTCCACGGTTCAGTGTGATTATCAAACGCATCGACGATGCGGGCCCCGTCATCCGCGCGCGGGTCGGGATATTTTTCAAGAGCGTAATCGCCGACTGTAGTTGTGCAGATGACCCGACGCCGCTGAACGATCTGGATGGATTTTGCGAATTGCAGTTCGATATAGACAAGATGTCAGCTGTCGCCGCCGTTACGCTGCCGGATTGAACGTCGCGGCGGGATGCAGGTATCCAAGGCGAGCCGTTTTGGCATCTTCTGCTGTACAATTACACGCTTGCGAGCGGCCTGCCGGCTCGTCTTGCTACAAAACATTAAACGGAGTCCATTGTATGAAAGCACCGATCCCTTTACGCAACGTTCCGCAGTCCAACATCTTCCGCAAAGGCGATGTCTTTGTGTTGTTCGGTGAGCTGTTCGGGCGGGGGTATGCCAACGGTCTGATCAACGAAGCGCGCAAAGTCGGCATGACCATCGTCGGTGTCACGGTGGGACGGCGCGACGAGAACAACGCGCTGCGTGCTTTGACTGCGGAAGAGCTGGCGACTGCCGAACAGAATCTGGGCGGGCGCATCATCAACGTGCCGCTGATGGCCGGTTTCGATCTGGATGCGCCGGCCGGTGAGCCGACCCCGACCGATCTGCTCTCCGATATGTCGCTCAAGAGCTGGCAGACAGACAAGCTGGACTGGGCGCAGATCGAGCGCTGCCGTGCGGCCGGTGTGCGGCGTTTCAAGGATTCGGTCGCCAAAGCGATGGCCGAGCTGGACGGCATGATCCCGGATGGTGCCAATGCCTTCTTCGCGCACACCATGGCCGGCGGCATCCCCAAGGTGAAGGTGTTCCTCGCCATCGCCAACCGCATCTACAAGGGACGCGGCGAGCGTTTCATGCCGTCCAGCGCGCTGGTCAACAGTGATCTGGGCAAGCTGATCCTGATGAATTTCGACGAAGTCACGGCCAATACTTTCCAGTATTTGATCGATGGTAGCGCCGCTATCCGCGCGCGTCTGGAAAAGACCGGCGTGCAGGTGCGTTACACCGCTTACGGTTACCACGGTACCGAGATCCTGATCGGCGGCAAGTACGAATGGCAGACCTATACCAACTACACGCAGGGCCGCGCCAAGATGCGTCTGGAGCAGCACGCGGAAGCGGCCTGGGCGCAGGGCATCAAGGCGACGGTGTACAACTGCCCCGAGATCCGCACCAATTCCTCCGACATCTTCGTCGGCGTGGAGTTGTCGCTGTTCCCGCTGCTGAAAGCCTTGAAGCAGGAAGGCGGCGGTGCCTGGGCCGAGACGCAATGGCAAGCCTGCCGCGAGGTGTTGCAGGAAGGCGAATCGCTGGAGAATCTGCTGGACACCATCGACGCCTACAACGACAGCGCAGTGATGAAGCACTTCCGCAATTTTGAAGCTTGGCCGATGGACAATACCGCCGAATTGGCGGATGTAATGATTGGCACGTCGGAAGCCATCACCAAGATGCACAAGACGCGCGACGCATTGGTGACCGATGTGTTGAGCGCGCTGGTGCTGGAAGGCACAGGCCCGCTGATGTTTCATGAGACATCCAATCCGTCCGGTCCTGTGCTGTGGCTGAATCACGATGTGGTCGCCAAGCAACTGAACCGGATGCACGTCTGATCGATACGAAGCAAAGCCGCGAGCGTCCTGATCGCGGCTTTTTTATTTCAGGGGTGTCATCTTACTCGATGCGGCAGGCTTCCCAGAAACTCAGTCTCGGATTGCGCGGATAGCCCCCTTTGGGGTCGCCGTAGCCGAGGCTGCAGATGAAGTTCGACCGCACACTCGTTCCCGCAAAGAACAGCTCGTCCACCTTGGCGTTGTCGAAGCCGGACATCGGTCCGCAATCGAGGCCCAGTGCGCGCGCCGCGATGATCAGGTAAGCGCCCTGCAAAGTGCCGTTGCGGAAAGCGTTGGTGAAGGCGGTCTTCTCGTCCCCGTTGAACCAGCTCGGCGCATCCGGCGCGTTGGGGAACAGCTTGCCCAGTTTGTCGTAGAAGTGCAGGTCGTAGCCGATGATGGCCGTGACGGGAGCGGCCATGACCTTGGCGCGGTTGCCTTCCATAAGTGCCGGCAGCAATTTTTCTTTTGCGTCATTCGATTTTACGAACACGATGCGCGCCGGGCAGGAGTTGGCCGAAGTCGGGCCCATGCGCAAGGTGTCGTAGAGCCGGTGCAACAGCCCGTCCGTTACAGGCCTGTCGGTCCAGGCGTTGTGGGTGTGTGCGGCCAGGAAGAGTTGATCCAGAGCCTCTTGATTCAGTTGGGTATGGGGCATGATGGATTCCTTTTCGGTGGTTTCGTTCAGCGGTGCCGTTGCCCGATTATCACCTGATAATCCGATGCCGGTCACCTCGTTTTCAGGCGGATATATTCGTGAGGAAAAAATATTACGAAAAAGTGCGAACTGGAATTGTCTCCCAGAATGAAATGTGTCCTAATGCGGGCAGTTCGGCGAAAGGCAGCAGATACACAAATAGATCGGGCATAGAGAAGGGGGACGGAAGTAGATGGGACGCGGTCAGGAAAAGCTGGCGATAAGCAAGCTGGTCTTTGAGTTGACGATGTCTGGCAATGATTCAGGCGACCTGGACAACCTGCTGGAGCATCTGTTCATTCTGCTGAAAGAATATCGCGATATTCCTGTGGAGTCACGTGGTGCGATCCTGTTGCTTAACCCCAGGGGAAAGTATTTCCAGGTCGCGCAGTTCGGCATGCCGCCCGCATGGGACAACACGCTGGATTGGGAGGTCCTCAAACTACCCGAACCCGGTGCAGTCGAACGCTGCCATACAAAACAGTTCTCCTGCGAGGATCCCGCTGCCGGCGGCATCGTCCATACCCGCATCATGCTGCTGCCGTTGCGCGTCGAGGGCCGTTACATCGGCTACGTGGCCATGTTCGTGCCGATGGGATACGAGTTGTGCGAGGTCTATGAGGATTTCTTCAACGATCTGTCGCGCGCCCTGTCCGGTCTTGTGCAGCGCACCTTGTCGATGGAGACCTTGCGCATACGCGAGCTGGAACTGGAAGAAGCCCGTGCGGATGCTATCCGCAGTCTGGGCGTGGCCTCCGAATACCGCGACAACGAGACCGGCTGGCACATCATGCGCATGACCAACTATGCGCAATCCATTGCCCGGGCCATGCATCTGCCCGAGGAACAGCGCGACCTGCTGTACATCGCGGCACCCATGCACGATGTGGGCAAGATCGGCATCGCCGATGCGGTGCTGCTCAAGCCGGGCAAGCTGACCGACGAAGAATTCGAGGTGATGAAGACGCACACCAATATCGGCGTCACCATCCTCGAAGGCAAGGACGAACTGATCAAGGCGGCGCGCGATATCGCCGGTTGTCATCACGAACGCTGGGATGGCAAAGGCTACCCCGGCGGCATGAAGGGCGACGAGATACCCCTGCTGGCGCGTATCTGCGCCGTGGCCGACGTGTTCGATGCGCTCACTTCTACCCGTCCCTACAAGGATCCCTGGACGGTGGAACAGGCGCATGACTGGGTGATGAGCGAAGTGGGCAAGCATTTCGATCCGGAAGTGGTGCGCGCCTTCGATGCCTCGATGCCCGAGATCCTGCGCATCCGCGAGTTGTACCGCGACGATATCATCGACCCCAAACAAGTGCTGACCCTGCCTCCTATCCGTCATCGCGAGAACGAATGGATGCCTTGGGACGACAGCCTGAGTGTGGGGATCGATGTCATCGACGAGCATCACCGTTATCTGTTCGATCTGATCAACGACCTGTATCAGGTGGTGATCCGAAAACGCGGTGCGCGTGAAGTGGCGCGGCTGATCAAATCATTGGATGCCTATGCCAAGATCCACTTCCGTTCGGAAGAGCAGATGATGATTCACTACGCATTTTCCGGCATTGATCGCCAATTGCACCAGCATCATGCCTTTGAAGAGAAGATTGCGGAATTCTACGAAGAACTGCATGCCAACCCGCTGGTCGCCCAGTTCGACGTGCTAACTTATTTGCGCGACTGGTTGATCCACCACATCCGCGTTGAGGATGCCAAACTGGTGGAACTGACCCGTCACTGATTCCGTTGCGGGTGATCAGCCTCCATCCCCCCAATAGGAGTAATTGACTAATTTACTCAGGTTGGGTTAAATGACTGCACTTTTTCACCAGAGAGGGGCAGACCATGCAATTACCAGAACGTGACGGTGACGGATATCTTGTAGATATGAACAATTGGAGCGAGGAGATCGGCCGTGCCATGGCGGAGGCGGACGGCTATGAGCTGAACGAAAAGAAGTGGCAGCAGATCATGAAGGCGCGCGCGTATTACGAGGAATTCACCTCGGTGCCGCCGATCCGCAAATTCGCCAAGTACATCGAAGAAGACCAGAAAGACGTGTTCGACTTGTGGATGACCGGCCCCATGAAGCCGATCACCAAATACGGCGGCATGCCCAAGCCGACCGGCTGCGTCTGAGGAATATCAATGAAAGTCACACCCGATAACGTCAGGGATTTCATCCTGCAGGGCCTGCCCTGTGAACACATCCAGGTCGAAGGCGACGGTCGCCATTTCGAGGCGGTGATCGTGAGCAAGGATTTTGAAGGCAAGGGCATGCTGCAACAGCACAAGCTGGTGTATCAGGTGCTGGGCGGCAAGATGGAGAAGATTCACGCCCTGTCGATGAAGACCATGACGCCCGCGCAGTGGGCCAACAACCAATAAGGAAATAGCAATGGACGAAAAAGAGATCGCGCTGGACATCATCCGCAAGACGGTGACCGAGAACCCCGTCGTGCTGTACATGAAAGGCACGCCGCAATTCCCGCAATGCGGTTTTTCCGGCCGCGCCGCGCAGGTGCTGAAGGCGGCGGGCGTGACCAACTATGTGGCCGTCAACGTGCTGGAAGACCCGGTGTCCTGGAACTACCTGAAGTTCTACGCCGACTTCCCCACCTTCCCGCAGCTCTATATCAACGGCGAGCTGATCGGCGGTTCCGACATCATGCTGGCCATGTTCGAGCAGGGCGAGTTGCAACCGCTGATCGAAAAAGCGACCGCTACAGCCTGATCTGCGCGCGCATCAGCGCAGCTTGATGCGCTCGATCTCCACGCTGTGTTCGCCGTCGCTCAGCCACACCTGACCATCCTGTATGGTGCATTGCAGATTCATGGTGCGCTGCACCAGCTTGGGCAGTTCGCGCGTGCTCTCGGGCGGCAGATTGATGATGGCGAGGTTCTTCTGGCGCTCGAACTGCGCGCGGTGCTGCGCGAACCACATATCGGCCACGCGCCCGCCGTAGCAATAAACCACCACTTGCAGGGCACGACCGCAGGCTTTGCGGATCAGCTTCTCGTCGGGAATGCCGACGTCTATCCATAGTTCGATGCTGCCGGTCAGGTCTTTCTGCCACAGGTCGGCCGCGTCTTCGTCGGTCATGCCCTGTCCGAATTCCAGATGCTCGTGCGCATGCAGGGCGAATGCCAGCAGGCGCACCATAAGTCTTTCTTCGGTCTCGGAGGGGTGCTGCGCCAGCGTGAGCGCGTGGTCCTGGTAATAATGTCGCTCCATATCCGCGATCTGCAGATTGGCTTTGAATACGGTCGCTTTGATTGCCATGTATTTTCCTGTTACGGTGCATTGCGGCACAATGCGCGGGGGCGTAAGCATAGCGTATTGCGCGGCGCGACCGGGGACTCTGCCGGATCCAAAACAAAGGAAGACTGAAACTCATGCTAGAACATTCATATTTCGGCAATACCGTGCTGGATTACCTCACCTCGCTCGCCATCCTGTCGGGAGGCATGGCTGCCATCTATGTATTCAAGCGCTATATCCTCGCGCGCATGAAGCAACTGGCCGAGGTGTCCGTTACCAATATCGACGATCTGCTGGTCAAAATGATCGGGCGCACGCTGGTTCCCCTCATGTATCTCGGCGTGTTGTACGCCTCCGTGCATACGCTGCACCTGAGCAAGGAATTCGAGCGCGGTTTCAATATTGCCGCCGTTGTGCTGATCACCATCCTGGCGGTACGCGCCCTGACTGCGGCGGTACACCATCTTTTGCGCAGTTATTTCAAAGTCACCTCGGGTTCGGAGGACGGGGAAAAACAACTCAAGGGGATAGGCGGGCTGCTCAATTTCGTGATCTGGGTGCTGGCACTGATGTTCCTGCTCGACAACCTGGGCGTGAAGATATCGGCGGTGGTGGCCGGCCTTGGCATCGGCGGTATCGCGGTGGCGCTGGCGGCGCAGGCGGTGTTGGGCGATCTTTTCAGTTACTTCGTGATCTTCTTCGACAAGCCGTTCGCGGTGGGCGATTTCATCGTGGTGGGCGACAAGATGGGCGTGGTGGAACAAGTCGGCATCAAGACCACGCGCCTGCGCGCACTGGGTGGAGAACAACTGGTTTTTTCCAACACCGACCTGACCAACTCGCGCGTGCACAATTTCAAAAAAATGGAAAAGCGCCGCATCGTGTTCAAACTCGGCGTGACCTACCAGACGCCATCGGAGAAACTGAAACGCATCCCGCAACTGGTCAAGGACATCATCGTGGCGCAGCAGGATGCCGAATTCGACCGCGGGCATTTTGCCAACTACGGTGACTTCAGCCTGAATTTCGAGTTCGTGTATTACGTGATCGGTGCCGATTACACCAAGTACATGGATGTCCAGCAGGCCATCAATCTGGCGATCTTCGACGCGTTTGAAAAAGAAAGCATCGAATTTGCCTACCCGTCGCAGACACTGTTTGTAAATAAAATCGCTTAAACCAATATGCTGAATATCCATCAATCGGCCCGGTTGGTGCGCCTGCGCTGGACGGCGTTCGCCATCGTCGGCCTGGCTTATGTGCTGTCGTTCTTCCATCGCTTCGCACCGGCGGTGATCTCGTCCGATCTGCAACTCGCCTTCAATACGACGGGTGCCTCTTTGGGCGGACTGGCCGCGACGTATTTCTACGTCTACACCGTGATGCAGATCCCCGCCGGCATCCTCGCCGACACGCTGGGGCCGCGCCGTGTGGTCGCCATCGGCGGCGTCATCGCGGGTATCGGTTCGATCATGTTCGGTATGGCGGACACGCTGGCGATGGCCTCCGCCGGACGCCTGCTGGTCGGCCTCGGTGTGTCGGTCGCGTTCATCTGCATGCTCAAACTGAATGCCGTGTGGTTCCATGACCGCCATTTCGGCACGGCGACCGGCGCCACCATCATGCTCGGCAATCTGGGTTCCGTGCTGGCTGCGGCACCCTTGGCATGGGCGCTGGGCTTCGTCTCCTGGCGTACGGTGTTCGTCGCGGTCGGCGTGATTTCACTGGTGCTGGCAGCATTGGCATGGTGGTATGTGCGCAACCATCCCGGCGAAGCAGGGCTGCCCAGCCTGCGCGAACTGGACGGCAAGGCATCGCATCCCGCGCATGAAGGGCACTGGTATGACGGCTTGCTGGTGGTGGTGAAGAACCGCGCCACCTGGCCCGGACTGTGGGTGAATATGGGTATCGCCGGCACGCTGTTCGCCTTCGGCGGATTGTGGGCCGTGCCTTTCCTGCGCGATGTGTACGGCATGGATCGCGCCGTGGCGACCGACCACACGACCTTGCTGCTGGTGGGTTTCGCCATCGGCGCATTCTTCATCGGCACGCTGTCGGATCGCATGGGCAGACGCAAGCCGGTGATGTTCGTCGGGGCGCTGGTGTATTGCTTGTGCTGGGTGATACTTTGGAGCGGCGCGCAGATGAGCGGCACGCTGAGCTATTTTCTGTTTCTGGCGATGGGTTTGAGTGCGCCGAGCTTTACGCTGAGTTGGGCCTGCGCCAAGGAAGTGAATCCGCCCGCACTGTCGGGCATGGCGACCAGTGTGGTCAACGTGGGGGGCTTCCTCGGCACCGCCATCATGCAACCGCTGGTGGGCTGGGCCATCGACCGTGCCCATGCGGGCAGCGAGCTGCCGCTGGGGCTGTCCGACTATCAGGCAGGCATGGGCATCATGCTGGGATTTTCGCTGACGGGACTGGTCGCGATCCTGTTCGTGCGCGAGACGTACTGCCGATACACAGACTGAACGCCATCGCTATGCCGGAGATGCACCGCCCGCAATTCGTCCCGCTTTAGAACGATTTGTGCCAGCTCACCGAGGTTGAATCGGACTGCACCGCAACTTTCAGATGTTCCGTTTCCATCACTGCAGAGCCGGGACGGATAGAAAGTTGCATCTTGTTTGAAGGAATCTGCGAAGCTGCTGGCGGGTATTATGCGCCTTCGACATGGCGATACAAAGTCGGGCGCAATGATGCTCAGCCCTTATTCAAGCGGTTTGAGCATGGCCAGTTCGCCGGCATTCAGATAGCGCCATTCCCCCTCCGCCAGCCCCAGCGCGTCCAGCGTCAGCCCGCCGATCTGCGTGCGGCACAACGCCGTGCAATGGTTGCCGACGGCGGCCAGCATGCGTTTTACCTGATGGTATTTGCCCTGTTCCAGCACGATCTTCAGTTGCTGTTCGCCAAGCTGTTCGCACAATACCGCAGCCAGCGGCGAAGGCTCGTCGTTCAGATTCACCCCCTTTAACAGATGCTCCACCAGTTGCGGCGTCACCGGTTCGTGTGTGGTGGCGACATACACCTTGGGCACATGGTGCTTGGGTGAAGACTGTTTGTGGATGAACGAGCCGTCGTCCGACATCAGCAGCAGGCCGGTGCTGTCGTGATCCAAACGGCCCACAGGCTGTACGTCGCGATTGGAGAATTGTTCCGGCAACAGGGAAAGCACGCCGGGATGGTGTGACGGTTTGCGCGAACATTCGTAGTCGGCGGGTTTGTGCAGCGCGATGTACACATGCTCGCGGTACAACCAGGGCTCGCCGTACACGCTGAATTCCAGCCCGTCTGTCTCGAACTTGGCCCGGTCATCTGTGATGACCTCGCCGTTCAGCGATACCTCTCCTGCGGCGAGCAGGCCGACGCACCATTTGCGGGTGCCGAAGCCTTGTGATTGCAGTATGCGTTCCAGGGTTTGCTTGCTCATAGGATT
Organism: Sideroxydans sp.; assembly: GCA_011620315.1. Taxonomy (GTDB): domain Bacteria; phylum Pseudomonadota; class Gammaproteobacteria; order Burkholderiales; family Gallionellaceae; genus Sideroxyarcus. The sequence continues at coordinate 6,640 of WOZO01000110.1, read as the reverse complement.
CGAATGCGACGGGACCATGCGCGTGAAGCAATTAACGTTGAACACGTGAGATTGTACGGCAAAGGAGGTCATTGAGTCCTTCGCGCGATGTTTGCGCAAGGTATAGCCCGTAGTGGTGGATATATAGGCCGCCGTCTATATCCCCGCAAATTTATATAGGCTGTTCGGCATATTGACGCGATATCTTCACGGCGGATACTTCAACCGACCTGAATTCCGTGTAAAGCCGCATTGGAGAATCGCGATGAAAGAAGCGCATGTAACCCGCTATCCAGCAAACTGGCCGGTCCGGTTCATCTGTGATTGCAAGAAACAAGGCAAGCCGATCACCATACGAGAAGGTTTCGTCCACGATATCTCTTCCTGCACCATGCGCATCCGTAGCGACCACCACATCTGCAGCGGGAAGGACGTGGCGATCATGCTGAAGATCCCGCCGCTGGATCAGGGCGGTGACCATGCCCTGGTCAAGCTGGTGGGGCGCAGTCTGATCACTGTGGCGCATGAGGGGGATTTTTTGACCGAGATCGAATTCTCCCGCTTCGAAGGCGACGGACACGAACGATTGAAGCACCATCTTGGCCGCCGCTTTGACAGTATCTTCTTCGCCAGTCTGTCCAGGATGGCTTAGACCGGCATCTCCTGCCGCCGCGTATAATCCGCCGCCCAAGTTCCGGAATCCCTACAGGCGACTCCCCGCCGATCACAGCATGCTTGCCTGGAAAGACGGCCAACCTTTCTCATCCCGTTTCGGCGATGTGTATTTCTCTGCCGAATCCGGTATGGAAGAGAAGCGCCATGTGTTCCTGCAAGGCAACGATCTGGCGCATCGTTTCGCGGCGCTGCGCGACGGCGACAGCTTTTGCATCGGCGAGACCGGTTTCGGCACCGGGCTGAATTTCCTCTGCGCCTGGCGGTTGTTCGAACAGAGCGCGCCGCCCGGGGCCAGTCTGGATTTCTTCAGCACCGAAAGATTCCCCATCTACGACGATGAGCTTCAAGCAGCGCTGGCTTTGTGGCCGGAGCTGGCTGCCGAAGCGAAGGCTTTGCTTGCTCGTTGGAAACGCCGCGTGCCGGGCTGGAACCGCTGGCATTTCGCCGACGGACGCATCCGTCTGACGCTGGCGATGGAAGATGTGGCGCAAGCCTTGCCGCAACTTCAGCCCGCTAGCGTGGACGCATGGTTCCTCGACGGCTTCGCGCCCGCGAGGAATCCCGAGATGTGGAGCGAAGCCGTGCTGGCCGCCGTCGCCCGCGCCTCGCATGAGGGGACGACGCTGGCCACCTATACCAGCACAGGCTGGGTGCGACGCAGTCTGCAGGCGACAGGGTTCGAGGTGAAGCGCGTACCGGGTTATGGCCGCAAGTGGGAGATGACACAAGGCCGGCTCGCCCCGAATCTCCCGCAGAGCGGACGTATCGAAAGGCGGGTACCGCGTACCGCGCTCGTCATCGGCGGCGGCCTCGCCGGTTGCACCACGGCACATGCTTTGGCGCAACGCGGCATACAGGTCACGCTGATCGAATCGGCCGCGCAACTCGCCAGTGCCGCCTCCGGCAATCCGCGCGGCATCCTGCATGCACGCTTCGGTGCAGGCATGAGCGCGCTGCATCGTTTCGTGCTGGCGGCCTACGGTCACGCACTGGCCTTGCTGGATGAAGTGATGCCGGTGGACGATGTGCAGCGTGCCGAATGCGGCTTGCTGCAACTGGCCGCCACCGAATCCGAAGCCAAGCGCATAGACAAACTTTCCGCGCAGGAATGGCCGCCGCACTTGCTGCAAGCGGTAGATGCGGCGCAGGCATCGCAATTGACAGGCATGGAGATGGCACACGGCGGCTTGTGGTTTCCCGCAGGTGGCTGGGTAGTGCCGCCCGAGGTCTGTGCCGGACTGGTGCAGCACCAGAACATCACTGTGCGACTGGATAGCGAAGTCACTGCACTGGAACGCACCGCAAGGGGTTGGAGCGCCAGCGGGGCAGGTTTCGCCGTCGAGGCGGAGCAGGCCGTGGTGTGCGCCGCGCATCAGGCGAAGCAACTGGCGCAGTTCACCGCATTCACCTTGCAGCCGGTGCGCGGCCAGATCAGCGTACTGCCCGCAACCGAAGCAAGTGCGCAATTGAATGCGGTGCTGTGTGCCGAGGGTTATTGCGCGCCCGCGCAGGACGGCATGCATGTGGCAGGGGCGACTTCATCGTTCGACGATGACGGGACGGATATCCGCGAGGTCGATCATGCCGAGAATATCGCCAGGCTGTCCGCGCACATGCCAACGCTATGGCAGTCATTGGGCGATACGCAGCCTGTGAGCGGGCGCGCCGCTGTGCGCTGTTCCGTGCCAGGTGCGACGCCGCTGGTGGGCGAGGTGGCACCGGGCTTGTATTGCAGCTTGGCGCACGGCACGCGCGGCCTGCTCACGGCAGGCATATCGGCCGAGATCATCGCCGCGCAGATGTGCGGGACTGTGCCGCCGCTGCCGCAGGCATTGCTGCAAGCGCTATCGCCGTTGCATAGATTCAGAAATACAGGAAAATGAAGCGCATGAAGAAAACACAAACCCCCGAGTATCCCGAGATCCGCCCCGGCCAGTCCGTCGAACTGCTGAAGGCGCTGCACATCCTCACGCGCGACGGCAAGATGAACCAGGATTCGCGGCGCAAGCTGAAGCAGGTATATCACCTGTACCAGTTCATCGAACCGTTGTTGCAGGAAGTGAAACATGGGCATCAGGCCTTGACGCTGGTCGACCACGGTGCGGGCAAGTCATATCTGGGTTTCATCCTGTACGACCTGTTCTTCAAGGCGCTCAAAGATGCTTTGCATATCTACGGCATCGAGACGCGCGAAGAGCTGGTCACCCATTCGCGCGATCTGGCGCAGCATCTCGGCTTCGGCGGTATGTCCTTTCTCAACCTGTCGGTGGCGGATTCCATCACTTCGGACCAATTGCCCGCGCAGGTGGATGTGGTGACCGCGCTGCATGCCTGCAACACCGCGACCGACGACGCCATCAAGTTCGCACTCGCCAAGCAGGCCAAGCACATCGTGCTGGTGCCGTGCTGCCAGGCCGAAGTCGCTGCGGTGTTGCGCAAGAACAAGGGCAGCGCATTGAAGAACACGCTGACCGAACTGTGGCGTCACCCCATCCACACGCGCGAATTCGGCAGCCATGCCACCAACGTGCTGCGCTGCCTGCAACTGGAAGCGCACGGTTATCAAGTGACGGTGACCGAACTGGTGGGCTGGGAGCATTCGATGAAGAACGAGCTCATCATCGCCAGCCACAAAGACCTGCCGCGCCAGAAGGCGGCGCAAAGATTGAGCGAGATGCTGGAGATGCTCGGTCTGCAAGAATTGAGCACAAGATTCTTTACGGAGTGAACATGCAAGTGACAGAACCCCAGAACGACCATTACCGGCGCATCGGCGGCGAGGCCAAGATACGCGAGCTGGTGCAGCGTTTCTATCAACTGATGGACGAACTGCCCGAGGCGCACCGCATCCGCAAGATGCACCACATCAGCCTGAAGAGCTCGGAGGAGAAGCTGTTCATGTTCCTCGCCGGCTGGATGGGCGGGCCGCAACTGTATGTGGAAAAGTTCGGCCATCCGCGTCTGCGCCAGCGCCATTTGCCATTCGCCGTCGGCGACGCCGAGCGCGACCAGTGGATGATGTGCATGTCGCAGGCGCTGGACGACGTGGTGGAGGACGATGCGCTGCGCAAGGAACTGAAGGACGCCTTCCAGAAAGTCGCTGACTTCATGCGCAATCAGGCAGAATAAAGCCATGCAGAACGCGCGCCGCACCGCAGATAGACAGAGCGCCCAACACATCGGGCTGGCTTTCATGTTGCTCGCTTTGCTGGAGCTGTTGTTCCTGCATGCGCTTTCTCCGCTGGAGAACCGACTCTCCGATGCTTTCGTGCGCATGCAGGCAGCGACGCTGACGCCCGATTCAGACATCGTCATCGTCGACATCGACGACACCAGTCTGGCGCAACTGGAGAACGACGCCGGACGTTGGCCTTGGCCGCGTGCCATCCACGGCGAACTGCTGCAGGGTATCGCGGCGCAGCAACCCAAAGCCATTGTGTTCGACATCCTGTTCAGCGAGCGCGATGCGTTCCGTCCCGATAGTGACGAGGCCTTTAACCAGTCGCTGCAAGGTCTGAACAATGTCTACTTCCCCATGGTGCGGCGCGATGCTGCGATGGATGCGCAGGGTGCGCCGGTCACCGACATCGCAGCTATGCTTGGCCTGCAACGCGGCGAAGAGGCGGACGACAAGGCGAAGCTCGCCATGCTGCCGCCGCTGGCGCTGGACCCGGAACATTGGCGCGTCGGCACCATCAACTTCGAGGAAGACGCGGACGGCGTCGGTCGCCGCTACCAGCTTTACACAGATGCCTACGGCTGGCGCATCCCCTCGCTGCCCGCCCGCGTTGCGCAAGACTTGGGCTATGACGTGCCGCAGCAGGCAGACATGATCCTCGCCTGGCGCGGCCAGCCGGGCGCCTTCAAACATATCTCCTATGCCGACCTGTATGCCGACTTCGGTCGTGAGCAGCGTCAGCGTCCGGCAGACGAACTGAAAGACAAGATCGTCATCATCGGCACCGCCGCCACCGGCATGCACGATGTGCGAGTGACGCCGCTGGCCAGCCTCTATCCCGGTGTGGAGATGCTGGCCACTGCCATCGACAACCTGAAGAACGGCCGCTCCATGCGCCGCGCCGATGAAGGCTTCCCGAGTGGCCTCGCGCTGTTGCTGATCGGTGTGTTGAGCATCGCATTCATGCGCGGCATGAATGCGCTGACAGTGGGGCAGGGCATGCTGCTGGTCACCGTGTTGCTGTTGCTGGCGGAATACTTGGCGGTCGGCAACCTGCTGTTGTTGCCGGTGCTGTCGCCGCTGCTGCTGGCCTGGCTGGCCTATGTCGCCTTTGCCCTGCGCGCCTATCTGCGCGAACGCAAGTCACGCGAACAGGCGGTGCAACTGTTCAGCCGCTTCGTCAATCCGCATGTGGTGCAGGAACTGGTGGCGCACGGCGGTCTCAGCCGCCAAGGCGAGAGCCGCCAGATCACCATCCTGTTTTCCGACATCCGCGGTTTCACCACGCTGTCCGAGAAACGCACGCCGGAGCAGGTGGTGGAACTGCTCAACCGCTATTTCAGCCTGCAGGTCGAGGTGGTGTTCCGCCACGGCGGCTCACTGGACAAGTTCATCGGCGATTGCATCATGGCCTTCTGGGGCGCGCCGCTGGATGATTCCGATCATGCAAAACACGCGGTGGAAGCCGCGCTGGAGATGGGCGAAGTGTTGCAGCAGTTCAAAAAGGAACTGGGTGAAGAAGACGCGACCTTCGACGTAGGCATCGGCATCCACAGCGGCCCGGCCGTGGTCGGCCTGATCGGCAGCGAGCAGCGCCGCGAATACACCGCCATCGGCGACACGGTGAACCTGGGCAGCCGCATCGAGGGCCTGACCAAGGGCGTGTCGCGCATCCTCGTCTCGCGCGAGACCATGCAGGCCTGCGGGGATGCTTTCGAATTCCAGTCGTTCGGATCGTTCAAGGTGAAAGGGCGCGAGCAGGAAGTGGAACTGTTCGCCCCGTCCAGAAAAGGAGAGTTGGCATGAAGAGATTGATCGTAGCCTGTCTGGCATTCGGCTTGGTCGCCAGCGCCGCAGCCGAGGAGGCCATTACCTTGCGCAGCACCGAGATGAAGGCCAAGCCCTACAGCGATGCGCAGACCCTGCTGACCTTGCCGGAACGCAGCAAGGTGCAAGTGCTGCAGCGGCGCGCCTCATGGACGCAAGTGAAGAGTGGCCAGTCTACCGGCTGGGTGAAGATGCTCAGCCTGCAACTGGTACGCGGCACCACGCAGCGCCGCGCCGACAACGGCCTGCGCTCGCTGTTCAACGTGGCGCAGACCGGACGCGGCGGCGGTACCGTCACCACCGGCGTGCGCGGGCTGTCGGAAGAAGACCTGAAGAACGCCAAGCCTAACCCGCAGGGACTGGAAGAATCCAAACAGTACGCCGCCAGCAAGGCCGAGGCGAAACGTTTCGCCATGGCGGGAAAACTGAAAGCGCAACAGGTCGACTATCTGCCGGGAGGTGAGCGATGAGAACACTCATACTAACAATCTTGTCAGCAGCGCTACCCCCTGCAATGAAATTTGCAAAGCCCGTTTCCCCCTCCCCAACCCTCCCCGGGAGGGAGAGGGGGCGAACGAATCGCTACGCGAGTTTCATACTCTTGATGGCATTGAGCCTGACTGTTCCGGCACAGGCATTCGATTTCGGCAACTTCGATCTGGAGAAAGCCGTGAAGACGGTGCAGAAGATCAAGAAGGCCAACGAGGACGTGAGCGAACCGCAGGAGATCGAGCTGGGCAGCGGCATTGCCAGCAACCTGCTGGGGGCCGCGCCCTTGCTCGACAACCCCGAAGTGCAGCGCTATGTGAACCGCGTCGGCCGCTGGATCGCGCTGCAGACCGAACGCCCCGACATCCCGTGGCAGTTCGGCGTGCTGGACGATGCGGACATCAACGCTTTCGCCGCGCCGGGCGGTTACGTGTTCATCACCAAGGGGCTGCTCGCGCGCATGAACAACGAAGCCGAGCTGGCCGGCGTGCT
>WOZO01000219.1 GCA_011620315.1 Sideroxydans sp. | reverse complement strand
GCACGTACACGGCACTTATATCGAGTATTGAGTTCTTGATCCTCGCCCAACTTGATATAGGCTTTTGCGGAAGCATTGAGTTTATTTACGTCTTCTCTAAACAGAAGGAAATTTGTAGGATTCCCCTTTTCCGCATTCGCTGCATGTTGGTTGTCATCGTAGATGATGCCAGGGCAATGCTCGCTTCGCCCAAACATTGGGTGTGCCCATTTGTCGAGTTTAAATTTCTTCACAACATCATCTGTAACGAGGAAAAATTTATTCGCGCCAGTGACAATACCAACATCTACTTGAGCTATATCCTCGAACCGATGCACCGCATTATGATTTGCGAGTTCATCAAATAGTGAGCGCGTTTCTAAATCAAGTAAGGCGCGCGTCCATTTTCCTTGCACGGTCTTGCCATTGATGGACTGTGGTGCATTGAAAACAGTTGCAGGATCAAGTTTAAGAAACTCGCGCCCCTTAACTGGATACATACCAAGCCCTTCGACTTTATCAGTCTTGCTATGTTTCTTCTCGGCGAACAAGATCACTGCGCCTTGCAGCGTGTCGCTGAACCAAAGTTCTTCTGGATCAATGATGACTAAGCGACGACATTCGCGCCCTAAGTAGGAACGCAATGATTGTGCATGTGTAACGTGAATAATTTCTGCTGGCACCACCATTGCCAATCGTCCACCAGGGCGCAGGAGTGACATGGAAGCAAGAATGAATGACACCCATGCATTGGTGTGTTTTGTAAATGGCAGATCAAGTTCCTTGAAGATTTGTTCCGCGCATACTTGAAATGGCGCAGGAAGATATTGGTATCGAACAAACGGGGGATTGCCAACAATAGCATCGAACTTGGTGCTGCCATCATCCATGTGATTGATAGCCCATTGAAGAAAATCTTCGGTATGTACCTTTGCAGCCTTCAAGCCAACGGATTTAGCGCGAGACTGCGCCTTGGCTGCTTCATCTGGCTCAAGCTCGAAGCCAACAATATCGGCTTTTTGAAATCCATTAACCTTGGCAAGTGCATCAAAAAAAACACCATCCCCGCAACTTGGTTCCAGAATGCGCGTGGGGCAAATTTCTTTTACCCATTGAGCTAGGAAAACAGCTAGGTCAGGTGGTGTGTAATACCCGCCTCGGAGCTTTTGAGCAGTTTCGTTCTCAATGAAATTCATGGCTGATCTTCCCTTTTTACGTCTGCCACTAAGAAATTCATTTGCTTGTCCCCGCCGAACTTGCCAATGCCTGCGCCGCGTGGTTTTTTGGGCAGAATATCAATTCGTGACAAAGTGTCTCTGTAGTCAATCTTGCGTTCAGCCATTTCTCCTAACAATGCCGCTATCACGGCTAAATGGGAAGGCACCTCTCCCTTTTGTCCGTAGTTGCTGATTGAAATTCGGTTCATCTTAACCATGTCCGCAAATTCACGGATGGTTAGCCCCGCCTTTCCAATCTGGCGCTGAAATTCCTCGTATGTCATGGCGCGCATCATAACAATTTCCCTTTAGTCATACCTTAATATATACAGAACATATAAGAATGTCAATAATTCACTAATAAATGTTCAATTTTCTTGACAGGACATAAATTAGTGACTATTCTCCGCGTCATAGATTTATGTACAAGGTGTGCCATGTCCCACAAACAACACTTCCTGCTCTCAGCCCAAGCCCGCACGCTGTCCGTGCGCAAGGTGTTTGAGATGAGCAACGACGAAGCGTTTGCGCTGTTCCGTGAAGTGCGCTGGGGCAATGGCGAAGAAGTGACGTGCCCGGTATGCGGTGTGATCGGCAAGCACTATTTCAAGCCAACCCGGAAGCAGTGGCAGTGCAAGGATTGCAGCCACACGTTCTCCGTGACCAGCGGGACAATATTCGCCTTCCACGAACTGCCGTTGAAGGTGTACCTCGCGGCCATCGCCATCTACACCAACGCAGTAAAGGGCATTTCAGCGTTGCAGCTTGGCCGTGACCTGAGCGTGCAGTACAAGACGGCCTTCGTGCTGGCGCACAAGATTCGTGAATCGTTGATGGAACAACGTGAGTTAGAAAAACTGGATGGTGAGATCCACATGGATGGCGCTTACGTCAACGGCCACATCCGCCCAAAGAACAAGAAGGAAGACCGCATCGACCGCCGCCTTGCCATCCACCAGAAACCGGGCAAGCGCTGTGTGTTCGTGATGCGCCAAAAGTGTCAGGAACTTGCAGCCGGAGCCAGCAAGACTATTACTTTTGTGTTGAAGTCCGAGAATCAATCTGACGTGAGCAAGCTGGCGGATGCCCATGTCACTCAAGGCTCAACAATCTGCGCCGACGAGTCCAACGCCTACGACGTGCTGCACGCCAAGTTTGATACGCACCGCGTGAATCACAGTGTCGAGTACCGCGCCGATGATGGCACGACCAACAATCTGGCTGAAAGCTACTTTGCGCGCTTCCGCCGGATGCAGTACGGGCAAGTTCACAAGTTCGGGAATCTGTATCTGGCAAACTACGCCAACGAGGCGGCATACCGCGAGGACACACGCCGCTGGAGCAACGGCGCGATCTTCAACGACATCGCAAAGAAATGCGCCCACACGCGGACGAACAATGACTGGTGTGGCTACTGGCAGGGGAACAAGCGGCAGGCAGAACGGTTGGCAGCTTAGGCGAGTTGCCAGAGCATCGGGCCGTTGCCGATACACTTGACGCGCCCAACCATTTTGACGATTCCTTTCTTCTCCAGCCGTTGCGCTGCGCTCAGTACCATCTTCAACACCCAATCCCATTCCTTCGTTCCTCAACACGCAAACCCCTGACAGCAACAATCAACTCGCCAATCTGACGGGTTGATAGCGGTTCAGAGGCTGTGCGGAGTGTATCCAGTACGAGCGTTCCAATTTCACCATGATCGAACCACGGATTGACGGTATATTTAGCTTTGGATTTGATCGTGGTGAGGTCGAAGTTTGGATCGAATAGTTTGATCGCGTTGTCGATGCTCTCTATCGCGGCATATAGCTGCCGGACATCTTCCTGATGTTGGGCTAGTTCCCGGCCAAGCTCTCTATGTTTGGTGGCAAGACCGGATATGACTGGGGATGTTGGCATGATGCACCCGGCTGGTTAGAAGACAGGTAGTATTCTAGTCGCGCATCATCTGGAGGCTTTGTGCGGCTGCTACATAATTCCGGATATTTCCATACTGCCATGCGGCCTTATCGTCATAGGCAAGCACATCCAGGCGACTTACAAAATCTTCCACCACCGCCAAAGGTCGCTGCTTGATCACGTAGATGACGATGTTGGTGTCGAGCAGATACTTCAACATGGCGCTGCTACAGACTTTCGCGCTCGGCTTGAATCTGGCTTGCGTGTTCGGACATGAAATCCGGCGTCGGCATGGTTGAGTCGGTAAAGAAACTATCCCAAGAAGAAGTCGCCGGTGAAATGATCCTCTCCAACCCATAGCTGCGCACCTCGACTTTTTTTACCGAATCGGGAAAACGCATCTCAGCGGGCAAGCGAACCGCTTGCGTGCGGTTGTTGTTAAACACTGTAGTGATGGACATATTAACCTCCAGATGATGCGCTTACATTGGCTATATACAAGCAATGTTGGAGTTGTCAACGCAAGGTTTGATTAACCCGGATCGTCCATTAGGCCGGTATCCAGCGATGAAAAATACGCCGCGAAGCGGACAAAGCCATGATTCCGGCCCACATGCGTGGGAAATATTGAACTTCGTGGGGAGACGCCGGCTCACTGCGTCGCTTCCCAAGGATTGATGACGTTGAGGCCGGCCGCCTTGAATGGCGCAACGTCGCGTGTGGCGACGGTGAAACCGCGAGTGGTCGCAATGGCGGCGAAATAGCCGTCCGGTGTGGGGAATCTCCTGCCGCCGGCTCGGGCAGCTACGGCCAGCGCGGCATAGTGCCGGGCTGCGTCGGTATCGAAAGCAAGCACGCGATCCCCGAATAGCGCCAACAGGCCATCCAGCGTTTGAATCAATGCCTCCTTGCGTCGACCGTCGGGAAGTGCGCCGATGCCAAACAGCAATTCGGCAAGCGTGACGCAAGCATCTGAAAACGGACGTATTGAGAACGCGATTCAGTCGCTTGCCTTAATCCCGGATCGTCCATTAGGCCGTCATTCCGGCCCTTCGATAAACTCAGCCTGTCCTGAGTTTATCGAAGGGCCGGAATGACGTGATATTTCTAACGGACAATCTGGGTTTAACAAGGCAACAGGCGCCACGCTGCCGGCAAGCGCGGCAAAGGCAGGTTGAGGGTGATAGGGGGTGTTGTTATACTCCCGCGCGATATGGCCCATCGGACGGCAATACACTGAACAACGAGGAGAGAGAAATGAATGTGGAACAAGCGCGCTTCAACATGATCGAACAACAGATCCGCCCATGGGACGTACTCGATCCCCGTGTTCTTGAGCTGCTTAAAGCGGTGCGCCGCGAACAGTTTGTGCCGCCAGTCAGCAAAGGGCTGGCTTTTGCCGACACCGAGATTCCGCTGGGCCACGGCGCAAGCATGTGGCAACCGAAGATCGAGGCGCGCGCGGTGCAGGCACTGGCGTTGCAGCCGACCGACAGCGTGTTGGAGATCGGCACCGGCAGCGGCCACGTGACCGCCCTGCTGGCGCGCTTGGCCGCGCAGGTGACCAGCGTCGAGATCGTGCCCGAACTGAGTGCCGCCGCCTCGCGCAACCTGGCCACGCACAATATCGACAACGTCACACTGCAAGTGGGCGATGCAGCGCATAACTGGGGCGAAGCGGAATACGACGCCATCATACTGACCGCTTCGGTGCCGATGGTGCCGGAAGCCTACAAGCAGCAACTGAAGGTCGGCGGCCGCCTGTTCGTTATCGTTGGTGATGCACCGGCGATGCATGCGCAACTGATCACTCGTAGCGGAGCCGATACTTTCGAAACCAGGGTATTGTTCGAAACAGTGGTTGCGCCGCTGCGCAACGTACAGCAGCCGCAACGCTTCGTATTCTAAAGTTCGACTGATCACATATGTTTGCCCTGATCGGGGCAAACATATAATATTAGTCAATTCTAATATGCCAATGGAGTACACCATGAAACCGTCCAGAACCATTTTGAGCGCGATGCTGGCAGCCGCCTTTGCCGCGCCGGCTTCGGCGGCCGATCTGATCGATATCTACCGCGCGGCCCAGACCCAGGATGCAGTGTTCGCGGCCGCGCGCGCGGCGCAACAGGCCGGGCAGGAAAAATTGAGCCAGGGACGGGCATTGCTGCTACCGAGCGTCAACCTGAACGCCAATACCGCGTACAACGACGTGAACGCACCCTACGGCGCGAACAAATACAACAGCCACGGCTACGGCGTGACGGTCACGCAACCGCTGTTCCGCGAACAAAACTGGGCCATGTATAACCAGTCCGAGTTGCAGGTCGCCATCTCCGAAGCGCAGTTCAAAGCCGCCCGGCAGGACATCATCCTGCGCAGTGCGCAAGCCTATTTCGACGTGCTGATCGCGCAGGACACGGTACAGCTGATCGTGGCGCAGAAGTCGGCCATCGCCCAGCAGCTGGAACAGGCCAAGCGCAATTTCGAAGTGGGCACTGCCACCATCACCGATACCTACGAAGCGCAGGCACGCTATGACCTGATCCTTGCGCAGGAACTTGCCGCAGCCAGCGATCTGGAAGTCAAACAGCGCGACCTGCAGCAGCTCATCAACGGAGATCTGCCGCCGCTGAATGTGCTGGGTGCGGGATTCAATCCGGTGGCGGCAGAGCCGGCTGACGTGCAGAAATGGGTAGAGGAAGCCAAGCTGCACAACGTGCAAGTGCAGATCGCCGAAGCGGCCTACCAACTTGCGGACGAAGAAGTCGCGCGCAACCGTGGCGGTCATCTGCCGACGCTGGATCTGGTCGGCAGCTATTCCAAAAACAACGGCTGTGTATTCACCAGCTGCGGCGAAACGCGCAACACATCGGTCGGCCTGCAGCTAAATGTGCCGTTGTTTCAGGGCGGCGCGACCCAGTCAAAATGGCGCGAAGCGGATGCGAACCGTGAAAAAGCCAAACAGGATCTGGAAAATGTCCGCCGCAATGTGGCGGTGCAGACGCGCCAAGCCTACCTGGGTGTAGCGACCGGCATCGCGCAGGTGCAGGCGCTGCGGCAAGCCCTGAAATCCAGCGAAAGCCTGCTGGCCGCCAGCAAGCTGGGGCAGGAAGTCGGCGTGCGCACCAGCCTCGACGTGCTCAACGCGCAACAACAGATGTATTCGACACGCCGCGACCTGTATCAGGCGCAGTACAACTACCTGGTGAGCCATCTGCGTCTGAAGGCCGCCGCCGGGAAGCTGCAGGAAGCGGATCTGGAGCAGGTCAATCTGGCGCTGCATTAAACGAGTGCTGAGTGCTGAGTAAAAACAGCTCAGGACTCAGGACTCAGGACTCAGGACTCGTTTTAATCAGTCGCACACATTCGGCCAAATCATCTTGCCACAACGGCTGGTGCAAGCCGAAGGCATGCCTGATCTTGTCATTCGCCAGCACCGAATTGGCAGGCCGCGATGCAGGTAGCGGGTAGGCGCTGGTCGGGATGCCTTCTATGGTCAGCGGCTTTTCGCGCAGGTCGGCATCGTAAAGTCTTGCCAGTCGCACGATCTCTTCCGCGTAGTGATACCAACTGGTCCGACCGCCGGCAGAGAGGTGGTACAGGCCGTAGTGGCTCTCGTCAAAATCGGCAGCGGAACATTGCTGCAAAATCTGTCCGGTGGCGTTGGCAAGCAAGCGTGCCCAGGTTGGCGCGCCGAACTGGTCGTTCACGATGCGCAGCGCATCGCGCTCCCGCGCCAGCCGCAGCACGGTCTTGACGAAATTACCCCCGTGCACGCCATACACCCAACTGGTGCGCAAGATAAGATGCTTGCCGCCCACGGCACGGATCGCCTCTTCACCCGCCAATTTGGTCTTGCCATAGACGCTTTGCGGATCGGTGGCGTCGGTCTCGGTGTACGGCCCCGACTTGTTGCCGTTGAACACGTAATCGGTGGAGTAATGGACCAGCAGCGCCCCGAGTTTGCCTGCTTCTTCCGCCAGAACACCCGGCGCAGTGCCATTCACTGCCTGAGCAACTGCCGCATCGCTCTCGGCTTTGTCCACGGCGGTGTAAGCGGCCGGGTTGACGATGATGTCGGGCCGGTAGTACCGAATAACATTGCGGATGGCATCGGGATTCGCCAAATCGAGCTGCTCGCGCGTCAATGCGACGAGGCGACCTGCGGCGGGCAACACGCGTTGCAATTCCCAGCCGACCTGGCCGTTGGCACCGGTGAGCAGGATGGTCTTCAAGCGAATACTTCCGCGCCGCGCAGCGGCGTGCCAAACGCATCCTTGGTGGACAAGAGCGGGTCGGCAGAGAGCGGCCACTCGATGGCGAGATCCGTATCGTTCCACAGGATGCACCGCTCGTGCTCCGGCGCCCAATAGTCGGTGGCCTTGTACAGGAACTCGGCATACTCCGACAACACCATGAAGCCATGCGCGAAACCTTCCGGTATCCACAGCATGCGCTTGTTTTGCTCGCTCAGATTGACGCAGACCGACTGGCCGAAAGTGGGCGACGCACTGCGGATGTCCACCGCCACATCGAACACCTCACCAGCCGTGACGCGCACCAGTTTGCCTTGAGTCTGCTGCACCTGGTAATGCAGGCCGCGCAACACGTTTTGTGCCGAGCGCGAATGGTTGTCCTGCACAAAGCGGACCTCGCGACCGACGATCTGCTCGAATTTGCGCTGGTTGTAACTTTCGTAAAAGAACCCGCGCGCGTCGCCGTACACATCGGGCTCGATGATCAGCACGTCAGGAATGGATGTCGGGATGACCTGCATGTCAGAACTTCTCCTTCAAAATGGTGAGCAGATACTGGCCGTAGCCGTTCTTCGCCAGCGGCTGTGCCAGCGCCTCAAGCTGCGCGCGCGTGATATAGCCGCGACGATAGGCGATCTCTTCAGGACAGGCGATCTTCAAGCCCTGCCGTTTCTCCAAAGTCTGGATGAACAAGGATGCATCCATCAGCGAATCGTGCGTGCCCGTATCCAGCCATGCACTCCCTCGCCCCATGACCTGCACATCCAGCTTGCCGCGTTCCAGATAGATCTGGTTCACGGTGGTGATCTCCAGCTCACCGCGCGCGGAGGGCTTGATAGACTTTGCGATACCAACGACCGCATTGTCGTAAAAATAAAGACCGGTGACCGCAAAATTCGACTTGGGTTCGAGCGGCTTTTCCTCGATGCTCAACGCATGGCCGCCGGAGTCGAAGTCGACTACCCCGTAGCGCTCCGGATCGGTCACGCGGTAGGCGAACACAGTGCCGCCCTCTTGCCTGGCAGCAGCGGCTGCGAGCTGTTTATCGAGTCCGTGGCCGTAGAAGATATTGTCCCCGAGAACGAGTGCGCAACTATCACTGCCAATGAAATCCTCCCCGATGATGAACGCCTGCGCCAACCCGTCCGGGGACGGCTGCACCGCATAGGAAAGATTGATGCCCCATTGCTTGCCGTCCCCCAGCAGTTGCTCGAAGCGCGGCGTATCCTGCGGCGTGGAGATGATCAGGATGTCCTTGATTCCTGCCAGCATCAGCGTGGTCAGCGGATAGTAGATCATCGGCTTGTCGTAGATCGGCAGCAGTTGCTTGGAAACGGGCAGCGTCACCGGATACAGCCGGGTGCCGGAACCGCCGGCGAGGATGATGCCCTTAGATGAGTGCTGAGTTCTGGGTGCTGGGTGCTGGGTGCTGGGTGCTGGGTGTTGAGTCATTTGGCTGTACCATGTCGTTTTACGGATGCCCTGAGTCCGCCCACTACTCGCGCAACCTCATCCGCCTGTTTTAAAATCGTTTCGAACTGATGTTTGTCAATGTAGCCGACATCAAGGGCGACATAAAGCTGAGTGCGCAATTCGGCGCAAGAAGCTTTGGCAATCACCAGAAATTGGTGGAAATCAGCAACGCCACCCCGCTCAAATCCTTCGGCAATATTGGACACGACTGAAACAGCCGCACGCTGGATCTGATCCCTCAAACCGAAGTCCTTGGCAAATTGACCCTGCGACGTCAGTCGCTAGATCGCCGCAGCCAACTCGCGAGCCTTCTGCCAAGCGATCAGATCCTCAAATCGAGAAACCCCCATAGCCACTCCCTCAGAACTCAGAACTGCCTTTTGCCCTCAGAACTGTTTTTTTGACTCAGAACTATGTTTCATACTGTGTTTTGATCCAGTTCTGGTAATCGCCGCTGGTCACGCCCTGTACCCAATCAGTATTCGAGAGATACCACTCAACGGTTTTGCGGAGTCCAGTCTCGAAGGTCTCCTCTGGTTTCCAGCCCAAGTCTTTGGCGATCTTGCCGGCATCGATCGCATAGCGCATATCGTGTCCGGGACGGTCGGTCACATAAGTGATGAGCTGGCTGTGCGGTGCGCCTTGCGGATGCAGCGCATCCAGAATGGTACAGATAGCCTGCACCACCTGCAGATTGGTTTTCTCGTTCCAGCCGCCGATGTTGTACGTCTCTCCGGCAGTGCCTTTTTCCAGCACAAGGCGCAAAGCCCGCGCATGGTCATCTACATATAACCAGTCGCGGATGTTGTCGCCCTTGCCATAGATCGGCAAAGGCTTGCCGTTGACCGCGTTCAGGATCACCAGCGGGATCAGTTTCTCGGGGAAGTGATAGGGGCCATAGTTGTTGGAACAGTTGGTGGTCACAACAGGCAAGCCATAAGTGTGATGCCATGCCCGTACCAGATGATCGCTGGATGCCTTGCTGGCTGAATACGGAGAATTGGGTTCGTAGGCGGTCTGTTCGGTGAAAAAGCCCTCATCGCCCAGGCTGCCATACACCTCATCGGTGGAAATATGGTGGAAACGGAAGCCTGCTTTCTTGTCGCCCTCAAGGCTGTTCCAGTGGGTGCGTGCCGCTTCCAGCAGGGTATAGGTGCCGAAGATATTGGTCTGGATGAACTCCGCCGGGCCGCTGATCGAGCGATCCACATGCGACTCGGCGGCCAGGTGCATCACCGCGTCCGGCTGGTGTTCGCGGAACACGCGTGCCACTTCTGCAGCATCGCAAATGTCCACTTTTTCAAAGGCGTAACGGGGATTGTCCGACACCGAAGCCAGCGATTGCAGGTTGCCGGCATAGGTCAGCTTGTCGACGTTGACGACATGGCAATCGGTATCGTTGATGAACTGCCGGACGACGGCAGAGCCGATGAATCCGGCGCCGCCGGTGATGAGGATCTTTTTCATGGGAGCTATTTTACCGGATGGATTGATGTTTGCCTCAATGACTATGGCGCAGGGCGCTATCAATCATATTCGCGGCACGTTCGGTCGCGCCGCGATTGTCGCTGACGAAGCGCTCTCCACTGTGCGCCATGTGCCGCATGCGCTGTGCATCGTGCAGCAGGGAGTTCAATTGAATCACCAGTTCGTCCGCGTCGCCAACGCGCAGTGCGGCACCGCAAGCCAAAGCCTGCTCAGTCGCTTGCGCGAAGTTGAAGGTATGCGGACCAACCATGACCGGTTTGCCAACTGCGCATGCTTCAATCAGGTTCTGCCCCCCCAGCGGCAGCAGACTGCCGCCTATGAAGGCGACATCGCTAGCGGCATAGTAGGCGAACATCTCACCCATGCTGTCACCCAGCACCACCTGTGTATCGGATGCGATGGTTTCATCGGCGCTACGGCGCTGCATGCGGAAGCCATGGCTTTCGATCAGGGCGGCGATTTCGTCGAAGCGCTGCGGATGGCGCGGCACGATCAGTGTCAGCAGGTTATGTACGGCTGTCTTCTTCAGTGCTTCTAGCAGCAAGACTTCTTCGCCCTCGCGTGTGCTGGCGGCGAGGAACACCGGCCGCGTCGCACCGAAGCGCTCGCGCAGGTAACGGCCGAGTTCGAGTTGCGCGGGCGGCGGGGCGATGTCGAACTTCAAGTTGCCCATCACAGGCACAGAATGGCCGCTTAGCGAAGTCAGCCGCAGGGCGTCATCCTCTGTCTGTGCGGCGATCAGCGTGAGTGCATGCAGGCCGCCATGAGTCAGTCGTGGGTAGCGCGCATATTTTTGCGCAGAGCGCTCGGACAGTCTTGCGTTGAGCAACAACAGCGGTGTCTTGGTGCGCCGGCATGCATGGATCAGGTTGAACCACACCTCGGTCTCCAGCAATACACCGACCTGCGGCCGGAAATGCTGCAGGAAACGGCGTACCGCAAAGGGATAGTCGTAAGGCAGGTAGACGCGCAGCACATCGTCGCCATACAGCTGTTCGCTGGCGGCACGTCCGGTCGGGGTGGTGTGGGTGAGCAGGATATGGAGCTGCGGGTAACGCGTGCGCAGCTCTTCAACCAGTGTGGCGGCGGCGCGCGTTTCGCCGACCGAGACGGTGTGCAGCCAGATCACCGGCTTGTCGCTACGGAGACGGTAACGACCAAAGCGTTCGTCGATGTGCTGCAGGTATTCAGGTTGCTTGCGCGCGCGCCACAGCAGATGCAGCAGTGCATAAGGCAGCAGCAGCCACAGCAGCAGGGTGTAGGCGTGGCGGTTGTCGAGGAATTTCATGCGCTCTCTTTTGTGCCGTCATTCCCGCGAACGCGGGAATCCAGTTAATTTATAAGTTCTCCGCAAGCCGGAGGCAGAATCATAAAAGCAATTTGCATCAAGCCGCTGGAATGGCGAGTCTGGCGAAATCATGTGCAGTCACCCAGTGCGCGCGCCAACTGCTGCATCACCTCATCGACCTCAATCAGCGCCATCGCGCCGGCATGGTGCACGCGGGTATTCCACGGCAAGTGCGCCGGGTCCTTGCCGAGGAACTCGCGCGCCGCCTCGTCATAACGGTCCACGCAATAAGTAGTGCGCTGGTACGGGCCGGTGAGCTGCGCGGGCGCGACGGCATACAGGCCGACGACCGGCGTATCAACGGCGCGGGCGAGATGCACGGCGGCAGTGTCCGGGGCAATCAGCACGTCCGCTTCGGCGAGTACGGTAGCCAATTGTTTCGGGGTGGTCTGGCCGCACAGATTCAAAGTATGTTGTGGGGCGACTTGGGCCAGACGTTCACATGTCGTGCGCTCGTCGGCCGCGTTCCCGCCGGTGATGACGATGCCGCAATCGAAGAACTTGACCGCCAGCTCGATCACCTTGGCGTAGCGCGGCGTCAGCCAGTTGCGCTCGGCCTTGCTGGAGACGGGGTGCAGAGCAATCAGCGGGCGCGGCAGCGCAGCGATCCTCTCCCTTGCCCAAACCTGTTCGTCATGCGTGAGCGGCAGCTTCCATTCCGCTTGGGGCGCTGTACCGGTCAGCTCGCCTACGAAAGCAAGGAAGCTGTCGACGAGATGATCGTTCTTGAACGGGATGCGACGGTTGCAGAACAGCCATTGCAGTTCGCGCGCGCGGGTGCGATCAAAGCCGATCTTGAGCGGCGCGTGCAAAGCCGGATAGAGCAGATTGATGCGCAGATTGGCCTGCATCGCCAGCACGGCATCGAAACGCTGTGCGTCGAGCAGGCGATAGAAGGCACGATAATCGGACAGGCTGCGCGGTTTGTCCGTCACCAGAAATTCCACTCCTTCCAAGCTTTTCAATAAGGAGTAACCAAGCGGACTGGTGATCCATGTGATCTTGGCGGCAGGCAGAGCGCCGAGCAAAGCCTGCACAGCCGCCGCGACCATGACCACATCACCCAGAGCGGAGAAGCGGACGATGGCAATGCGCGGCGAAGAGGGAAGCGGAGCGGTCACGTGCGATATTCTGAGGAGTCAGGCCCGCATTGTAGCCAAATCCCCCGCTCCTTGGCTTGACACGGTTCATCCGGGCCTGTTGTAATGCCGCCCGTTCAACGATTGAACGCAGGCGAATGCTCGACGAAAACACACACTACAAGCTGCTTAAAACGCTGGAAGAGAATCCCGGCTTGTCCCAGCGCGACTTAGCAAAGAAGCTGGGCGTCAGTCTTGGCAAGGTCAACTATTGCCTGAATGCGCTGGTAGAAAAGGGCAGTGTGAAGATCAACAACTTTCGCAACAACAACAATAAACTGGCCTATGCCTACCTGCTGACCCCGAGTGGGATCGAGCAAAAGACGCGCATGACCGTGGACTTTCTGAAGGCCAAGGTGCAGGAATACGAGCGTCTCAAGGCCGAGATCGAAGCATTGCAGCGCGAAGCGGCACAACAAAATCAGGCGAGTAAACAAGCATGAAATTGATACCAACCATCTTGTGCGGCGGAGCCGGTTCGCGGTTATGGCCCGTATCCAGAGAAGCGCACCCCAAGCCTTTCATCCGCTTGGCAGACGGGCAGAGCCTGCTGCAAAAAGCTTGGCTGCGCGGTGCAGTGTTATCGCAGGTGACGGAGATATTGACTGTTACCAACCGCGAATTGTTTTTCAAGACCGAAGATGAATATGGCGAGGTGTCGGGCTCGGTCGGCAAGGCGGGGCTACCGAACCGCTATATCCTGGAGCCGTTCGGACGCAATACCGCGCCGGCGATTGCTGCGGCAGCCATGCAAGTTGCGGAGAAGCACGGCGAGGACGCCTGCCTGCTTGTATTGGCCGCAGACCATCTCATCGCAGATCAGGTAGCCTTCGCCGAGGCAGTTACCAGCGCAATGAGCTTGGCACAACAAGGCAAATTAGTGACATTTGGCATTCGTCCGGATCGACCGGAAACAGGCTTCGGCTATATCGAAGCAAATGGTAATGAAGTCAAACGCTTCGTCGAAAAACCCGACTTGAAAACAGCGGGCGAATATTTGGCATCCGGCCGCTTCCTTTGGAACTCCGGCATGTTCTGTTTCCAAGCGGGTGCAATGCTGAAGGAAATGCAGACGCACTGCCCGAGGGTGCTGGAGGCCGTTAAGCGCAGCACCGCCGTCTCCAAAAAGATGGAAGGGGAGGCGGTGAGCCAGCTGGAACTGGATGCAGACACATTCAAGGAAGTCCCAGACGACTCGATTGACTATGCACTGATGGAGAAATCAGCGAACGTAGCCGTTGTAGCCTGTGAGATCGGCTGGAGTGACATTGGCTCTTGGTCGGTCTTGGGGGACCTGACCGCAGCCGATGCAGCGGGCAATCGCGTCGAAGGCGAAGCGATACTGTATGAAGCGAGCAACTGCTACATCCAGAGTGCAGACCGGCTGGTCGCCGCAGTCGGCGTAAAGGATCTGGTCATCATCGATACGCCGGATGCGCTGCTAGTCGCAGACCGCAACAGTTCGCAGAACGTCAAACATATTTTTGCCAAACTCAAGGCGGAGGGGCACGAAGCGCACCGTTTGCATTCGACCGTGCACCGGCCTTGGGGGACTTACACCGTATTGGAAGAAGGATCCCACTTCAAGATCAAGCGCATCGAAGTCAAGCCCGGTGCCAGCCTCAGTTTGCAGATGCACCACCATCGCAGCGAACACTGGATAGTGGTCAGGGGTATGGCAAAAGTTGTCAACGGCCAACAAGAGTTGTATGTGCAGACCAACGAATCGACCTACATTCCGGCCGGCCACAAACACCGTCTGGAAAACCCCGGCATGCTGCCGCTGGTGATGATCGAGGTACAGAGCGGCGAATATCTGGGTGAAGACGACATCGTCCGTTTTGACGACAAATACGGCAGGGCCCCGCAATGAAGCTCACATGTTTCAAGGCCTATGACATCCGCGGCAAGCTCGGCGAAGAACTGAACGACGACATCGCGTATCGCATCGGCCGCGCCTATGCAGAGCAGCAGAAGGCGAAACGTGTTGTGGTCGGCGGAGATGTCCGTCCAACCAGCGCCACGCTCAAGCAAGCCATGGCCAATGGCCTGATGGATGGTGGCGCGGATGTCGTCGACATCGGCATGGTAGGTACCGAAGAGATCTATTTCGCAGCCTTCCATCTGGATGTGGATGGAGGCATCGAAGTCACCGCCAGCCACAATCCCATGGATTACAACGGCATGAAACTGGTCGCGCGCGGCGCGGTGCCCATCAGCGGCGATACCGGACTCAAAGCCATCCAATCCTTGGCGGAAGCGAACCAGTTTGGCCCAACAGGCAAACGCGGAACGCTGACGCAATCCTCGATCCTCAATCCTTTTGTAGAACACCTGCTGACCTATATCGAGGCGGCAGCCATCAAGCCACTCAAGTTGGTGGTGAATGCAGGCAACGGCGCGGCGGGCCATGTGATCGACGAGATCGAGGTGCGTTTTAAAGCCCTCAATATCCCCGTCACCTTCATCAAGGTCCACCATGAGGCGGATGGAAGTTTTCCCAACGGCATCCCCAACCCCCTGCTGCCGGAAAATCGAGCCGCCACCAGCGATGCCGTCAAAGCGCACGGTGCGGATATGGGCATCGCCTGGGATGGCGATTTTGATCGATGTTTCCTGTTCGATGAGCAGGGCGAATTCATCGAAGGCTATTACATCGTGGGTCTTCTGGCTGCCGCCTTTCTCGCCAAGCATCCGGGTGAAAAGATCATCCACGATCCGCGTCTGACCTGGAATACCGTGGAGGTCGTACAACAGTCCGGCGGCGTCCCCATCCAGTCCAAGACCGGTCACGCTTTCATCAAGGAACGCATGCGTTCAGAGAACGCCGTCTACGGTGGTGAGATGAGTGCCCATCATTACTTCCGCGACTTCGCCTACTGCGATAGCGGTATGATTCCGTGGTTACTAGTGACCGAACTGCTGAGCCGTTCCGGCAAGAAGTTGTCTGAGTTGGTGGGTGAACGTATCGCCGCCTATCCATGCAGCGGCGAGATCAATTACCGAGTGCAGGACGTGAAGCAGACCATCGAGCGCATCTTGCAGCATTACTTGCCGCAGAACCCGGCAGTCGATCGCACCGATGGCGTGAGCATGGAATTTCCTGAATGGCGCTTCAACCTGCGCGGTTCGAACACCGAGCCTTTGTTGCGGTTGAATGTGGAGGCGCGGGGAGATGAAGGATTGATGAAAGAGCGCGTAGCTGAGATTGCTAGGCTGATTGAAATGACGGTTTGAGAATTAACGATTGAGATTAGGAGAATATTTTGAGTAAGAAAAAAGTTGCATTGATTACGGGTGTCACCGGCCAAGATGGCGCTTATCTCGCTGAAATGTTGCTAGACAAGGGTTACGAAGTACACGGCATCAAGCGCCGTAGCTCATTGTTCAACACGGGCCGCATTGACCATCTGTTCCATGATGTACATGAAACGGGTAAGCCGTTCTTCTTGCATCACGGCGATATGACGGACTCTTCCAGTCTGACGCATATCATCCAGAAGGTGCAGCCGGATGAGATCTACAACCTTGCAGCGCAGAGCCATGTGGCCGTTTCGTTCGAAGAGCCGGAATACACTGCCAATTCCGATGCGCTGGGTGCATTGCGTATACTTGAAGCGATCCGCATCCTTGGTCTGAGTAAAAAAACGCGTTTCTATCAGGCTTCCACTTCCGAGTTGTATGGCCTAGTGCAAGAGACCCCTCAGAAAGAAACCACGCCGTTCTATCCGCGTAGCCCCTATGCCGTGGCCAAGCTCTATGCCTACTGGATCACGGTCAACTACCGCGAAGCCTACGGTATCTACGCTTGCAACGGTATCCTGTTCAACCACGAATCACCTATTCGCGGCGAGACCTTCGTCACCCGCAAGATCACCCGGGCGCTGGCACGTATCAAGCTTGGGCTGCAAGAATGCCTGTATCTGGGCAACATGGATTCGCTGCGTGACTGGGGCCATGCAAAAGACTACGTCGAGATGCAATGGCTGATGCTGCAGCAGGAAAAGCCCGAAGACTTCGTCATCGCCACTGGCGTGCAATATAGCGTGCGCGACTTCGTAAATGCGGCCGCTAAAGAGCTTGGTATGGCGATCACCTGGAAAGGCGAGGGCGTAGATGAGAAGGGCTACGATGTTTCCGGCAAGTGCGTCGTTGCAGTCGATCCGCGCTACTTCCGTCCTACCGAAGTCGAAACATTGCTGGGCGACGCGAGCAAAGCCAAGAACAAGCTCGGCTGGACACCGAAGATCAGCTTCGACGAATTGGTCGCCGAGATGGTGCGAGAAGACCTGAAGGGTGCAGAGCGCGACGAGTTGGTGAAAAAGCACGGTTACGCAGCCTTTAATCCGCACGAATAACTGTCAGCGCATGAGCAAAAAGAAAATTGTACTGACGGGCGGCGGCGGCATGGTCGGGCGCAATCTGCTCGAACATCCAGCTATTGGTGAGTTTGAGGTATTGGCACCGCGTAGTGGTGAATTGGATCTGCGCGATTTCAATGCGGTGCAAGCCTATCTGCATGAACATCAGCCAGACATGGTGATCCATGCGGCAGGTAAAGTGGGTGGCATTCAGGCCAATATGCGTGAGCCGGTTGGCTTCCTGCTGGAGAATCTCGATATGGGGCGCAACATCGTCTGGGCTTCGCGTCAGGCGGGCGTCAGGCACCTGCTCAATCTGGGTAGTTCCTGCATGTATCCTCGTAATCACAATGAACCGCTGGGCGAAGAGATGGTGCTCAAAGGTGAGTTGGAGCCGACCAACGAAGGTTATGCACTGGCCAAGGTGGTTACGGCACGGCTGTGCGAATACATCATGCGCGAAGATGCGAGCTATCAGTACAAAACACTCATCCCCTGCAATCTCTTCGGACGTCATGACAAATTCGACCCGGCGCATTCCCACCTGATCCCGGCGATCATCCATAAAGTACATCAGGCCAAGCAAAACGGGCAGGAATCGGTGGAGATATGGGGCGACGGCACAGCCCGGCGCGAGTTCATGTACTCGGGTGATTTGGCGGATGCGCTGGTTCGCGCGATCAAAGAATTTGAAGCGCTGCCCGCCATGATGAACATCGGGCTGGGGCATGACTACACCATTAACGAGTATTACCAAGCGGCCGCTGATGTGATGGGCTACAAGGGCACGTTCATCCATGATCTGAGTAAACCCGTCGGTATGGCGCGCAAACTGGTCAGCGTAGAACGCCAGCAGGCATGGGGATGGCGCGCGCAGAATGAATTGCGAAGCGGTATCGAGAAAACATACGAATATTATCTGAAGGAGTTTTTACAATGAGTTTCAAATTCCCGTTAGCCACAGCCACTTGGGGGCAAGAAGAACAAGATGCGATGCAACGTGTCATCGCATCCGGCATGTTCACCATGGGCACGAACGTGCAAGCTTTCGAGCGCGATTTCGCGCAATACGTTGGCAGCAAGCACTGCGTAATGGTGAATTCCGGTTCATCGGCGGTCTTGCTTATGGTGGCCGCGCTGTTTTATACCAAGAACGCCAAACTGAAATTGCAACGAGGCGATGAAGTCATTGTGCCCGCAGTGTCATGGAGTACGACTTTCTATCCGCTGTACCAATATGGGCTGAAGATCAAGTTCGTCGATATCGACTTGAACACGCTGAACTATGATCTTGACCAACTGGAACAAGCAGTCACCGACAAAACACGCGCCATCATGGCCGTGAACCTGTTGGGCAACCCGAATGACTTCGGACGCATTCAGCAGATCATCGGCAAGCGCGATATCGTGTTGATGGAAGACAACTGCGAATCCATGGGTGCCAAATTCAAAGGCAAGCATGCCGGCACATTCGGCGTGATGGGCGGCTACAGTTCATTCTTCAGCCACCACATCTCCACCATGGAAGGCGGCCTCATCGTCACTGACGACGAAGAGCTGTACCAAATCCTGCTGTCGCTGCGTGCGCACGGATGGACGCGCAACCTGCCCAAAAAGAACTTGGTGTGCAGCGATAAAAGCGATGATCCGTTTGAGGAGTCGTTCCGTTTCGTGTTGCCCGGCTACAACGTGCGCCCGCTGGAGATAGAGGGGGCGCTGGGTGTCGAACAGGTGAAGCGCTTGCCGATGTTGATCGAAGAACGCCGCAAGAACGGCAAATTGCTGCAAACGGCACTGGCCAATCATCCCGATATCATCATCCAGCAGGAGATCGGCGAGAGCAGCTGGTTCGGATTCAGCCTGGTGATCCGCCCCGGCAGCAAGCTCACACGCAAAGTGCTGGTGGCGAAGTTAAATGAACTGGGTTTTGAATGCCGACCGATTGTGGCGGGCAATTTTGCCAAGAACGAAGTGGTGAAATACTTCGACTCTGAAGTGCACGGCACATTGAAGAATGCCGATCATATCGATCAAAACGGCCTGTTCGTGGGCAATCATCACTACCCGATCCCGGAAGCATTCGAGTCTTTGGCCAAGCTATAAGGAGAATAAAGTGAAGGCTGTCATTCTTGCCGGTGGTCTAGGTACGCGGATCAGCGAAGAAACATCCACTCGGCCGAAACCAATGGTCGAAATCGGCGGCAAGCCTATCTTGTGGCACATCATGAAAACCTATTCTGCCCATGGCATTCACGATTTCGTGATTTGCTGCGGCTACAAGGGTTATGTCATCAAAGAGTATTTCGCCAATTACTTCCTGCACATGTCGGATGTGACTTTCGACATGGAACATAACAAGATGGAAGTACATCAGCGTTATGCGGAACCTTGGAAGGTGACGCTGGTGGATACCGGCGAAGAAACGATGACCGGCGGCCGTTTGAAACGCGTGGCGGAATACGTCAAGGATGAAGAAGCATTCTGCTTTACCTATGGCGACGGTGTGAGCGATGTGAATATCACCGAGCTGATCGCCTACCACAAAGCGCAAAAAGTCAAAGCCACATTGACCGCTACCTTGCCGCCCGGGCGGTTTGGCGCACTCGACATGCAGGGCAACAAGGTCAACAGCTTCCGCGAAAAGCCCAAGGGTGACGGCGCGATGATCAACGGCGGCTTCTTCGTGTTGTCGCCGCAAGTCCTCGATTACATAACCGATGACAAAACCACTTGGGAACGCGACCCGATGGAGCGGCTCGCAGAAGAAGGCGATCTGGCGGCGTTTCATCATGAAGGCTTCTGGCAACCGATGGACACTCTGCGCGACAAGCTGCACCTCGAAGATCTTTGGCAATCCGGCAATGCGCCTTGGAAGGTCTGGAAATGAATGTCGAATTCTGGCGCGGCAAGAAAGTCTTTCTCACCGGCCACACCGGTTTCAAAGGCAGTTGGCTGAGTCTCTGGTTACAGCAGCTTGGGGCCGAAGTGACTGGTTATGCCTTGATGCCGCCGACAAATCCCAGTTTGTTTGAAGTCGCGAATGTCGCGCAGGGTATGACTTCCATCATCGGCGATATCCGCGATGCGGAAGCGTTGTATAAAGCCATGCGCGATGCTGCCCCGGATATCGTCATCCACATGGCAGCCCAGCCGTTGGTGCGTTACTCCTACGTGAACCCGGTCGAGACCTATTCCACCAACGTAATGGGCACGGTGCACCTGCTTGAAGCAGTGCGCCAGGCGCCCTCGGTGCGCGCCGTGGTCAACGTCACCAGCGACAAGTGCTATGACAACAAGGAATGGGTATGGGGCTATCGCGAGAACGAAGCCATGGGCGGCTTCGACCCCTACAGCAACAGCAAGGGCTGCGCCGAACTGGTGACCTCGGCTTACCGCAATTCATTCTTCAATCCGGAGAAATACGCAGAGCATCGTGTGGCGCTCGCGTCGGGCCGTGCCGGTAACGTGATCGGCGGAGGTGACTGGGCAGACGACCGTTTGATCCCGGATATTTTGCGCGCCATCAGCGATAACAAGCCGGTCGTGATTCGCAGTCCGCACGCGATCCGCCCCTGGCAGCATGTGTTGGAGCCGCTATCCGGCTATCTGTTGTTGGCGGAAAAGCTGTACACGCAAGGCGTCGCCTACGCCGAAGGCTGGAACTTCGGCCCGGCTGATGAAGATGCTAAGCCGGTGCAGTGGATCGTCGAGCAACTCACGCAACAGTGGGGCGAGGGCGCGAGCTGGCAGCTCGACGGCGGCGAGCATCCGCACGAAGCGCATTACCTGAAGCTGGATTGCTCCAAGGCCAAGATGCGCCTCGATTGGCAACCGCGCTGGCACTTGGGCCACACGCTTGAGATGATCGTGTCCTGGCAGCAGGCCTGGCTGGCAAAGCAGGATATGCGCAGCTTCACCCTGAAACAGATCGAACAATACGCACAGTGAGATAAACAACATGAGCACAAAAGAACAACTCCGCAGCCAGATCGCAGATCTCGTCAAACAATATGCCGACCTCGCTTATGCGCCCAGCGCATTTGAAGCGGGCAAGAATGTGGTGCCACCTTCAGGCAAAGTGATCGGCGCTGCCGAATTGCAGAACATGGTGGAAGCCTCGCTCGACGGCTGGCTGACTACCGGCCGTTTCAACGACGCCTTCGAGAAGCGCCTCACCGAATTTCTCGGTGTAAAGCATGCGCTCACCACCAACTCCGGCTCTTCCGCCAACCTGTTGGCCTTCTCCGCGCTTACCTCGCACAAGCTGGGCGAACGCGCGATCCAGCCGGGCGATGAAGTCATCTCGGTGGCGGCGGGTTTCCCCACCACGGTGAATCCCATTTTGCAATTCGGCGCCGTGCCGGTGTTCGTCGATGTGCAACTCGGCACCTACAACATCGACCCGGCCAAGATCGAAGCGGCGATCACACCCAAGACCAAGGCCATCATGCTCGCGCACACGCTGGGTAATCCCTACGATCTGGATACCATCACCGCGCTGGCGAAGAAGCACAACCTCTGGCTCATCGAAGACTGCTGCGATGCGCTCGGCTCCACCTACAACGGCAAACTGTGCGGCACCTTTGGCGACATCGGCACGCTGAGCTTCTACCCCGCGCACCACATCACCATGGGCGAAGGCGGTGCAGTGTTCACCAACAACGACCAACTGCGTCAGATCGTCGAATCAATCCGTGACTGGGGTCGCGACTGTTACTGCCAGCCCGGCAAGGACAACACCTGTGGCAAGCGCTTCTGCCAGAAGCTGGGCGACCTGCCGCACGGCTACGACCACAAGTACACCTATTCTCATATCGGCTACAACCTGAAGATATCCGACATGCAAGCCGCCTGCGCTCTGGCACAAATGGACCGCGTGGAAGAATTCATCGCCGCGCGCAAGGCGAACTTCGCCTACCTGAAAAACGGCCTGAAGAACTGCGAAGAATTCCTGCTGCTGCCGGAAGCCACGCCGAACAGCGACCCGTCCTGGTTCGGTTTCCCCATCACCATCAAGGCGAGCGCAGGCATCAACCGCGTCGACCTGTTGCAATACCTCGACCAGAACAAGATCGGCACGCGCCTGCTGTTCGCCGGCAATCTGACGCGCCAGCCCTACATGAAAGGCCGCAACTTCCGCATCTCGGGTGAACTGACCAACACCGATACTGTGATGAACGACACCTTCTGGATCGGCGTGTATCCGGGATTGAGCAAAGAGATGCTGGATTTCGTCATCTCCAAGCTGGAAGCGTTCTTCGGCGTGAATTTCTAGAACAAAACAACAGAGGCAAGCTTTGAAGGCATCCGACGCACTCGCCAAATTCCTGATCGCCCACCGGGTACAGACATGCTTTGAACTCGTGGGCGGCATGATCACCCACATGCTCGACAGCCTCGCCGAATCAGGGCAGTTCAACATCGTTTCGATGCACCACGAACAGTCTGCTGCATTCGCAGCGGAGGGCGTGGCTCGGTACACAAAAGGGAAGACCATCGCCGTGGCGATGGGCACCAGCGGTCCGGGCGCGACCAACATGATCACCGGCATCGGTGACTGCTGGTTCGACTCCGTGCCGTGCCTGTTCATCACCGGCCAGGTCAATACACGCGAACTCAAAGGGTCGAGAGGAGTTCGCCAGCAAGGCTTTCAGGAGTTGGATATCGTCGAGGTGGTGAAGTCGCTGACCAAGTACGCGGCACGAGTCGATAGTGCGGAAACGCTACTCCCCGAGTTGCACAAAGCATTGTCTGCAGCGATAAGCGGACGCCAAGGGCCAGTATTGCTGGATATACCGAACGATGTGCAGCGCTTCGATATTCCGGATGAGCTCGTTGAGCAATGGGTGAATACACCACTGGAGATAGAAGCGGGTCCGCAAGCGTCGCCTGCCGCGCTGCAAGAGTTGGCTTCCCTGTGCAAGGATGCGCAATATCCGCTGATCTGCATCGGCGGCGGAGCGCGCTGGGCCGATGGGATGGATGGATGGTTGCAGGAAGCCGACAGGCTGGGTGTCCCGTATGTATCGACGCTCATGGGCCATGAGCGCGTAGTCGCCCGCGAGAACTATTTCAACATGATCGGCAGCTATGGCAACCGCGAAGCGAACTGGGCGGTGCAGAACTGCGATTTGCTGATCGTGATCGGGGCACGTCTCGATGTCAGGCAAACAGGAGCGGATGTTGGCGACTTTGCCCGCAAGGCGCGCATCGTCCAGATCGACATCGATCCGGCGCAACTGGATAACCGTGTGCTTGCCAACCTGAACATCTGCACGACGGCAGAGAACTTCTTCCAGCGCTTCTCACTCGGCTCCGAAACATTCCCACGGTTGGCACCTGACTGGATTAGAACGTTGTCCGAAAAGCGCGAGCGCGCCCGGTTCAACGAATATGCAGATTGGGAGATCAGTCCCAGCGAGCTGTTCAAGGGATTGAATCGAATCCTAGCCAAGCAGGCAGTCGATTACGTATGTGATGTAGGCAATCATCAGATGTGGGCCGCACAAAGTCTACGGCTGAATGCGGGGCAGGCTGTGCACTACAGCGGCGGCATGGGGGCGATGGGTTTCGCCTTTCCTGCAGCACTGGGCATCGCTTTCCAGTCGCGGAGTAAAACTGTCGTGATCACCGGCGATGGCAGTATGCAGCTCAACATCCAGGAGCTCGATACTTTGAAGCGTCTGGATCTGAATGTGATCATCATCGTAATGAATAACGCCGTACTGGGCATGGTCAAGAATTTCCAGGACATGTACTTTGACGGACGCAACCAGTCCACGCAGAAAGGCTACAGCAGCCCCGCTTTTGCCGACATTGCAGCCGCATATGGCATCGCCGCACAACGCATTAGCAATGCCGCCGAAATGGATGGCATCCTGCCGATGCTCGCGGACCATAAAGGTCCGTTGCTCATCGAACTGATGATGAGCGGAGCCACGGAATGCCGACCGCGCCTGGCTTTCGGCTCGAAACTGGACGAACAATTTCCCAAGCTGGATGCTTGAGCATCGCTACGATGAAGATAGCGATCCTCGGAGCCACCAGCCAGATAGCCAGAGACCTGATCATCTCGCTTTCAGGCGCAACCGGGAATCAGCTTCATCTGTTTGCGCGCCGCACTGAAGAAGTATCGGGTTGGCTGGCTAGCAACGGAATGGCGGGGCAGTATCGCGTTGAAGGCTTTGCCGAGTTCGGGAAACAGGAATTCGATGCCGTCATCAACTTCGTCGGTGCGGGCGATCCCGCGCAAATCGCGAAGATGGGCGGCGAGATACTTGAAGTCACTCTGCGCTTCGACGAGATGGTGCTGGAATATCTTAAGACACACCCGTCATGCCGCTATCTGTTCCTGAGCAGCGGTGCTGCCTACGGCTCCAACTTCGCCGAACCAGCGCGGCGCGAGACCCCGGCGATCATTGCGATCAACGACCTTGCCGCCCATGAATGGTATGGAGTGGCGAAGTTACATGCCGAATGCAGGCACCGTGCCCATCCCAAACTGCACATCATCGATATCCGCGTGTTCAATTATTTCAGCCGCACGCAGGATATCGATGCGCGTTTCCTCGTCACTGACATGCTGCGCGCTATCCGTGACAAAACGGTGCTGAAGACTTCCTCTGAGTACATCGTGCGCGACTATCTGCATCCATCCGACTTCCATCGTCTGGTGACGGCCCTGCTGACCGCGCCAGCCGCCAATGCGGCTGTCGATTGCTACAGCAAGGCCCCCATAGACAAGCCGGGCCTGCTGCAGGCCATGCAGAACGAATTCGGGCTGCGGTACGAAGTGACGGGATCGCATGCCAGCATCAATGCGACAGGCGGCAAGCCTCATTACTATTCACTGAATACACGTGCCGCCGATTTTGGATATCAGCCCTTGTTGACCTCATTAGCTGGAATGAAACTAGAGATGGCGAAGGTAGTAGCGTTGGGCGAAGGTAAATCAAGCACGAATTGGAAGGAGAGCGGACTTTGATAGTTTTGACTGGTGCAACTGGATTCTTGGGCAGCAATCTACTCGGCAAGCTGCTGGCTGATGGCTATGAGGTGGCGGCCATCGTAAGAACGAACTCAAGTCTTATCCGGATTGAGAAATGGACTAGCCATCCGAAAATCAAGCTCTACAATGTCGAGGAAATCAATCCGCGCATCATCTTTGAAGAAAATAAGATAGATGTGATCGTGCATACAGCCACGGAGTATGGAAGAGGAGGCGGTGCGATCTCCAAGATCCTGGAACCCAACCTGATACTTCCAATTCGACTGATCGAGCTTGGCATAGAGCACGACACAGCGTGTTTCATCAATACCGACTCGTATTTTAATAAGGGTGGTAGCACTTATTCCAATCTGCTGAACTATTCACTATCAAAGAAAAGCCTTTTGGTATGGCTCAAGCACCTCTCAAATCAGATACGGATCGTCAATGTGACACTGGAGCATATGTATGGACCTGGCGACAGTCGATCAAAATTTGTCGAGAACCTGATCCAAGAGATCGCAGTCGAGCATATTTCGAGAGTTCATCTCACTCATGGGCATCAGAAACGAGATTTTGTTTATGTCGACGAGGTCGCCGATGCCTTCATAAAACTGGTCGAATATGGCCGCGCTCACGAATTCACATTCAAGAACTTTGAAGTAGGGACGGGCGAGAGTGTTCAAGTGCGTGATTTGGCGCAGTCAATTAAGGATCTATCGCACAGCCCGTCGATTCTGGGCTTCGGAGATGTCTCATATCGTAGCGACGAGATCATGGATTCCAAGGCGGACATCAGCGCTTTGGCAGAATTAGGATGGGCCCCAAAAATTGGAATACGAGAGGGCTTGTCGAGGATCCTGCATAGTTACGGAGTGACCGTTGATGCCCGCTAACGTCAAGATCAGTATCGGGATCCCGACATATAACGGTGAGAAGTATTTGGCTCAATCGATTGAAAGCGTCTTGACGCAATTACTAGAAGATCCAGGCCAGCAGATTGAGATTCTCGTTTCAGATAATACCTCGACTGATGAAACGGGTGCCATCGCCAAAAGATATGTTGAAAAGTTTCCCCACATCGTTAGGTACACATGCAATTCTCAAAACATCGGCTACGACAGGAATGTAGATAATTTATTTAAAGTCGCGAAAGGTGAATATCTTTGGCTATTAGGTGACGACGATATGTTGATGCCCGGAGCACTCCAAAAATTATTCTCGGTAATTGCGAGATATAGCGACATTGCCATATTTTGCCTTTCCCCTTCCTTCTTAAATATCGAAAATGAGAAGAAAACATGGAATCGTCAATTTGAGACAGACATTCTGTGCAATGACGGTAATGAATTTTTACAGCGATCATTATGGAGCACCTCCGCAGTTTCTTCCTTGTGTATACGAAGAATGGATTGGAATGCAGAATCTCTCGATAGATACATAGGAAGTCAGTGGATACATATAGGCGGTATGCTGGAAATCATGAAGCATCCTGTAAGGGCTTTCATTTTCGCGGATGAAATGGTTGTTGTCAGGGTGCAGAATCCAAGATGGTCTGGACACTTTGGCAATCAATTGGAGGTTGGATTGAAACATCTCGCTGTGTTCGAGAGCACCATGAAACTTGGCTATGACAGCCAAACATTTCAATGTTTTCGTGAAAGCAGGTACTCCGACAACCTGAAGAGTATATTGTTTCTAAAGCCATCAGGTATGAAGGACAAGATAAAGATTGCGAAATTGATGATTCACTTTTTCAAGGCAAAACCCAACTTCTGGATGCTTCATTTGCCGTTGTTGTTTGTGCCGAATTTAATTAGTGATGGATTAATTAACAGTGTGAGAAGGTTTAGGAGCGCCCTGCGCTAACTGCACTTCTTGCAAATATCTGTGCCATCAATTCTTTGAAGAACCTCTCCTAACTGTGCTGATTCGGTGAGTAGAAGATTTATGTTGGATGTAGATAGAGACATTATTCACCGGTAGATTTAAATTGATTCTTCTAATTTTAGGCAGGGCAATTCAATACCTACTTGCGCTAGTGATGATGCGTGTTGCAACAACACTCTTATCTCCCGAGGAGATGGGGGTGGTTGCGATGGTGTCAGCTTCGGTTGGATTCTTTGCAATGTTCTTTGTGAATCCCGTTGGGATGTTTATCAATCGACGATTGCTGATTTGGCAGCTCAATGGAGTGGCTCAGAATTATTTGATTCGTTATGCGGGCTATCTATTGTTGGTGGCAATTATAGCTGGGATATTTTTGCCCCTTTTGAACATTAGCGGCATCATGAACTTCAGGGTCTCAATTGCTTGGTTAGTGATTTTGGTATGCGGTTCGTTATATTTCAATACAATCAGCCAGACTACACTTTCGTCGCTCAATTTTTTGGGGCATAGAGGACAACTTGTGTTGTTGTCTGTTTCCACCATCGCGGCCAGTCTCGTTTGCGCAGTATTTCTGGTGAAGATTGAACGCCCCTCCGCAGAATGGTGGCTGTTCGGACTGCTCTTGGGACAGGTGTTGTTTGCGATTATTGGAGTCAGGGTATTGTTCGTACATTTGCAAGGCCAGATTGCAAACCCTGTTTCAGGGCCTATCACTAGGCGACATATAAGAACACTCTTTAGCTTTGCTTGGCCTGTCGCAATTGCGGCAGGATTGGCTTGGGTGCAGGGTCAAGGTTATCGCTACATTGTGGAAGGCCAGCTTGGATTGGCGCAGTTAGGCCTGTTCGTTGCGGGATACGGAATTAGCGCAGGCATGATCTCGGGTTTTGAATCGGTGCTGACAACCTATTTTCAACCTCGCCTGTACCGTGATGCAAGCAGTAAACATCCAGTTCGGCAAGCGCAGGCATGGCAACGCTATGCTGCTGCGGTGATCCCATCCCTGCTGCTGACCGGAGCATTGATCGTGATGTTGGCACCAGAGCTGACGCGGATATTCCTCGGGGAGCGATTCCAGCCTGCGTCAGATTATGTAGTTTGGGGCGCGCTCGCTGAGGCGGCGCGAGTATTGATGGGGATTTATTCCATGATTGCTCACGTACATATGCGAACGCGCTGGCTGATCGTGCCTAATGTGATTGGAGCGGTACTTGCGATCACGTTGAGTGCTCTTCTGATTCCGCACCTTGGCGCAGCAGGTGCGGGAATGGGATTGGCGGTATCGGGATTTGCCGTGGTGGCAACGATGCACGTATTGCTGGCTCGATGGGTGGGAGGAGGTATTCCGATACGTCCCGTGGTGATGGCGGGGGGCGCGGCCGTGGCACTATGGTGGATGACGTTGGGCCTGCGCTACTTGCTGGTTGCGGCGGTATCGCCATGGGGAGAGGTCATCGGTGTCCTGATGCTGGTAGGCATTGCCTATCTGGCCCTGCAATTCTTGTTTCTGCGACAACACCTGACGGAAAAGAGTGAAGCATGAAGATATTGGTCGTTTGCATGTTGCATACCTACGGTGATCCGAAGCGCGAATATTCATTTGAATATTTCAACTTCTATCAGGTGCTTAAAGCAATGGGACATGAGGTCGAGCTTTTCGACTACATGGGTGAGATACAGGCGCACGGCAAGGCCGGGATGAACCGCAGATTGCTGGAGCGCGTGCGTAATTGGCAACCGGCGGCAGCGGTGTTCTCGCTCTACACCGACCAGTTTGAAGCGGAAACCATCAACGCCTTGCGGACACATACCAAGACCTTCTGCTTCTTTCATGACGATACTTGGCGCGTCGAGTATTCGCGATATTGGGCAAGACAGTTCGACTACTTCTCGACCCCCGATCTGCACGGAGAAATGAAATATCGAGGAATGGGCTTGGCGAACGCCATCTACTTCCCCTTCGGCTGCAACGAGCAAGTGTTCCGGAAAATGGAAACCGGCAAGAGATTCGACGTGTCGTTCGTCGGCGGCTGGCATCCCTACCGCGAATGGCTGATCGAGCGCATCAGGAAGGCGGGCATAGCCGTTGAGGTGATGGGATACCGCTGGCCGAAAGGCGAAGTCGACCAAGAGGGGATGGTCAGAATATTCAACGAAAGTAAGATCAATCTGAATCTATCCAATTCTGCATCGTGGGACGCACGCTATCTGGCCACATCCCCCCGCGCGTTGATCAACCGCGTGCGCAGCAAAAAGAACATCGAGCAGATGAAGGCGCGCATCTTCGAGGTGAACGGCTGCGGAGCATTTCAACTATCGTATTTCGTCGAGGGCCTGGCCAATTGCTACGGCATAGACCGCGAGATCGCGGTCTATGCCGATGCCGACGATCTGATCGAGAAAATCAAGTTCTACCTTGAACACGAGGTGTTGCGCGAATCGATGGCCGCAGCGGCATACACGCGCACGCTGCGCGACCATACCTACGCGCAGCGATTCCAAACCGTGCTCAGACGAATGGGGCTGGAGAATGACTGAGCAACCTTTGGTATGCATTTGCATCCCGACCTACAACGCGGCGGCGACTATCCGGGAAACGCTGGAGTCTATCCTGGCCCAGACCTATCCCAATCTGCTGATTCATGTCTCCGACAATGCTTCAACCGATGAAACCGTAAAAACTATTGAGCAGATTAATGATCCCCGCATAACAATCCATAAAACGGAAAATAATCTCGGGGCCGAGGGAAACTTTACGCGATGCATTCAACTGGCAGAGGGGAAATACACCGCGATCTTCCATGCCGACGATCTTTACAAGCCTGACATGGTGGCAAAGCAAGTTTTATTCCTTGAGAAGAATCCCGATATAAGCGCTGTCTTTACCGCGGCGGACACAATCGATGAACGGGGAGTGACATTCGGCGCCATGGGCCATGTTCCGGGTGCCAGAAGCTCGGTGTCGCGATTTGACTTTCAGCACTTGCTGCAGACGATGCTCCTGCATCACAATTTCTTGATATGCCCAAGCGCAATGGCTCGAACTGAAATATACAGGGAAGGGATCAGGGAGTGGGGCAACAATATCTATAAATCCAGTTCGGATGTTGATGTGTGGTTAAGGCTTTCCAAAATCAACCCCATCGCGGTGTTGGGCGAACAACTAATGGGGTACCGAATCAGCAAGGCACAGTTCTCGGATAGAATCCGCAATCGCACCGAGCGCACCGATTTTTTTCTGGTCATGGACAACTATTTGGCGCAGCCCGAAGTGCGGGCAATTCTTACCGAAAATGACTTGCGACACTATCAATGGCTTGATCGTCACGAACGGGTAGCTTGTGCGTTTAACCTCTTTGGTTTGGCCAGAAATGCCGAGGCCAAGGTATTGCTGGAGGGATTGTTTTGCTGGGATTCAGTCCGTGCGGCGATGTCTGGGCGGAGGGGCGTGGTGACGCTGGCGGGCGGGACGCTGCTGCGAATTCTGCTGCAAGTTGGAGGAACCAGAAATGGTGCCGGAATTGTTAAGGCGATAAAAAAAATCTCTTGGAGATAATGTTGGGGAACTCCAAAATCAAATCGGTCGTAATTGACCCATCATCTACTCACTATTGTGGTAATAGGCTGTTCGACCTTGCAGATTCAAAATTGAATCGCGACGGCACGCTGGAGCCTTTTTCTCGGGCGCAAATTGCCTTGCATGCGCGCGGGGTGGAAATAAACACGGTTGATCTGCTCCTGCACGGCGAAATAGTGGAAGAACATAACCAATACTATTCGCTCGGCATGTTATCCAATATTTCCGCGCTTGAAGCCCGAACTGATGTTGAATTTAAGGGTTTCCTGATTATGGAGCCGCCTATTGTCGCGCCTGAATTATATGGCGCGCTGCCGGAACTGACGGACAAGTTTGACAACGTCTATGTGCATAACACCGTGGGCGATGGATACTCGCTGGAGGGAGTGGATCAGTCAAAGCTAAGAAAGCTATACTGGCCGCAGCCGCGCAAGGGGATCATCCCTGAATACTGGTCTAATACCAATCGAGCAAAGCGAATTGTCGTGATCAATGGCAACCACAAGCCAAAAGCGCGTACATCCGAGCTATATAGCAAGCGAATTGAGGCAATGGCATCACTGTCAAAGCTCGGTGTTGTGGATCTCTATGGCCGGGGTTGGGCCAAGTGGTGGTCACGCAGTTCCATGTGGCTGCCATACTGGACGAATCGCAAAAAAATGATGTCGATTTATCTGGGTGAGTGTCAGTCCAAGTATGCGGTATTGAGCCAATATCAGTATTGCCTGTGCTTTGAAAACATGGAAATGCAGGGCTATGTGACAGAAAAGATATTCGACTGCCTGTATTCAGGAACAATTCCCTTGTATTGGGGGGCGCCTGATATTGAAGCACTGATTCCCGCGGCAGCATATGTTGATGTGAGGAAATACTCCTCATGGGAAGAAATGTGGGAAGCGGTTGGGCGTATGACAGACGCTGAAATAACTGCCATGCGAGAGGCAGGGCGTCAGTTTTTGGATAGTGACGTGTTCTTGAAGTACTACAATTCGATGGAAGAGATTTTGGGGAAGCCGTTTTGCCTCGAATTGATTTAACAAGATAATAAGAACAAACAAAATAATTAGCGAGCTCGCAATGGGATGCGAGCGCAGATTACCTGCTTGATGCAAGGCAATCTGGGGATAAGCATCATTTCTGATTTAGCAACGTCGAAGTGCAGGACTGCAGTTGGTAGCAAATGTTACGACTGCGCTTTGCACGTGCAAATAAATATTCACGAAGTCATCATGATGGGTTTTATATGTCCAATCGAGAGAAAGCAACTAAATTATTGATCACAGTTTTTTTGATTGCCATTGTTGCGCTCTTCATAGCCGCGGCACTCGCTTGGCAAGGGGAGCTCTGGGTATATGTCGTTTTCAGTGTGGCCTTCTTTATGATGCTCGCAGTGGGGATAAAGAGACGAGTCTCTTTTGGATTCATATTCCTGACAGTTACGTTATGGTTAGGTTTCTGGCTGAAGATGAGCCTCCACACGATAAACAATTCGCTCAGATGGATGGAGCCGACGGGCTTATTTGATTTCTCTCCGTCTTCATGGGATCAGGTTGCGCTCCTGTCTTCTTTAGGGGCGTTAGCTGTAATGTGTGCCGGGCTGGTTTGGAAGGGGCGCGTTGAAGAAAATTGGCACCCAATTGATCTTGATATATCAACTCGTACCCGCGTGATAGTGTGGGTGACCACTTTATCAGTTGTAATGGGTGTCGTTTTTCTAAACGAATACTTTGTTATAAATCACGCAGGTCTGGCCTCCCCAGTATTAGATGTGCCATGGCCCATGCAGGGTTTGTTTAATTGGTTTACTGGAGCAACATTACTAATATTACTAGTCCCGTTATATCTTGAAATGGTAAGTGGAAGGTCGCTGTTTGTGCCGACAGCAATTGTTCTCGCTGCAGGTGCCGCGATTGCCATTTCAATTGGAAGCCGAGGTACCGTTGCCTATCAGAGTGCCTGGATAATTCTTGTTGCACTAACATACCGGGACAAAATTCGATGGTTGAATTGGCAGCGTATCGCCATACTCGTATTGTTATGCACTAGTGCGGTACTAATCGTTGCCGTCGCTTCACAGATGCGCAGAGAAGCTTGGTGGCAGGTGGCCGCCCAGCTAACGGCAGCACAGCAAGCGTCAGAAAAACAGGCGGCAGAAAAACAGGTTGCAGAAAAACAGGCGGCAGAAAAACAGGCGGCAGAAAAACAGGCGGCAGTAAAACAGGCGGCGACCAATTTTATTTTTAGCCCCCAGACGCTCGTATACGTAATGCACCTTCCAATTGATCGGTGGATCGGATTGGAGGGCCTGATGGCGGTTTATTCGTACCCTGAGAAAGGTACGGCATTATTGCTCCGCGCTATAACTGAAAAAGGCGTGAGAGGAAAAGCCGATTTATACACATCTGAAATAAGCAGATCAGGAACGCAGGACACAACAAATTTTGCATATGTCACCTTGCCAGGTATGTTTGCCTATTGGTACTACTCGAACAGTCTCGTGATTATGTTTGGCATGACGTTTGTTCTGGTATTGCTTGCTATCGCAATTGAGCGAACTGTAAATCGGACTACAAATAATCCATTGTTTGCCGTGTCGATTGGGTTAACTGCTGCGATAGCAATCAATATGTCTCCCGGGGGATTGTTTATTCCAACAGTCATGCTGGCTCTTAACGTAGGTT
>WOZO01000118.1 GCA_011620315.1 Sideroxydans sp. | reverse complement strand
GGTTTGCTGCTGTCTTTATGATAGTTTTGGTGGGGTAGTCCGACAGCCTGCTAGATTTACTGCTATTACTGCGAACGGTCGGGTTCGGAGTACTTTTCAACTCACTCGAACACAAAGGGGTTCATGAACTGCCGACCCCACAATGTCTGCCGTGCCATCCTGGGCAACTCGGCCTGATCGCAAACAGATTCCCAATTCGTTTTGATCTGCGCAATCTGATGATCGATGATCTCCTGCGCTTGTTTCTTGCTCAGCATGAAGCTGTGCGCAGCATTGAAGCACACTTTCAGTTGCGACAGGTTGTTG
The DNA here is from genome assembly GCA_011620315.1 of Sideroxydans sp. GTDB lineage: Bacteria > Pseudomonadota > Gammaproteobacteria > Burkholderiales > Gallionellaceae > Sideroxyarcus. The sequence goes on along the minus strand of WOZO01000118.1, from coordinate 6,283 downwards.
TCACCGCCGATCTTCATGGCTTGCGAGGCTTCGTTGCCGGCGCGGCTTTGCGGGCATATGTCGTAGGCGGGTGTGAGCGCAAGATGTTTGCCATCCCAGAAGGCGGCGTGGTTCCTTGCGTGATCGTCCGTGTTGCCGCAGAGAATGTTGAATACGATGCGACCGAACAGTTCGCGTAACGTTTCATCCGGGCGCAGGAATCTGTGGCGGATGATCTCCGCGAGGTCTTCGTAGCTGGCGTAGCGCGCGAGCATCTCGTCCAATTCCAGCATGGTCAGGGCTGACACCATCATTTTGCGTTGCCACCCGGCTTCACTGGCTACGCGGTCGAAACGTTCGACCAGCAACACGTCCTTGTTCAGCGCGGTCTTCAGTTCTACCGGTGCAACATTCAATCCAGCCAAGTGCGCCAGGCGCATGGCGATGAACTCCGCCTTGACGATGTTGTACAGGTCGGTGCTCAGGGAGAATTTGGCGACATATTGTTTGTCGTCCGTTTCAATATTCGCCTTGGGGCGCGCGCCGCCGATGGAGGTGCCGTGTTGCAGCGCGACAGCCAGTTCCGGGCTGATCGGCCGACCGTTGACGATGCGCTCGGTCGATTCCTGCAATTGCTCCAGTGTGACGGGTTCGCTCATGCGCGGCTGGTATGCCGTCGGTGAAAGCTGGAAGTCCAGCGCGCCGATACGGTTGGAGCCGGATTCGAGCAGGCAGTTCAGTTCGTCCAGATCCTCATTGCGTTTGCCGCCCGCCCGCTTGAACATGAGCACACGCCTGCCCCACGCATCGGGTGCGGCATCACGCAGACAACTGGGCATGCTCATGCCTTGCAGCAAAGGCAGCAGACCGCTTTGCAACGGCAACTCCGGTTCATAGAGCGGGACACTGTTCGCGCGTTCCAGATAGCTCTTGCCGTAATTGAACACCAGCGTATTACCGTCCTTAGCCAGACGCCCCGCCACCACCGGCTGAACCGCGCCGGGCAACCATACCCAGACATAGGCTTCCTGATAGCGAGATTCAGAAATCATCTTTCAACGTCCGTGTCGATTTGCGCGCGGCCTTGGGAAGCAAGGCCAGCTTTTCCCGGTAGTGGGCGAGTTTGACGGCCAGCGCTTTGGGATCATCGGCCATGAGCGGTACGCCGACAATGGCAGCCACCTCGAATGCGGCACCAATGGAACAACCGGGATCGCCTTCTTCTATCCGCTTCAGCAAAGCTTGGGAAATGCTGGCGCGCATCGCCAGTTCCGCGATGGTCATCTTGCGCTCGATGCGGGCGACACGAATCATCACGCCCAACAGCGCAAGTGCGTCATTCGTATATCGCGAAATCGCTCTGGAAACCGGCTTTGCCATATAAAACCTCATAAACAATCCGTAAAGATACTTTGCGGATTGTTTATAGTCAATGCATAGTTATTGCGCACACTTCTGCATCTATCCTGTCTTTCAAAAAGAAGAGGCACACCAAGGAGTGCCTCTTCTTCAAGTTCACAACACCAAAACTTACCCCACCCACTTCCTCGCATTCTGGAACATGCGCAACCAAGCGCCGTTCTCTTGCCAGTCTTTCGGATACCACGAGTTCTGCACGGCGCGGAACACGCGCTCGGGGTGCGGCATCATGATGCTGAAGCGGCCGTCCGGAGTGGTGAGGCCGGTGATGCCTTGCGGTGAGCCGTTGGGGTTGAGCGGATAGGTAGTGGTCGGCTTGCCGTAGTGGTCGATGTAACGCAGGGTGACCACTTCCTGTGCGGCGTGCAGACGCTTGGTGTTGCCGAAGTCGGCATAGCCCTCGCCGTGCGCGACGACGATGGGCATGTGGCTGCCGGCCATGCCGTCGAACAGGATGGAAGGCGACTGCTGCACTTCCACCATCACGAAGCGTGCTTCGAATTGTTCCGACTGGTTGCGACCGAAATGCGCCCAGTTGTCCGCACCGGGGATGATCTCGTGCAGGTTGCTCATCATCTGGCAGCCGTTGCACACGCCCAATGCGAAGGTGTCGTTGCGGTTGAAGAAGGCTTCGAACTCGTCGCGTGCGCGCGGGTTGAACAGGATGGACTTGGCCCAGCCCTCGCCCGCACCCAGCACGTCGCCGTAGGAGAAGCCGCCGCAGGCGACCACGCCCTTGAAGTCTTCCAGCTTCACACGACCGGCGATGATGTCGCTCATGTGTACGTCCACGGATTGGAAACCGGCGCGGTCGAAAGCGGCCGCCATCTCGACGTGGCCGTTCACGCCCTGCTCGCGCAGGATGGCCATTTTGGGGCGGGTGAGGCCAGTGCTGAGAGTTGAGTGCTGAGTGCCGAGGATGTTCTCGTTCACGTCGTAGCTCAGCTTGACGTGCAGGCCGGGGTCTTTGGCGTCGAGGATGCGGTCGTATTCCTGTTGCGCGCAGGCGGGGTTGTCGCGCAGCTTTTGCATCTGGTAGGTGGTCTCGGACCACATACGGCGCAGTGCGATGGCGTTCTCTTCGTAGACCGTCTGCTTGTTGCGCATGACGTTGAGCGTGCCGCTGGTGTTGAGGCGCGCCACTTCGTGCACGTTGGCCAGACCGGCTTCTTCGCACAGCACGAAGATGTCGGCCAGGTCGGCGCGGCGCACTTGCACCAGCGCACCCAGTTCTTCGTTGAACAGCACGGCGAGGTCGTCGCCCTTCAATTCGTCCAGCATCACGTCCAGACCGACGTGCGAGGCGAAGCTCATCTCGGCCAGCGCGGCAAACATGCCGCCGTCGGAACGGTCGTGATAGGCGAGCAGTTTGCCTTCGCGGTTGAAGCGCTGGATCAGGTTGAAGAAGGCTTTCAGCGTGTTGGCATCGTCCACATCCGGCGCGACATCGCCCACTTGTTTGTAGACCTGCGCCAGTGCGGAGCCGCCGATGCGGTTCTGGCCGCAGCCCAGATCGAACAGCACCACCACGGTGTCGGTGTCGGCCACCAGTTGCGGGGTGAGCGTCTTGCGCACATCCGGCGTGGGGGCGAAGGCGGAGATGATCAGCGACAGCGGTGCGGTGACGGTCTTCTTCTCGCCGCCCTCTTCCCATGCGGTCTTCATCGACATGGAATCCTTGCCGACCGGGATGCTGATGCCGAGTTGCGGGCACAGTTCCATGCCGACCGCTTGCACAGTGTCGTACAGCGCGGCGTCTTCGCCGTGGTGACCGGCGGGGGCCATCCAGTTGGCGGAGAGTTTGATGTTGCCGATCTTGGCGATCTGCGCGGCGGCGATGTTGGTGATGGCCTCGCCGATGGCCATGCGGCCGGAGGCCGGTGCGTCGATGACGGCGATGGGCGTGCGTTCGCCCATGGCAAAGGTCTCACCCGCGTAGGTGTTGTAGCCGAAGGTGGTGACGGCCACATCGGCCACCGGCACTTGCCACGGGCCGACCATCTGGTCGCGCGCGGTGAAGCCGCCCACGGTGCGGTCGCCGATGGCGATGAGGAAGGTCTTGTCGGCCACGGATGGCAGACGCAGCACGCGCTCGGCGGCGTCCTTGATGGCGATGCCTCTGGTGTCGAACTTGCTCAGCGCGACTTGCTCGCGCTTCACGTCGCGCGTCATCTTGGGCGGCTTGCCCAGCAGCACGGAGAGCGGCATGTCGACGGCATTGTTGTCGAACTCGTTGTCGTGCACCACCAGACGGTCTTCGTCCACCGCGGTGCCGAGCACGGCGAACGGGCAACGCTCGCGTTCGCACATGGCCTGGAATTCTTCCAGTCGCTCGGCCGGGATGGCGAGCACGTAACGCTCCTGCGCTTCGTTGCTCCAGATCTGCATCGGCGACATGCCGTGTTCTTCGCTCGGCACTTCGCGCAGTTCGAAACGTGCGCCCATGCCACCGCCGTGCACCAGCTCGGGCAAGGCGTTGGAGATACCGCCCGCGCCCACGTCGTGGATGGAGAGGATGGGATTGTTCTCGCCCATCTGCCAGCAGCGGTCGATGACTTCCTGTGCACGGCGTTCCATCTCTGGGTTGCCGCGCTGCACGGAATCGAAGTCCAGATTCTCGGCGTTGGCACCGGTATCCATCGAAGATGCCGCGCCGCCGCCCAGACCGATCAGCATGCCGGGGCCGCCCAGCTGGATGAGCAGTGCGCCCTTGGGCAGATCGGATTTCGCGGTGTGCTTGTCGCTGATATTGCCCACGCCACCGGCCAGCATGATGGGCTTGTGATAGCCGCGCACTTCGCCGTTCACCTTCTCTTCGAAGGTGCGGAAATAACCGGTGAGGTTGGGACGTCCGAATTCGTTGTTGAACGCCGCGCCGCCCAGCGGGCCGTCGATCATGATCTGCAACGGTGAGGCGATGCGGCCCGGCTTGCCGATGGCATACACTTCCCAGGGTTGTGCGAAACCGGGGATGTTGAGGTTGGACACGGTGAAACCGGTGAGGCCCGCCTTGGGCTTGGAACCGATACCGGTCGCGCCTTCGTCGCGAATCTCGCCGCCGCTGCCGGTGGCCGCGCCCGCGAACGGGGCGATGGCGGTCGGGTGGTTGTGCGTCTCCACCTTCATCAGGATGTGGGTGCGTTCATTGCTGAATGCATAGCTGCCGTCGGCGCGCGGATAGAAGCGCTCGAAGTCGCCGCCTTCGATGACGGAGCAGTTGTCGGAATAGGCGATCACCGTGCCTTGCGGGTGCAGCTTGTGCGTGTTGCGGATCATGCCGAACAGCGAGATGGCCTGCTGTTCGTCGTCGATGATCCAGTCGGCGTTAAATATCTTGTGGCGGCAGTGTTCCGAGTTGGCCTGCGCGAACATCATCAGTTCGACGTCGGTGGGGTTGCGCCCCAGCTTGTTGAAGTTCTCCACCAGATAGTCGATCTCGTCCGGCGACAGCGCCAGACCCAGCGCGCGGTTGGCGGTCTCCAGTGCGGCGCGGCCACCGCCGATGATGTCCACGCTGGACAGCGGCTGCGGTGTGCCGTGCTGGAATATCTTCTCTTCGATGCCGTCGGTGTCGAACACCACGGATTCGGTCATGCGGTCATGCAGCAGCGGCAGCACGGCTTGTTGTTCGGCCGCGGTCAACGCCTTGCCGCTCTTGCTCTTCAGGTAATAGGTGACACCGCGCTCGATGCGCATCACCTGCGGCAACGCGCAGTGACGGGCGATGTCGGTAGCTTTGGACGACCAGGGAGAGATGGTGCCCAAGCGCGGCACGACCAGCACGGACTGCGTCGCGGCATCGGTCTTGGGGGCTGCGGCATGTTCATCCAGATTCAGCAGGCGTTGCAGCAACGCATGTTCCTCTTCGCCGAGTGCTTCTGAGAGCTCGGCGAAATAACAATATCGGGTGTCTTCGAGCGTGACGCCGCTGCCGGTGGCGGCGAGTGCTGCACGCAGTTTGTCGAGACGGAAAGAAGAGAGAGCGGCTTTACCTGTTGAAGTGAGGAACATGTCTTGGATAAACGGCGTTGAAAACAGGCAACGATTATAATGCAGCCGACTCTCTACGACCCGAGGAAAACCGCATGAAACTCCCCCGCCCTACCCCGATCACCCCAAAACAGGTCGCCGCTTTCCTGAAACCGCGCCAAAAAGACAGCCATAAGGGCAATTTCGGTACGGTCGCCATCCTCGGCGGCGGTGAAGGCATGATAGGCGCGGCCTTTCTGGCGGGGCGTGCCGCACTGAAGATGGGGGCGGGTGTGGTGCATATCGGCCTGCTGGCCGACAAGATGCCGCTGGTGGACATGCGTATGCCGGAGCTGATGGTGCACCGCGCGCAGGACGCGCTCAAGCTGCTGGGGCTGGACGTGGTTGCCATCGGCAACGGCTTGGGCCGCAGCCTGCCCGCGCAGAAACTGCTGTTCGATGCGATCAAGCTGGACGTGACGCTGGTGCTGGATGCGGATGCGCTGAACATCCTGGCCGAGCGCCCCGACCTGCGCAGCATGCTGTTCGAGCGCAAACGCACCACCCTGCTCACCCCGCATCCCGGCGAAGCGGCGCGCTTGCTGCATCTGAAAACTGAAGAAGTGCAAGACGCGCGCGTCGCCTCGGTGCTGGACATCGCCAAGCGCTATCACGGCAGCGTGGTACTGAAAGGCGCGGACAGCCTGATCGCCGGTGCCGACGGCAAGGTATACGTGAACAAGACCGGCAACCCCGGCATGAGCGCGGCCGGCATGGGCGATGTGTTGAGCGGCATGATCGCCGCCTTCATCGCGCAGGGCCTGACTGCCGACGAAGCCCTGTTGCTGGCGGTGCATCTGCACGGCGCTGCCGGTGATGCGCTGGCCGAACAGGTCGCCCAGCATCGGCAGCACCA
>WOZO01000177.1 GCA_011620315.1 Sideroxydans sp. | reverse complement strand
TGCTGAACTCTCACGATGGCACGAGCAGCTATCAAATGCTTGCCGGAATGTTCCGCTTTGTGTGTCAAAACGGGCTGGTGTGCGGGGAAATATCGAGTGATATTCGCGTCCGCCACAATGGGAACGTGGTCGGTGAAGTGATCGAGGGCGCTTTCAAGGTGCTGGACAGTTTCGAGCAAATTACCCAACAGCGCGAGGCCATGCAGGGCGTTACGCTCAATCCTGGCGAACAATCGGCATTTGCTCATGCCGCCCTTAGTTTGAAGTACGACGAAGGGGAGGGCGCAGCGCCCGTTACCGAAGCGCAAATTCTCACGCCGCGCCGTTTTGAAGATCGCCGTGATGACATGTGGGGCACGTTCAACCGTGTCCAAGAAAACTTGCTGAAAGGTGGATTGCGCGGGCGCAGCAAGATTGGACGATCCACCACGACGCGCCAGGTCAACGGAATTGACCAGAGCGTGAAACTGAATCGGGCGTTGTGGATTCTGGCTGAAGAAATGCGAAAACTAAAATCTTAACAAAATGAAATAGGGGCGTTACCCCTATTTCATTTTTAATGATCCCTTGAGATAATATCTTATGTCTTAGGGGTCGTGATGTTAAAAACAATCAGCATTATTTTTCGGGTAATTATATTTTACGTATTGCTTTGGATTCGCGTGCCGGTTGCGTTGATTCTGCAAGCTGTAACCTCATTGTCCGCAATGGCGTTCGTGGTGATGCTTATTGTTCGTGGATGGTCAAACGCGATTGATGTATTTTGGCCGCTGCTGGCATTTTCGTTTGGTGCTTTTGTTCTGCGCTGGATTTATGACGGAATCTTGATGCTTGTTTCGCCAGAAGAGCTATTTATGGATATTTGAAATGGCGTTGTTGCACTGACTTGGCCCGCGCTACTGCGGGTCTTTTTTTGGGCCGTTCATATGTCGCCCTCCAGGCGATGGCAAGACTGGCCGCTCTTGTGGGACGTGCTTCGCACACCCCCCGCCGCTGGGCATCCCCCCATAATTCAGGACGACCGCCTATGGTTGTTCGACCTGGCTATCCCGCGCTCATCAAAAGTAACATGCGCCGAGTGAGATTTCGCGGAGGCGAAATTGAACCCTCCTGTTAATCAGTGCGCGAAGGGGTGCGGGTAGGTTCTGGAGTTGGTGGGGCGCGGGAGGCCCTGGCTGTGTGCTGCGGCTGCTGGTTTACGCCGCGCTGCGGCTACATGGGGTGTCCCCCATACCCCCGAAGGCCTGGCGGGCGGGGTGGCGTGTGATGAAGAACTCCCGGAATCGGGCAAGTGGCTTTACAAACTAATACTTAATGACAACCTTAAACGGTTGACATTATTAATGGTGTTATTATAATTTACAGTGAACTTAGAAAATGACGGAAGCGCGTTATATGTATTGTGGCTATTAATTTCTACGACGAAAACGACAAGCAAAGGAAACAAGATGAGTAGTCATCATGATTGGGTGGATCAGACCGTAAAGCTACACAATGCAACTAAGCCCTTCGCGCCAGAAAATGGCCGCTGCTTGCGGTTTGCTGTTGGCGACAAAGTGATCTATACCAATCCTGCAGGGCTTAAATTCCGGTTCAGCATTACCGGCCATTACGGGCCTGCCAACCCTTGCAGCCTATATGCGCAGGGTGCGCGCTATCTTGTAAATTCAAACTCGCCTTGGTTGCCGGTGATGGAGTCGCAACTGCAGCCGGATGAAGGCCCAAGGCTTTCTCACTGAGAGACAACCAAGTCGGGAGCAAGCGCCTTCCTTGTTCCCGACCGGGCCATGGTGCCCCGAAGCCCGCACGCCTTGCGTGCGGGTTGTCCGGTAGGGGCCGGTGCGGAGCACTGCCAGGCGCCTTGCGCCTGGCACCCCGGAAGCCCGGACAAGGGTATGGCCCGGCGTGCCGACGAAACAAGATTTAGAGCTTGCCCGCGAAGAACAAGAGCATGACCACTAGGGAGGCTCCTGCGAAGCCACCCAGCGCTGATTCCGTGAGACGCTGCCAGTAGGGCAGCGGCTTGAACTGCAGCGCAAGCCCGCGCAGCCGCTGGGCCAGCCTGTCGGCTTCGTCCATGGTGCTGGTGCGCCAGGCTTGGCGGGCAGCTTCTTGCATGGCTGCCGCAGCCTCGGCGCGGGTTTGCGTTACGACTTCATGGGCGTGCCGCTCTACGGCCTCGCGGACCTGGGTGGTGGCAGCTTCGCTGAATTGCGTCACCGCCCCCTTGAATTTGTCGGCCGCATCGAGCAGCGCCGCCGCGCTGGCTTCATGGCTGGATTCCTGCCCTTGGATCGTCCTGGCCACGTTTTCAAGCCGCAGCACTAGGTCATCAACTTCGCCCAGCACCTGGGCCGCAACGGCTTCCCGTACTGTGCTGGCCCGCCCGTTCATTTTGTAATCGCCTTGAATACTTGATCAAGGTTTTCATTCGCCGTCACAGACAGGCGCTTGAGGGCGACCATTTGAACGCAATGTTCCTTTTCGGCCTGTTCTGTGGCTTCGCGTAATTTCTGGCGGTAATCGGTGGGATCTTCCAGCAAGTCGCCCAGGGCCTTGCCGTGGGATTTGAGCCGCTCGAAAACCTCGTTCATGCGAATGGTTGCAGCGTCCGACACGATGCAAGCGTTTTCGCCCGATGCCAAACCGTAGATGCTGGGAAATTCTTCGGATGGTGATTCTTCAACATCGAGCTTATTAAAGACGATGCGTATTTTCTTAGCCGGAATATTCAGCGCTCGAAGCGCTCGCACGGTGTTAACCGTATCTGCCTGAACTTTTTTCTCCTTCACGGTAGGAACGACAAAAATATCAATTTCCTCGTGCGAACCGTCATATTGCTGCATCATCTTCATGAAGTCTTCGACGTTTGACGCTCCAACGTCAATGACCGCATCGTCCAGCAGCATGATGGCATCAATCATTGAGCCAAATTTCTTGCCTCGCAACTTCTCGACCTCGACGCCGGAGGCATCCGCCCCTGCATTGATGGACTCGACAGAATAAATCCGCGCATTCGGCATTCTTGGTTTTAACAAATGTGCGGCAATCGTGGTCTTGCCCACATTGCCACTGAAATTCATAACCGCAATTTTCACGTCGAACCTTTCTTTGTTTTTGCCAAATGAATTTTGGCCAGACTTTCCAAGTCTGGAGTGCTATTTATTATCGCATCAATAGATCGAGGATCAGAGCGATTAAACCCGTGCAGATTGTCTACAGGTTCAGCCTCTGGAAGAGGGCGCGCGCTTGGGATCAGGCTTGCAGGAGAAGGATGATGGGTTAAAGCGGCTTTGCGTCTTCGGTTGCGTTCTCTATAAAGATATTCATTAAATGCTGCCGCTGACAAAGTGATGCCATGAGCATTCAGAATTTCGATGACGCGGCTTCGCGGTGCGCCGCTTTGCAATGCGCGTTCAATTCCATCGAACTGCGCACGAAAGATCGCGGCTTTTGTCTTGCTTGCGTAGTCATCGGCCAGAGCTGCCAGGGCTGCGCTGGGGTCTGTCGGTACTGGCTTCGTCATCGTGTCATCTTACCCATTCGTTGATGAAGAGTGGATGAGAAAAGAAAGATTGCATGTAATTGATTGTTTACGGTTGATCAAATGTTTTCGCGTCCGAGAAATTGATGAGGTTTCGTTGGGATGCGTAGTTAACTCGTTGAGAAATGCCGCAGAGGGTGGAGTAGAGTGGTGGGGGTTGTTTAGTGAGGGCAGGATACGCGCAAGCGCCGGTAATTGTTTACAATGCCCCCAACTTCCACCATTTCCAATGTCGGAGCCCACCCCATCCATCCCCCTGCGGCATTCGAAAGAGCAGCCCGAGGCATCCGAGCCCGTCGTCTCTGCGCCTATCGTTGCAGCTCGCGTTCTCGCCGCAGAACGTGAACAGTTCTATGCACTTGCAGCAGCGTCCAACAAAAAGCCTGGCACGCTGTTGCGCGAGTTGATCCAGGCACATATTTCCGGAGCAGGGAAGGAAAGTAACCTATCAAAACAGACCGAGAGAATTCGACACTCTGGCGATCCCGAGCTGGAACGTCTGGAATTTCGGCTGCCAAAATTTCTTAAAGAAGAAGTCAAAAAGCGTGCAGAACTAGAAGGCATGAAATCTGCGCAGTGGGTTTCCTCTCTAGTGCAATCCTCCCTTATGACGACACCGGTTCTGACAGACCAGGAAGTCGAGGTTGTGAGCTGGGCGAACCGCGAATTGGCCGCCGTTGGGAGAAACTTAAACCAAATCGCACGCAGTATGAACAGGGCTGAACTGATAGGTGAAAGTTTTTCTAAGGACGAAGTTTTAACCCTTGATGGAATAAATCAAGTCAATGCTAACGTCCGGAAATTGCGCGACATGATGTTGAGGCTCGTTGCGGCCCGGCATAGAGCATGGGGGGTAGTTGATGACTCAACTACTTGAAAATCTAATTCAAGAAACTGGAAAGCCTGGCAAAGTCAAAACCAAAGGCAACAGCACCAGGGCATTAAAGGCGAGTCCTGTAAGCAAGCACAAGAAAAAGGCCGCAAGCGTTGCAGCGGGCTCGTCGGAGGTGATGGTCAAAATCTCCAGTTATGGGAAGGGCGGGGCGCACGTCAAGGCGCACTTGATGTATATAAGCCGTCACTCCATGGCGAGCGCCGAAAAGGTGGCCCTTGAGAACGACAAAGGGCAGCTATTTGATAATATTGATGACGTTAAAGAATTATACGAACATTGGAGTAAAGAGATTGATGTAAATAAATCCCCCGGTAAGGGTGTTAATCAGCGCGATACGATGCACATGGTTCTTTCCATGCCTGGCAAAGCTGATCCACTTGCATTGCGGGGTGCAGTACGGGCATTCGCTGCTGACAATTTTGGTGCCAATCATGAGTATGTTTTTGCTCTTCATACTGATACCGATAACGACCACTGCCATCTAGTTGTCAAATGTCGTGGCTTCGATGGGCGACAGGTGCGTACTTCCCCGGAGCGCTTGCAGCACTGGCGTGAAAGCTTTGCAGAGCGCTTGCGTGAGCGGGGGATTGATGCCGAGGCCACGCCGCGCCCGGTTCGAGGCGTCGTGCGCCGACCTGAAAAGCAGGTGCTGCGACATATTGACGATCCGGCGCCCGAGGGGAGGGCGCCGCGCCAGTCGCGCGTCATGCAGTCACGGATCGAGGAAGCCGAGGCGGCGCTCCAGGCGGAAGCTGCGGGACGGCGCCCCGACGTGACAGCGTGGGAGGGTGCCGCGCGGGCGTGGCAAGGGAAGACCAAGGCCGAATGGCTTGGTGTAGCCAAAGACCTGCGAAACCGGCCTACCGCCCTGAAAACGAAAGATGGAAAGGAACTGACCAATGAGCCAATCAACTACAGTCGAATCGACCGCCTTGGTGCCCGAGCTGGGCAACTCAGAGCGGCAGCAATTGCCGGCATCGAACGTCGGGGAAAACCAGGCGGAGGCAGTGCGTCAGCCGATCTACATAAGTCCGGTGATAGAGAGTTTGGCGCCCGAGGCCAGGCCTTCACCGTCCCCGGCATGCGAGACATGCCCGCTGGCAATGTGGTACGCGACCAAAGAGGCGCTGCGGTGTTTTTGCGGGCGAACTCACGGCATCGTTTGGACGATGGAAGATCCGCCGATATTGAAATGCGACGGGCGGGAACTCGCGTTGCTACAGATGCAGGCAGCGGAAGGCCATTGAGCTTGGCCGAGCGCAATCTCGACTTGGCCAAGCGGATTGAGGCTTTCGTGGCCCGGTTGCCCGAGCCCTTGACTGCGCGCCAGGTCTTGCAGCGGCAATTACGCGCGAAGGCGGAAGCCGGGCGCACTGTTCAACACGATGGGCAAAGTCAACAGCCGAAGACTCAAGGTATCCCGAATGAAAAAGACAAGGGCCGAAGCCGTTAAAGCCGCTCGCGTGTGGTGCCTTGCGGCCCTGTTGGCGTTTGCTGGCTTGGCACATGCCGACCTGGTGGGTCCAGTGGTAGCAATCCAGGACGGTGACACCATCGACGTGCTGGTGAACCGTCAGCCTGTGCGTGTGCGTCTGGCCCAAATTGATGCACCCGAGAAGCGGCAAGCCTTCGGCACGCGATCCAGGCAGGCGCTCGCCGAGCTGGTGTTTCGCCAGTCGGTCCGTGTGGCCGAGACGGGGCGTGATCGTTATGGCCGAGTCATCGGCACTGTCTATCTCGGGAACGTGGACGTGAACGCGCAAATGGTGCGCGAAGGCATGGCTTGGGTCTATCGCCAGTATGCGAAAGACCGTGGGCTCTACGAATTGGAAAGGCATGCCCAGGCCAGCAGACGCGGCTTATGGGTTGATCCTGAGCCAGTGCCACCATGGGAGTACCGACGCGACAAACGTGAGCGTTCGTTAGCTGCAAAACGTCAGGCTCAATGAAGGAATGTGGTGGCGAGTTCAGCCGGGCTGTGCTGGTCCGGCATCAAACAGCTCCACGGTGGCGAGCCGCAGCAGCGTACTTGCTTCCTCCACGGTTCCCGCCAACCAAGTGTCCACATCGCCCGCTTCAATCGGAATTACGCTGCGCTTGTCCTGAGCGTCCGCAGGTGCTTTCGGGTCGGGCTTGTGCATGCGCTTCATAAGCGGGTGCGTATCCGCGTTGATGGTCAACATGGTTTCTCAAC
>WOZO01000184.1 GCA_011620315.1 Sideroxydans sp. | reverse complement strand
CGGCCGGCCTTGCCGTAGACGCTGGCGACCTCGGGCACGGTCTTGATCAGGCGGTCAGTCTGTTGCAGCAGTTCGCCCGCCTTGCCGGCCGACAGGCCGGGCAGCGCCGAGGGCATGTAGAGCAGGTCGCCCTCGTCGAGGCGCGGCATGAATTCACCGCCAACCTCGTGCAATGGCCACCAGCTTGAGAGCAATACCAGCGCCGCGATGACCAGGGTTTTCCTGGGCGAGCGCAGCACGATATTGAGCAGCGGTTGATAGGCTGCGATCAGGAAGCGATTGAGCGGGTTGCTCTTCTCATCGGGAATGCGGCCCCGAATCAGATAGCCCATCAACACTGGAATCAGCGTTGCCGACAAGCCGGCTGCCGCTGCCATCGCATAGGTCTTGGTGAAGGCCAGCGGCGAGAACAGCCGACCCTCCTGCGCTTCGAGTGTGAACACCGGAATGAAGCTGAGCGTGATGATCAGCAGCGAGAAGAACAGCGCCGGCCCGACCTCGGCGGCGGAGTCACCAATGACCCGCCAGTGGGCTTCGCCCGTCAGCTTTTGATCCGGATGTTCGTGACTCCAGCGCTCCAGATGCTTGTGCGCGTTCTCGATCATCACCACCGCCGCATCGACCATCGCGCCGATGGCGATGGCGATGCCACCGAGCGACATGATGTTCGCGTTCACGCCCTGGTAGTGCATCACGATGAATGCCATCAGGATACCGAGTGGCAGCGACACGATAGCCACGAAAGCCGAACGCAGGTGGAACAGGAAGATGAAGCACACCACCGCGACGACGATGAACTCTTCGAGCAGCTTGTGGCCGAGGTTGTCCACGGCACGTTCGATCAGACCCGAGCGGTCATAGATCGGCACGATCTCGACGCCCTTGGGTAGACTGCCCTGCAGCGTCTTTAATTTTTCCTTGACGGCGGCGATGGTCTCCAGCGCGTTCTTGCCTGAGCGCATCACGATCACGCCGCCTGCGGCTTCACCTTCGCCATCGAACTCGCCGATGCCACGCCGCATCTCGGGGCCGATCTGGATGCGTGCCACATCGCCAAGGCGTACCGAAACGCCTGCCGCCGTGCTGACCAACGGCACTTTGCGAAAGTCGTCGAGCGATTGCAGATAGCCCGATGCGCGCACCACGTATTCGGCTTCGCCGAGTTCGAGCACCGAACCACCGGCTTCCTGATTGGATTTCTGTATCGCTTCGACCACTCGGGTGTGCGGGATGCCGTAGGCGGCCAGCTTGTCGGGGTCGAGCAGGATCTGGTACTGACGTACCATGCCGCCGACCGACGCGACCTCGGCCACATTCGGTACCGTCTTCAGCTCGAACTTGAGGAACCAGTCTTGCAAGGCGCGCAGTTGCCCGGCGTCGTGTGTTCCGCTGCGGTCTACCAGTGCGTACTGATAAATCCAGCCGACGCCGGTCGCGTCCGGCCCGAGCGTCGCCTTCGCACCCGCTGGCAGCTTGGCCTGTACCTGATTCAAATATTCGAGCACGCGTGAGCGCGCCCAGTACAAGTCCGTGCCATCCTCGAACAGCACATAGACGAAGGAGTCGCCGAAGAAGGAATAGCCACGCACCGTCTTCGCGCCCGGTACCGACAACATCGTTGTCGTCATTGGATAGGTAATCTGGTTCTCGACGATGCGCGGCGCCTGACCGGGATAGGTCGTGCGGATGATCACCTGCACATCGGACAGGTCGGGCAGCGCATCGAGCGGCGTCCGCTGCAGCGAATAGATGCCCCATGCGCTGAGCATGACCGTTGCCAGCAGCACCAGGAATCGGTTCGCAATCGACCAGCGGATCAACTGGGCGATCATGGCTTGCTCCCGGAAACTGTCGCTGCAGTTCCCTTCGGCTCCGGCAACAGCAGCGTCACGCGGGTGAGCTGCGGCAGATTCTCGGCGTCCATGTAGAACTCGAAGTCCACCCGGTCGCCGGCCTCCATGCCGCGCGGCATGCCTCCCTTCGGCAGTTTGAATTCCATGGTCATCGCACCCCAATTCAGGGCCGCGATGGGGCCATGCGACAGGGTCATGGTGTCGTGACTGATCGCTTCTATTTTGGCTGTGCCGTTGTAACGGGGCGCAGTGTTTGCCGCCGTCGGTTTGGGTTCAACATTCAATCGCGCTTCAATACCCTTCAGGCTGGCTTCGGAGTCGATCAGGAACTGGGACGACACCACCACGCGCTGGCCGGCCTGCAAGCCGCGCTTGATTTCGGTCTGACCGTCGCTCTCGATGCCGATCTCGACATCGACCGGCCGGAAGCGGCCATTCTCTTCCGCCAGCATCGCCACGGTGCGCTTGCCGGTCTGGATGATGGCTTCGGTGGGAACCAGCAGCGCTTTCTCGGCGCGCATGTCCATGAACTGCATTTGTACGAACATGCCGGGCACCAGCATGCTGCCGGGATTTGCCAGTTCAAGGCGGGCCTTCAGCGTGCGTGTGGTGGGATCGACTTCAGGCAGGATGGCCTGCACCTTGCCGTCGAATTTCATGCCGGGGACAGCCGGGCTGATGGCCTGCACCTTCGCACCCGGCCGCAATAGCGCCGCCTGGCTTTCCGGTACTTCGGCGTTGGCCCACACCGTGCTGAGACCGTTGATGCGGAACAGCGTGGCGCCTGGCATGACTGTCATTCCCTCGCGCGCCATCAGTTCGGTAACGACACCGCCGATGGGCGCCACCAGCATGATGCGCGGCTGCGTGCGACCGCTGGATTCGACGAGTGCGATTTGCGCGTCACTCATGCCGGCCTGGCGCATGCGTTGGCGGGCGCCATCGACCAACGGGGCGAGATCGGTGCCCTGCATGCGGCGCAGCGAGAGGAACTCTTCCTGCGCGGCAATCCAGTCCGGCACGTATAACTCGGCCAGTGCCTGCCCCTTGGCGACGCGGTCGAGCGTGGCACGCACCAGCAGGCGCTCGACGTAGCCGGTCGCACGCGCCTGTACGATGACCTGATCGCGTTCATTGAAGGCAATGCTGCCCACGGCGGCCACTTGCGGCGACAGCATTCCTTCGACAACTTCCGCAGTGCGTATGCCGAGGTTTTGCTGAATGCGCGGGCTGATGGTCACGTTGCTGCCCGCTTTGTCAACACCGGCGTCGCTGTCCGCATACACCGGCACCAGCATCATGTCCATGAAGGGCGACTTGGCGGGCTTGTCGAACTTGTTTCCCGGCACCATGGGGTCGTGGTAGTAGAGAACCTTCTTGCCGGTCACGGGATCGATGTCGCCGGCCTTGATTCCGGCATTGATGTGCCGGCGCGTGGCTTCTTCGCCTTCGGCGATGCTTTGCGGAACGGGTTCGACGGCGGCATCGGCTTTTGCCGGTCCGTTTGTGCTGGCGGCACTGGGGCCGGGAGTTGCGGTCGGGGGTGCCGCGTTCATACCCATGCCATGCTTCGTGCCGAGGACGTAGAGGCCATATCCGGCCGCGCCGAGCAATGCGACGGCAATCAGGCCGATGACAACTGGTTTGCGTTTCATTGGGTTCTCCACTGGCAAGGCTTATTGACTGGGCGGCGCTTCATCGTGACCGGCCGGAATCAGGTAATTGAGTTGTGCCCACAGACGCGCCGTATCCATGTCGAGACGCAGGCGCTCCATGCGCGTATCGATTTCGCTGCGCCGCGCGTCGAGCACGGCGCCAAGTGTTCCGCTGCTGCCGCGATAGGCGGCAATGGATGCTTGCGTGCGCTGTTCGGCGAGGGGAATGAGAGAAGCGTCGTAGCGGATCAGCCGCTCACGGTTGCTTTGCCATTCCTGCAACATGGACAGGTCTTCCGCCACGTGCTCGCGGGAGGCTTCTTCACGCTCGGCGCGCATCTGCTCCGCCAGCGCGACCTTCGCGGCGACATCGCGATCCTGCCGGTGTTCCTGATCCCACTGCAGCGGGATCGATACATTGAACGAGATCATGTTCGAGTACGCCGGGCCGCGCTGGCTGTACATCACCTCGGCACTCCAGTCGGATTGCTTGTTGGCGCGCGCGAGTTGGGCATCGGCTTGCGCCATTTCTTCCTGCTTGACCATCATGGCGATTTGCGGGTGATGGGCGAGTCGCGTTTCGAGGTCCGCAGGATTCAGGCGCACCGTGTCGAGCGCGGGCAGAGTTCCCAATGGTTGCGTTGCGTTGTCGCCAATCCAGCGCGCCAACTGGATTTTGGCAGTTGCAATTTGGCGCTCGGTCTGGGCGATGCGGTCTTCGATTTGCGCCACGGCAGCACGGGCGGCAAACACGTCGGCCTGTGATCCCTTGCCGCCGCGGTAGGCGGCGTCTGCTGCTTCGATTTGCAGTTTCGCTTCGTCGCGCTGGCTGACCAGTACCTCGCGCATGCGTTCCTGATAGTAGCGATCCAGCCAGGCCATCGCGGTATCCCGTTGCAGGTTGGACAGGGCCAGGGCGTGGCCGGCCTCGGCGGCTTCGGCTTCGCGGTCGAAGCGCGCAGCACGCGCCTTGAGCTTGTCTTCGCGGGTGAATTCCTGCGCCACGCCGACCGAACGCATGGTCATGAAATCGCGCGTGACGTTGTAGCGATCCGGGCCGTCAATGGGCAGGTTGTTGATCCCCGCCTTCAGCGTCGGATCGGGCCGTTGTCCCGCCGCGACTGCCATGTCGCGGGCGGCGGACGCCATCGCGTCTTGCGCCTTGAGTTGACGCGACCGCTCCTGGGCGAGGCGCAAAGCCTGATCCAACGTGAGCGATGAATTAAGGTCGGAGGCCATGACGGAAAACGTCAACAGGCATCCTGACAGCATTGCCAGCAGCAGACGGCGCGATGGACGCGAAAAGGCGGTCAACGCAGGTGTGCGGCAAGAATACGCACGGAGCAATCACTTCATGAAAAATCTCCCAGTGAAAGCGAATGGCGTTGCGTCGATGACGACGCAACGAACCGAGGCCTTACTGGAAGATCAAATACGCAGTACGCTGAAGCGTAGCGAAGGGGGTGGGGCAGCAATACCGGCGAACAGGGCGCCTTGTAGATTGCTAGCGCTCGGCAGATGAGCGTCAAGCCGGGAAGTGACTGTGAGCAGCGGCAATACTGGCGCATCGGGCGTTGCATGAGACACCGAATCAACCGACTGGGAGGATTTCTCGCAGTGGGACTTGCACAGATTGCCCTGATCCTGATTCGACTTTTGACATCCGCTCTGATCCATGCCGGACATGGATTGAACGCTGCCACCCATGTCACCCGACGGCACACCCGAACACGCATAGGCCGACACAGCCAACTGCATGAACAGCAGGCTGAACAGCGTGTACAACGCGGTGACAAGGCGGTTTTTTCGGGTTAGGCGCATTTCATTTACGGGTAGAGGCGAGGTAAGGGTATGAGAAGTCCGGCCCCGGTGTCAAGTGCGGTGCGGCGTGGCTGATTTTTGCACATTGGGAAAAGGCGGGCAGGCCGTGTTCCGCTGCAAGACCCCAATCGGGCGTCCGGCGTTCCGCCGTCGGGCTCGTGGGCGTTGCCCCGCGCCAGGTCGCGGCCGTTCGGCATTGATCCCTGACGCCTGCGCGCTACGCTTGCTTGCAAAGCGGGAAGTGTCGTGGTGGAGCGGTCTTGCTGTTCCCTTCACCTTATCACGCCGTTCTCGCCGTCAAGGGCTGCGCGTGCTTTGCACGCTGGCGTCCTGCGGCCGTCTACGACCCCTGACGGCTGCGCTGCGGCGTGCTGCGCCGGTTCCGGGCAATCCCGCCCGATACCGGAGCCGATCATGTCGACATTTTCTCATTCTTCTGATTCTTCTCTGCTCGTGCGCGATGTCGCGGGCGACTACCGTCCGGCCAATGCCGACGAAGTGCTGGCCGCCGCGCGGCGGGTACTGGCCGGACAGATGCGCAATTGCGAAGTGCTGAGTTCGCCGGAGGTGGTGCGCGATTTCCTGCGGGTCAAGCTGGGCCTGCTGGAGCACGAAGTGTTCGCGGTGCTGGCGCTCGACGTGCAGAATCGTCTGATCGACTACGTCGAATTGTTTCGCGGCACGGTGAGCCAGACATCGGTCTATCCGCGCGAGGTGGTCAAGGAGGCCTTGGTGCGCAACGCGGCGGCGTTGATCCTGGTCCATAACCATCCAAGTGGTGCGACCGAGCCGTCGCGCGCCGACGAGCTGCTGACGCAGGCGCTGAAAACGGCGCTGGCGCTGGTGGACATAAAACTGCTGGATCACCTGATTGTCGCCGGTGGCGACATCCTGAGTTTTGCCGAACGGGGTTTGCTGTAGGCGAGGGGGCTTCGCCCCCTTTTTTGCTGCGCCTGCGTGATCAACTGCGCGACAACGGCGGCGGACTCCAGGGGTCGGCTTACGCCCACCCCGCCGCGCGTTGCTTGGCGCCCCTTTGCTCACTAAGCCCCGCCGAACAGGCTGCGCCAGATCGGCCAGCACACAGCGGCGATTGCGCGCTACGCGCTTTGCTCTCCCCAGTTAGGCGTGCCTGCTGCCCGCGAGTTGCGCTCGCCGCGAGGTGTTTGTCTGTCGCCTTTCTTGTCCATTGCAGCCGTATGCCGGTCATCCGGCTTTCCTCTCCTTCATCGCTTTTCCCGCGACCGTAGCCGGCGCTGCCTGTCCGTCAAGGCGCGCAGGGCCGTGTCCTCGCTGCGCTGCGGGCCGCACC
>WOZO01000135.1 GCA_011620315.1 Sideroxydans sp. | reverse complement strand
TACTTTCTCTTGGCGACGCAAGAAAAAGTAACTTGCGGCCGGGCAACCCCCGACGGTTTTGACTTTGAAGTTAAGAGGGAAATCCAAGAGCGCTCCCCCACCCTAGCCCTCCCCCGGAGTGAGAGGGAACTGAAACAGCGCTACCCGCCCCCATAAGTATCCGGCACCGTACTCCTGGAAAACCCGCTCCTCGAAAACACGCTGCGCGAGAACACCCGTGATTGGGACATGTAGTTCGACAACTCGGCCTGTGTGTTCATACTGAAGCCGCGGTACAAGTCCATGTCGTAGTCGCTTTGTTCGATCAGTTGTATCGCCTTAGCCAGGTCGGCGATGAATTCATCCCAGTTCGCATAGCGCTCGGCTGGGTTCTTTTGCATGGCGCGTTCGACCACGTCGGTGAGCACTTTGGGCAGCGCCTTGCGCCAGGTGTCGATGGGGGTGATGGGGAAGTTCAGGATCGCGATGCGGGCGTCGAACTGGTTGTCCGCTTCGAAGGTGTGGTGGCCGGTGAGCAGACGATACAGCACGGCACCCAGCGAGTAGATGTCCGAGCGCGCATCCAGCGCCTCGCCTTCGATCTGTTCCGGCGACATATAGGCCAGGCTGCCGGCCACCACGGCACCCATCTCGCTGACCGGGATGGCGCAGCCGAAGTCGGCCAGTTTGGCGACGCCGTTGGGCATGAGGATGATGTTGCCGGGTTTGACGTCGCGGTGCACCACGCCCATCTCGGCGGCGTATTTCAGAGCTTCCGCAACCTGTGCGGTGACGGAGAGCACCTTGTCCAATGGCAGCAAATTCTCGACTTTGTCGTGCCGGTCCAGCGGTTTGCCGTTGATGTATTCCATCACCAGATAGGCACCGGTCGGCTCGTTCAGGTCGGCGTCGATGACGCGCACGATGTTGCGGTGCTGCATCTTGTGACCGAGTTCGACCTCGGCGGTGAACATGGATTTGTGCAGCTCGGACTGGCTGGCGCGGCGCAGTTGCTTGAGCGCGACCGAGGCGTAGGAGCCGTCGCGCAGGGCGAGATAGACGTTGGAGGTCGCGCCTTCGCCCAGTTCGCGCACGATGGAATAGGGGCCGATACGGAGGATGGGAGGGCTTACTGACATGCGCTAGTGGAATTCCGGAGATCTGCAGTTTGTTTCGACGGAACCATAGAGTGGGCGTCACCGGATTAGTTTCACGCTTGATGTCGTTTTACAGCCTTGCTGGCGACTGGCGACACGTGCACGCGGTGATGCTGGATGTGCCGGTCGCTTGCCGCGCCAAGTCGCACTTCGCCGATATATCAGCGGAACACGATAGTCTTGTTGCCGCACACCAGCACGCGGTCCTCCACATGGTAACGCAGGCCGCGCGCCAGCACGGTCTTCTCGATATCGCGCCCGTAGCGCACCAGATCGTCCGGCGTGTCGCCGTGGTCGATGCGCACCGTGTCCTGCTCGATGATGGGGCCGGCGTCCAGCTCGTCGGTGACGTAGTGGCAGGTGGCGCCGATCAGCTTTACGCCGCGCTGGTAGGCCTGATGGTAGGGCTTGGCACCGACGAAGGAGGGCAGGAAGCTGTGGTGGATGTTGATGACACGGCCGGGATAACGCTGGCACAGCCACGGCGGCAGGATCTGCATGAAGCGCGCCAGCACCATGGCATCGCCTTGGTGTTGGTCGAACAGGGCGGCGATGTGCTGGAACGCTGCTTCCTTGTCGCCGTTCATGTCGACATGGATGAACGGGATGCCGTGCCATTCGACGAAGCTGCGCAGGTCTTCGTGGTTGGAGAGGATGCAGGGGATGTCCACCTGCAACTCGCCGCTGCGCCAGCGATGCAGCAGGTCGTCCAGACAATGGTCCTGTTTGCTCACCAGCACCACCAACCGCTTCTTGTTGGCCGAGTCGGTCAGCTGCCAGGTCATGTTGAATCCGTCCGCCAGCGCTTTGAACTTCTCGCGGAAGGTCGCCGCATCGAACGGCAATGAATCGGCGCGCATCTCCTGGCGCATGAAGAAGCGCTGCGCTTCCTGTTCGGTGTGATAGCTCGCCTCGGTGATGAAACCGCCGTGTTCGGCGATGAAGCCGGTGACGGCGGCGATGATGCCGGAGCGGTCCGGGCAGGAGATGGTGAGGGTATAGCGATGCGTGGTCATGCAATGACTCCTGATGTCAGTGCGCGGATTCTAACGGATATCCCTTGCGGGAACGCAGCGACAGCTAGGGACGGAACGGTTTGCGCTGAAAGAACTGGCACAGCTGGCCCGAGGCTTCCAGCACGTCCAGCATGGGCAGGCGCTGGCTTTTGAAATCCAGCGCGCGGCAACCGTAGCGGAAGTGGGCTTCGTAGGTGATGTAGAAGAACATGCACGCGTTGCAGTTCGGCTCCTGCGCGGCGGGTTTGCTGTCGGCTGGCCGGGCCATTGCACCGCCTAGCGGAACACCAGCGGCAGCGCTTCGACCACGGCATCCGCCCCCCACAATTGGGACACGATGCGCGTGGCGCGCGCCACATCACCGCTGGTGTGGAAGGTCTCGTTGCCGACTTCACCCAGCTTCACGCGCGGCGGCAGCTCGGTATCGACGCGGCGTTTGAGTTCGCGGGCGACGGCGGCACCGGTATCGATCAGGGCGATCTGCCCGCCCACCACTTCGCGGATCAGCGGCGCGAGGAAAGGATAGTGGGTGCAACCGAGGATGAAAGTGTCCGCGCCCGCTTGCAGCAGCGGCGCGGTGTAGCGCTCCACCAGCCGCCGCGCTTCGACGCTGTGCAGATCGCCGCGCTCGACCACCTCCACCAGACCGGGGCAACCCTGGGTGACGATCTTCACACTGCCGGCGTATTTTTCCAGCAACGCGGCGAAACGCGCACTCTCCAGCGTGCCCACCGTCGCCAGCACGCCCACCACGTTGCTTTGGGTCGCGGCGACTGCCGGCTTGATGGCAGGCTCCATGCCGATGAAAGGGATCTTGCTAAATTGTTTGCGCAAGGGCAGGGCGGCGGCGGCGGTGGCGGTGTTGCAGGCGATGACGATGGCCTCCGCGCCCTGGCTGAGCAGGAAGCGTGTGAGCGCCATGGCACGTGCTTCGATGAAGGCTGCCGACCTGCCGCCGTAGGGCACATGGCCGGAGTCGGCGACGTAGACCAGCCTGGCTTCTGGCAATGTGTCGCGGATGTGATGCAGGACTGACAGTCCGCCTACGCCGGAATCGAATACGCCAATGGTCCTTGTATCGTTTCCCACTTGATCCATCGTTCCCTTACTCCACCATCTGGTCGCGCAGGAATTCCTCGTATGTGCCGTGGTAGTCGTTCACACCCTTGTCGGAGATCTCGATGATGCGCGTGGCCAGCGATGACACGAACTCGCGGTCATGCGACACGAAGATCAGCGTGCCCTTGAACAGGTCGAGCGCGGTGTTGAGCGATTCGATGGCTTCCATGTCCATGTGGTTGGTCGGTTCGTCCATCAGCAGCACGTTGGGTTTGGCCAGCATCAGCTTGCCGAACAGCATACGGCCCTTCTCGCCGCCGGACAGCACCTTGACCTTCTTCTTCACGTCGTCGCCGGAGAACAGCAGACGGCCCAGCGTGCCGCGCACCACCTGGTCGTCATCGCCCGGACCGCGCCAGTCGGTCATCCATTCCATCATCCCTTTGTCTTCGGCGAAGTCGTGCGCATGATCCTGCGCGTAGTAACCGGGCTTGGCTTTTTCCGCCCATTTGATGGTGCCGGTATCCGGCTCCAGATCGCCCGCCAAACAGCGCAGCAGGGTGGTCTTGCCGATACCGTTGGGGCCGATGATGGCCACTTTCTCGCCCGCGTCGATGCGGAAGTTGACGTTGGAGAACAACATCTTGTCGTAGCCCTTGGCCATCTTCTCGACTTCCACCGCGACACGGTGCAGCTTGTCGCGCTCGTCGTATTCGAAGCGGATGAAGGGATACTGGCGGCTGGAAGGCTTGATGTCCTCGATCTTGATCTTGTCGATCTGGCGCGCACGCGAAGTGGCCTGCTTGGCCTTGGAGGCGTTGGCCGAGAAACGCGCCACGAAGGCTTTCAGTTCGGCGACCTTTTCCTTGGCCTTGGCGTTGTCTGACGACTGTTGCTCGCGCGCCTGCGTGGAAGCCAGCATGTAGTCGTTGTAGTTGCCCGGATAGACGGTGATCTTGCCGAAATCCAAATCGGCCATGTGCGTGCACACGCTGTTCAGGAAGTGGCGGTCGTGGGAGATGATCACCATCGTGCTGTTGCGCGCGTTGAGCACGTTTTCCAGCCAGCGGATGGTGTTGATGTCCAGGTTGTTGGTCGGCTCGTCCAGCAGCAGGATGTCGGGATTGGAGAACAGTGCCTGCGCCAGCAGCACGCGCAGCTTGAAGCCCGGCGCGACCGCGCTCATCGGTCCCTGGTGCAATCCGATATCGATGCCCAGACCCAGCAACAGTTCACCCGCGCGCGCCTCGGCGGTATAGCCGTCGTATTCGGCGAAGGTCGCTTCCAGATCGGCGGCGCGCATGTAGTCTTCTTCGGAAGCATCGGGATTGGCGTAGATCGCATCGCGCTCGCTCATCGCTTCCCACATCTCATCATGCCCCATCAACACCACGTCCAGCACGCGGTTGTCTTCATAGGCGAACTGGTCCTGACGCAGTTTGCCGAGGCGCTCGCCCTTGTCCAGCATGACTTCGCCCGAGCTTTGCTCCAGATCGCGACCGAGGATCTTCATGAAGGTGGATTTGCCGCAGCCGTTGGCACCGATCAAACCGTAACGGTTACCGTCGCCGAATTTGACGGAGACGTTCTCGAACAACGGCTTGGCGCCGAACTGCATGGTGATATTTGCTGTAGATAACATGGGACTGCCTTATTTTCGAAGGCGCGCATTCTACCACTGACAGCAGGGTTCGATCCGCCGGCGGCTGGTTTACACTGCCGCCTCACCTGAACGACCTTCGAACCGATCATGCAAGAGCAGACCATCAACATCACCAAACTCGTCAACGACAGCAACGACGGACTGAGCGCGGAGGAGCGCGCCGCGCTGAAGAAGCAACTCGCCGAGGTGCTGCAAGCGCTTGCAGCGGTAGCCGAGCCATTGCCGCGTGCAAGGTTGCAGCTCGACGTCGCCGAACTGCTGAACGCACTGGGCCGCCACAAGGAAGCGTGGGACATCGCACGCGAGGCGTTCTTCACCTGCATGCAGCAGGAAGCCTGGGCGGACGCGGTGGAAGCCTGCGACGTGCTGTTCCAGGCCCGGCAGCCGGATTCGCTGGCTGCGCTGGGCATGGGCATCTGGCTGTCGGTCACCTTCCCGGTCGATCCCGAACTGACCGTGGCCATGCTGATCCATGTAGTGGATGAGACCTCGAACGATTCGGACGGCGCGGCGGTGGCGGCAATTACCGCGCGTTATGTGGTCGATCTACGCGCCGACGATGACCAGCACGAGAGCCAGAGTTTTCTGGTGAACAACCTGATCGCCATGGTCGCCCGGCGCCACAGCAACGTGCAAGATCAGGAAGGGCTGGACCGCTGGCTCAACCACCTGCAACTGCGCGATCCGCAAATCTTCCTGCCGCGTCTGGCGACCGTGGTGGAGGCATTGGTCGACGGCAAATGGTGGTTCGAGCGCGATGCCTTGCGCGACCGTTTGCCCGAGTAAATCGATCCTAAAACACGCCTCACATCCTAATTGACCCGTATCAAATCGGCTAGAATGCCCGCATCGTTTCCCGCAGGTTAATCATGGTTCCCCATCTCACCACCGCACTCAAAGGCCCGCTGCTCGATCTGGAGCAGCGTTTCCTGGCCAAGCAGCCCGACATCGAACGCTGGTTCCGCACCCAGTGGCTGGAGCACACGGTGCCGTTCTATGCCTCGGTCGATCTGCGCAACAGCGGCTTCAAGCTGGCACCGGTGGATACCAATCTGTTTCCCGGCGGCTTCAACAATCTGAACCCCGATTTCCTGCCGCTGTGCATCCATGCCGCGCAGAGCGCGATCGAGAAGATCTGCCCCGAGGCGCGCGGCGTGTTGCTGATCCCGGAAAACCACACACGTAACCAGTTCTATCTGCAGAACGTGGCGATGCTGGTGCGCATGCTGCGCCAGTCCGGTTTGAACGTGCGCATCGGCAGCCTGCTGCCGGAGATCACCCAAGCCACGGACATCGAACTGGCCGACGGCAACGTGCTCACGCTGGAGCCGATCACGCGCAAGGGCAACCGGCTGCTGATCGGCGATTTCGATCCCTGCGTGGTGTTGCTGAACAACGACCTGTCGGCGGGCGTGCCCGATCTGTTGCGCAATCTGGAACAGAATGTGTTGCCGCCGCTCGAGGGCGGCTGGACCACGCGCCGCAAGTCGCGCCATTTCGCGGCTTATTCGCGCGTCGCGCGGGACTTCGCGCAGCTGCTGGGCATCGACCCGTGGCTGATCGATCCCTATTTCGATGTGTGCGGCGAGGTGGATTTCCACGCGCGCACCGGCGAGGAGTGTCTGGCCGCCAAAGTGGATATGGTGCTGCAGAAGATGCGCGTCAAATATGCGCAGTACGGCGTGAAGGAAGAGCCGTTCGTGATCGTGAAGGCGGATGCGGGCACCTACGGCATGGGCATCATGACCGTGAAGGATGCCAGCGAGGTACGCGACCTCAACCGCAAGCAGCGCAATAAGATGGCGGTGGTGAAGGAAGGACTGTCGGTGTCCGATGTGCTGGTGCAAGAGGGCGTGTATACCTTCGAGCAGATCAACGAGGCGGTGGCCGAACCGGTGGTGTACATGGTCGATCACTTCGTGGTCGGCGGCTTCTACCGCGTGCACACCGGGCGCGGCGTGGACGAGAACCTGAACGCGCCCGGCATGCATTTCGTGCCGCTGGCGTTCGAGTCCTGCTGCACCGTCCCCAACCCGGACTGCGCGCCCGACGATACGCCGAACCGTTTCTATGCCTACGGCGTGGTGGCGCGTCTGGCGCTGCTGGCGGCGTCCATCGAACTGGAAGAACTGACCGCTTGATGAGGACTTTCTCCGCACTGTTGCTTGTGCTGGTTCTGCTCACCGGCTGCGGCAAGGAACCGCTCTATCAAGAACAAGCCTATGTGTTCGGCACCATCGTCGAGGTCAGCATCTATGGCGAGGAGGAAGCCAAGGCACGCCAGGGCGCGGCTGCGGTGATGGGCGAGTTCCAGCGTCTGCACGATATGCTGCATGCTTGGCAACCCTCGGCCTTGTCGTCGGTGAACGATGCGATCGCGCGTGGCAAGACACGAGCGGCATCTCCCGAGCTGGTGGCCCTGTTGCGTGATGCGGCGCAGTTCTCGATCCAGTCGGGCGGCACTTTCAATCCGGCCATCGGTGGGCTGATCAAGATCTGGGGCTTTCAGTCGGACACCTTCCAGCCGCTGCTGCCGGATGAGAAAAAGGTTGCGGCGCTGCTCAAGGCGAATCCGCAAATGACGGATCTGTACTATCACCCACCCGTCGCCGGTTCATCCGAAAAACAGGTCGGCAGCAAAAACCCTGCCGTCATGGTCGATCTGGGCGGTTACGCCAAGGGCTATGCGCTGGATCGCGCGGTGGCATTGCTGCAGGATCAAGGCATTTCCAACGCGCTGATCAACATCGGCGGCAATGTGATCGCGCTGGGCACGCACGGCAAGCGGCCGTGGCATATCGGCATCCAGCATCCGCGCAAACCGGGTGCCATTGCCACGCTTGAATTGCATGACAGCGAGGCGGTCGGCACTTCCGGCGATTACCAGCGTTATTTCGAACTGGGCGGCAAGCGCTATTGCCATCTGCTCGATCCGCGCACCGGCCAGCCGGTACAGGGTGTGCAGGCGGTGACCTTGCTGGCGCGCGGCGAGCGCGCGGGCCTGTTGTCCGACGTGACCTCCAAACCTATCTTCATCGCCGGCGTGGCCGGATGGCGCGCCGCAGTGCGCAGCATGCACCAGACCGACGCGCTACTGATCGACGCGGAAGGCAAGGCGCACCTCACTGAATCCATGCAGAAGCGTCTAAAATTCAGCGATGACAAGACAGTCACTTCTATCGAGCCATGAACGATAAAGACCCTGTACAAGAGAACATACAGCGCAGCGAGGCGCATCGCGCGCTGCAGCAGATACGCGGTATCGTGGATGAAGAGAATGCCAACGACGCGTTCAAGACGCGTGCGCTTGGCTGGTTGTTGCGTTACGGCTGGCTGGTGTTATTGGCTACCGCCTTGTTATTCGCACGAATCCTGGGAGTCATCTGATGGCGGGCATATTGGTGGTCGCGCACAACGCGCTGGGTGAGAGTCTGGTGGATTGCGTCGCCCATGTGCTGGGCAAGACGCCGGAGAACGTGAAAGTATTGTCGGTGTATGCCGACGACGACCCGCAGCAGAAACTGGCCGAAGGTCATGAACTCATCCGGCAACTGGACAACGGCAACGGCGTGCTGATCCTGGCCGACATCTTCGGCGCCACGCCCAGCAATGTCGCGCGGCAACTGTGCCGCAAGGAACACATCATGGGCGTGGCGGGGGTGAACCTGCCGATGCTGTTGCGCGTGGTATGCCACCCTAACAAGAATATGCCCGAACTGGCTCAGATCGCGCTGGAAGGCGGTCGCGAATGTATCGTCACCATGGGTGAAGAATAAGGTAATCCAATGCAGAATCAGGACGCACAGATCATCAACAAGCTCGGCTTGCACGCCCGGGCATCCGCCAAACTGACCCAGCTCGCCTCGCAGTTCCCCTGCGAAGTCTGGCTGTCGCGCAACGGCAAACGCATCAACGCCAAGAGCATCATGGGTGTGATGATGCTGGCCGCAGCCAAAGGCTCATCGATCAGCATCGAGACCAACGGCGAGCGCGAGGACGAAGCGATGAGCGCATTGCTGGCACTGATCAATGACTATTTCGGCGAGGGAGAATAATCAATGTGGCAAATACCTCGAAAAATCGTAGCGAGCACTTCGAGTGCAAGGCGCACGGCGCGCAGAATCCGGAGTGAACATACAGTGCATGAGGATTTCGAAAACGCAGTTTCGGTGAAGGCTCATGCGCAAAGCGCGTTATGCCGTAACCAGCACCGCGCAACGCCGCAATCGATGTGCGCAGTAGATTTAGCGAGGTATTTATGACGTTCGCTATCCACGGACTCCCTGTCTCCAGCGGCATCGCCATCGGCCGCGCGCATCTGGTGTCGCATGCCTCGCTTGAGGTTTCGCACTATGTACTGCCCAAGCATCTGGTGGATGAAGAAATCGCGCGGCTCGATGCGGCGCTGCATGCGACGCGCGAAGAACTGACCGACCTGCGTACGCACAGGCCACAATTGGCGGCGGCCGAGTTCGACGCCTTCCTCGATCTGCACCTGATGATCCTCGGCGACGAGCACATCAGCCACGCCGCGCGCGAGATGGTGAAAGCCGAGAGTTGCAATGCCGAGTGGGCGCTGAAAACCCAGATGGACGAACTGGTCGCCCAGTTCGAAGCGTTCGACGATGCCTATCTGCGCGAGCGCAAGACCGATGTGATCCAGGTGGTGGAGCGCATCCTCAAGGTGCTTGGCGGCCATCCCGGCCATGTGCCGCCGACGCCGCAGCACGACACCGAGATGGTGCTGGTCGCGCACGATGTCAGCCCGGCCGACCTGATCCAGCTCAAGCCGCAACAGTTCTGCGCCATCCTCACCGACCTCGGCGGCGCCACCTCGCACACCGCCATCGTGGCGCGCGGTCTGAACACGCCATGTATCGTCGGTCTGCATCACGCGCGCGAGCTGGTCAAAGACCGCGACATGCTGATCGTGGACGGCGGCCAGGGCGTGGTCATCGTCAACCCGGACAAGAATCTGCTGGCCGAATACAAACTGCGCCAGAGCGAATGGCAGCTGGAACGCCAGAAGCTGAAACGCCTGAAGACCGCGCGCGCCAACACGCTGGACGGTACGGTGATCGACCTGATGGCCAACATCGAGATGCCGACCGATGTGCAGCAGGTGAAGGACAACGGTGCCAACGGTGTCGGCCTGTTCCGCAGCGAGTTCCTGTTCCTCAACCGCGACGACCTGCCCGACGAGGAAGAGCAGTACCAGGCCTACCGCGCCGTGCTGCAAGGTTTGAAGGACAAGCCGGTCACCATCCGTACTTACGATCTGGGTGCCGACAAGCAGCTCAAGGGTGTAACCCGTGTCGCCAGCAACCCGGCGCTGGGCTTGCGCGCGATCCGCCTGTGTCTGGCCGAACCGCAGTTGTTCCGCACCCAGTTGCGCGCGCTGCTGCGCGCATCGGTGTACGGCAATCTGAAAATTCTGGTGCCCATGCTGTCCGGCGCTTCGGAGATCAATCAGACCCTGCAGCTGATCGATTCGGTTAAACAGGAACTGAGCGCGCAGAACATCCCTTTCCGCGAAGACATACCCATCGGCGGCATGATCGAGATTCCGGCCGCCGCACTGGCGCTGGGTGCCTTCATCAAGAAGCTGGATTTTCTGTCCATCGGCACCAACGACTTGATCCAGTACACGCTGGCCATCGACCGCACCGACGAGGAAGTCGCGCATCTGTACGACCCGCTGCATCCGGCGATCCTGGAATTGCTGTCGCACGTGATCGGCACCGCGAACAAGGCCGATATTCCGGTCTCGGTGTGCGGCGAGATGGCGGGCGAATTGATCTATACGCGTTTGCTGCTGGGCATCGGCCTGCGCCAGTTCTCCATGCATCCCGCGCAATTGCTGGGTGCCAAGCAGCGCATCCTCACCACCAGCCTGCCGGAGATCGGGCCGTTGGTGCAAAGGATCCTGCGCGCGGACGATCCGCTCAAGATCCGCGAGCTGATGGACAAGCTGAACGCGCTCTAAATGTTTCGCTGCAAAATAAAAGCGGGCACCCGAAGGCGCCCGCTTTTATTTTGCTACAGGCGGACCGAAGTCAGCTTAAAACGAGTGCAGGAAGCCGCCACCGAAAGTGGTTGCTGTCACGCTGGTTGCGCCGTTGGTTTTCTTGGATGCATATGCCAGGAAACCTTCCGTACGCTTGGAGAACTTGTAAGCGTACTTGATTGCCGCTTGGTTCACATCGTTGGCTGCTACGCCTGCGGCAGCTGTAGAACCTGCCTTGGCGTAGCTGAGTGCGATGCTGCTAGCGCCCAGTGCGATACCGCCAACCAATTCGGCGTTGTTGCCAGTTACGCTGGCCGTTGCACTGGTGTTGGTTTTGATGCTCTCGTACATTGCGCCGACCCATGCGTCCGCCAGATCATACTTGCCGACCAGACGGAATGCGCTGTCAGTTGTACCGACTACCACATCAGCATGGCTCTCGTACGCAGCTGCCGCGTAGACTGCATCATCAGCGTAAGTGGCTGACATGGACATGATGCTGGCGTCCTTTGTTGCCGTTTTGGCTTCGTCCGGGCTGTACATGAATGCTGCTTGCAGCCCCCCCATCTTGGGAGTCCAGTACTGAATCATGTTCTTCTGGCGATTGTTCCATTTTGTAGCATTGGAATTGCCGATCACTTTGGTGGCCGACCATTCGGTAGTGTTGTCGAACAGTTCGATCTTGTTGTGAGCGACCTTGAACGGCGTATCCCAGATACCCAGCACGACCTTACCGAATTCGCCTTCCAGTCCGAATCCGCTATTGCGTGTCTTGCCCATGCCATTGCCGGCGCTGCCGTCCGCATCCATCTCGACTTCATACTGGAACAGGCCTTTCAGGCCATCACCCAGATCTTCGCTACCCTTAACACCGAAGCGCGAAGCATTGGTGTTCACGCGCGTCACGCTGGAAGCCGAGCCACCTGCGTCATGCTGTTCGATTGTCAGGATTGCCTTACCGTAAACGGTAACGTTTGCGTTGTCGGCGAAAGCCGGTGCGGAGAGGGCAGAGGCGATTGCCAGTGCGATCAGTTTTTGTTTCATGGTTACTCCTTAACGTTAGAAAAATAACTGCACTTGGCTCTTCACGGTCAGGCGCCGAAAGAACTGGGTGCGGATGATGCCGTCCCTTTGTTGCAGCTTTGTTACGGCTGTGCATCTGTTTCATTTTTGCACCATGGTTTTTTGCACCGTCACTGCGCCGAAATTGACAGCCTGTGACAAAACACGGACACTTCGTCCCGTGCCGATTTGAGATCAGCTTGCGGGGCACGTTAAACATTCCAGCTAAAGCGAGATAACCCGCTCTAGCTTCAAGCTGAGCGGGTTTTGTTTTGGGAGTTTTGTTTTGTCAGGATCTGTTGGAATCGTCAGCGCGCAACGCGCAACCTTTGAAGAGCCGCTGAATTTCAGCTGCGGCAAAGTGCTGCCGCGCTATGAGCTGATGTACGAGACCTACGGCACATTGAATGCCGACAAGTCGAACGCCATCCTGGTCTGTCACGCACTGTCCGGCCACCACCATGTCGCCGGCAGTTATGCCGATGATGAGAAGAACATCGGCTGGTGGGACAACATGATCGGCCCCGGCAAACCTGTCGATACCAACAAATTCTTCGTCATCGGCCTAAATAACCTCGGCGGCTGTCACGGCTCTACCGGTCCCTCGAGCATTGATCCTGTCACCGGCAAGCAATACGGTTCGAGCTTCCCGATGGTGACAGTGGAAGACTGGGTGCATTCGCAAGCACGTCTGGCTGATCTTCTCGGTATCCATCGATTCGCCGCCATCATCGGCGGTAGCCTGGGTGGCATGCAGGCGATGCAATGGGCGATCACTTATCCTGATCGTGTGCGCAATGTGTTGGCTATCGCCACCGCACCGCATCTGACCACCGAGAACATCGCGTTCAACGATGTGGCGCGCAACGCCATCCTCACCGATCCGGATTTCCACAACGGTGATTTCTATCAGCACGGCGTGGTACCGACGCGCGGCTTGCGCTTGGCGCGCATGCTGGGCCACATCACTTATCTTTCGGACGATGCGATGGCGGGCAAGTTCGGCCGCGGCCTGCGCTCGGGCGAATACAAATACGGTTACGACATCGAGTTCGAGGTCGAATCCTATCTGCGCTATCAGGGCGACAAGTTCGCCGCGTACTTCGACGCCAACACTTATCTGCTGATGACCAAGGCGCTGGATTATTTCGACCCGGCACAACACACCGAACACAATCTGGCGCGCGCTTTTTCCAACGTGCAAGCGAACTATCTGGTGGTGTCGTTCTCCAGTGACTGGCGCTTCTCGCCGGACCGTTCGCGCGAGATCGTGAAAGCGCTGTTGCATAACAAACGCAACGTGAGCTACGCCGAGGTCACTTCGCAGCACGGCCACGATTCTTTCCTGATGCAGGACGAACAGTATTTCGCGGTGATGCGTAACTATCTTGAACGCGTGGCGGTGGAGGTGCAAGTATGAGCAGGGAGCAGGGGCCCCGCGCAGTGGGGAGACGACCGTCCGCGAATGCTTGCGGACACCGACAGCGCCTATATCTGATGAATGCATCGTCTTTATCGGAGGTGTACCGATGAATACATCCATCATCGAGTCGCGCCCGGATTTCGCCGCCATTGCCGCTTGGATACCGCAGGGTTCCAGCGTGCTCGACCTCGGTTGTGGCGACGGCAGCTTGCTGCGCTACCTGCGCGAGACGCAAAACGTGCGCGGCTACGGCGTGGAGATCAGTGACAAGAAGATCGCTACCTGCATCGCCAATGGGGTGAACGTGATCCAGAATGATCTGGATAGCGGTCTCGCCGACTTCGAAGATCAGTCTTTCGACTTCGTCATCCTGTCGCAGACGCTGCAAGCGACTCGCCACACCGAAGCTTTGATGAATGAGATCGTGCGCGTAGGCCGCGAGGGCATCATCAGCTTCCCCAACTTCGGTTACTGGAAGAACCGTTTGCAGATCATGCAAGGCCATATGCCTGTCTCCAAGATTTTGCCTTACGAGTGGTACGACACACCCAACGTGCATCTGTGCACGTTGAACGACTTCGAACTGCTGTGCAAGCACCTCAACATCGGCATCCTTGGGCGTCATGTGATGAATGAAAGCGGTGATGTGAACCTGCTGCCCAACCTGCGTGGCAGCGTGGCGGCATACCGCTTCAAGCGGGAAGTTTAAGTATGTCTCAAAACCCACTCACCACAGAGACACAGAGACACAGAGAACTTCAAAAGCTAAATACCCGCAGTTTTTCCACCTGTACACGCCACAGTAGTTCTCCGGCAATTATCGCTTTTGATCCTCGCTTTTCTCTGTGTCTCTGTGTCTCTGTGGTGAAGGCTTTTAAATGACCGTCTGGCAACAACTCTTCACCAAGCGCATGTTGATATGCGTGTTCACGGGTTTCGCTTCCGGTCTGCCGCTGTTCCTGCTGTTCAATCTCGTGCCCGCTTGGCTGCGCAGTGAACAGATCGACCTCAAGACCATCGGCCTGTTTGCGCTGATTCAATTCCCCTACACCTGGAAGTTCCTGTGGTCACCCTTCCTTGATCGCTACGTGCTGCCCGTGCTGGGTCGTCGCCGTGGCTGGATGCTGCTGACACAAGTCGGATTGCTGGCGGTGATCGCATCCTTAGGTGGCTTCTCTCCGCAAACTGAGATGACCGCCATCGTGCTTTTCTGCACGCTGCTCGCCTTCCTCTCCGCCACGCAGGACATCGCGCTCGACGCATATCGGCGCGAATTGCTGGGCGATGTCGAGCTGGGTTTGGGCAATGCCATCCACGTTAACGCCTACCGCGTCGCCGGTCTGGTACCCGGCTCGCTCTCACTCATCCTCGCCGACCACTTGGCTTGGGACTGGGTGTTCATCATCACCGCATTGTTCATGCTGCCCGGCGTCGCCATGACGCTGATGGTAAAAGAACCGCACCGCGCCTCGCCGCCCAAGACGCTGCGCGAAGCGGTGGTGGAACCGTTCCACGAGTTCATCACGCGCAAAGGCTGGAACAGCGCACTGCTGGTGCTGGCCTTCCTGTTGTTCTACAAACTCGGCGACAGCATGTGCACCGCGCTGGCGACACCGTTCTACCTCGACATGGGATTCTCCAAGACCGACATCGGCCTTATCGCCAAGAACGCCGGCCTGTGGCCCTCCATCATCGGCGGCATGATCGGCGGACTATGGATGGTGAAGATTGGTATCAATCGCGCACTGTGGTTGTTCGGCGTGGTGCAGATCGTGTCCATCTTCGGCTTCGCTTGGCTCGCCTCGCACGGACACTTCGACACCATCGGCGTCGCCGAACGCACCCAGCTCGCCATCGTCATCGGCATGGAAGCACTAGGCGTCGGCCTTGGCACCGTCGCCTTCGTCGCCTTCATCGCCCGCACCACTCACCCAGCTTACACCGCTACACAGTTCGCGCTGTTCACCAGTTTGATGGCGATACCGCGTACTTTCGCCAATGCGGCGACGGGATGGCTGGTGGAAGGGATGGGATGGACGATGTTCTTTCTGCTGTGTGTGGTGTTGGCGGTGCCGGGGATGGTGTTGTTGTTGAAGGTGGCACCGTGGAATGAAGCAAAATCTACGAACCCCTAAGCAGCTTTTTTGGCTGTCGAATCTTCTGCACTTTTGAAGAAGCCCGTGCCGCTTGATAGTTTTTGACAAACGAAACCACCTCAATTCCTAAAATTTCAGCCAGCTCCACAAACTCTGGAAAATCCAGCCTTCTTTCCCCTCGTTCGTATTTTGAAATATAGCTTTGCGGCTTGGACAAACTCTCTGCAATCTGCATCTGCGTCAATCCTGAAGCAACTCTCGCTTCGATAAGCATCGAACGAAATAGTTGGTAGTCAGCGCTGTGCAATGAACTGGGCATCCAGCCAGAGTAATAACCCGTTGCGGGTTATCCCAAAACGGGTTAGTCTCTTTTTTGAAGTGCATCCTGCAATAGCAGAGCTGGAATGCACTGTTTGAAAATTTCAATTGAGTTTCAGTACGCTATCTAAGGGAGAAAATTAGATGAATTACAAGAATGCTTTAATTGCACTTTCTTCAGCTATTGTTCTATTGCTTGCTGGTTGTGCCACAGGGCCTGTCTATCAATCCGAATGGAAAAGTAATCCAGCAACTTCAAAAGTTAGCAACGAGTACTACACAGCCGAAATTACGCCCGTTTGTACAAACGAACTATATTTCAGTAAATGTACTAGCTTCGTTCTAGTCATTCATAACAAGTCAAAGAATAATATTGAACTTGACTGGAATAAGACGCTTTATATTGCCGATGGGCAATCTTCTGGTGGCTTCATGTTTGAAGGAATAGTCTATCGTGATAGGAACAATCCAAAGCCGCCGGATGTCATTTTTGAAAATGGGAAGCTCACAAAAACTGTTTGGCCAAATAATTTGGTTTCGTTTGAAACTGGTAAATATGGTGGGTGGATGCATGAAACCCTCGGCGAAGGTGAACGCGGGATATACCTTACTGCACTCATCAACGGAAAGACTGTGAGTGAAAAGCTCGTTGTACGACTTTCTCAACACGAAGAGTGTGTTGCGCGATGTGGCAAGTAATTTTTATGCGTGAGATATTCGATGAAAGATGTTGAACTTCAAAATAAGGTAATTGAATTTCTCGAAAGTATGGCTAGTCAAACAAAAATATTTCCTCGGAAGTTTACGGCAAAGGAGACTGCTGAAGCAGTGGGCGGAGTAACAACGCGAATTGGATTAGTTCAGAAATTTGTCATTGCCGAATTAGTTGCTCGCGGCATCGAGATCAAGTATGAAAAATCCGCAAGTTCGAGAAGCTTTGTATTGTCGAAAATGCGCTGAGCCTGGGTAGCCCGCGGGCGCAATAGCCAACGTGCATTACGCCGCATGGTTCCAAGTAAAAACCGTCGGGCGTTGCCCGACAGCAAGTTACTTTTCTTGTCTTGCCAAGAAAAGTAACCAAAAGAAGTCGCCCCCGGTTTGCCGCCCCTACGGGGTCCCCTGCGTTGTTGGCTACGACATAACCTAAAGGTTAGTCTTCGCCGCAACAAGCCGCTAAGCGGCTTGTTGTCGACTGGTCAGGCGGCTGCGGAACTCCCGCTACGCGCTCAGACAGTCCTCGCCGACATCACCTGACCCGCCTCCGCTACTCGGCGGCGCACAGGGGAGGAAATTCAAAACCCCAACCCAAAACCAAGCCCCAACCCCGCGATGCGGGCTTTGCCCGCATCGCCAAACAAAAAGAAGCGTGCGCAAAGCGCACACAAAACCGTAGTGGATTTTCATTCCCTTGAGCGCCGCCGAGTAGCGCAGGACGAGCGGGGGTAGTCCGACGAATATGTTTGAGCACGTGGCCGCGTAGCGGATCGTGCGAGTTTATGAGGAGGCCCGACCGTTCGAGCAACGCAGGGGACCCACGTAGTGGGCGGCAAACCAGGGTCGCCTTTTCTTTGGTTACTTTCTTTTGGCGAAGCAAAAGAAAGTAACTTGCTGTCGGGCAACCCCCGACGATTTTGACTTTGAAACCCTGCGGCGCATAACCTCAAATTTCATTGTTGGGTATCGCTGCGCTCCTCCCAACCTACAGCTCAGTCTTGGTAATCCACCATGAACGGCGCATGGTCGCTGAAGCGTTGTTCTTTGTAGATACCCGTATTGATCGCCTTTTCCGCGATACCGGGTGTGGTGATCTGGTAATCCAGACGCCACCCCACGTCCTTGGCCCAAGCCTGACCGCGATTCGACCACCAGGTGTAAGCCTCTAGTTCGGGATGCAGTTTGCGGAACACGTCGACGAAGCCTACTTCGTTGAGTAGCGCGCTGATCCATGCACGCTCTTCGGGCAGGAAGCCGGAGTTCTTCTTGTTACCTTTCCAGTTCTTCAGGTCCTTTTCGGTATGGGCGATGTTCCAGTCACCGCAGACGATGACGTCGCGGCCACTCTGCTTCAAGGCCACCATGTGCGGCATGAATGAATCAAGAAATTTGAATTTCACAGCCTGGCGCTCTTCACCGCTGGAGCCGGAAGGCAGGTAGAGCGAGACCACGCTTAGATTACCAAACTGCGCTTCAATATAACGGCCTTCCATGTCGAACTCGGGAATACCCAGGCCTACGATGACGTTGTCCGGCTTGGTCTTGCTGTAAATGCCGACACCGCTATAGCCCTTCTTCTCCGCATAGTGGAAATAACCGTGGTAGCCGAATGGGGCAATCATGTCCGGCGTCATGTCGGCTTGCTGGGCCTTGAGCTCCTGCACACAGAGGACGTCGGCGTCCTGCTTGCCGAACCATTCGAGCAGGCCTTTGTTGTAGGCGGAGCGGATGCCGTTGAGGTTGAGGGTGATTATTCGCATATCGTGGGTGCGTCTTCTGTAATCTGGGGTGGCGGGCATTATAATGGCCGCACTGTTCAACTCTTCTCCATTCTTCCCATGCATGCATATCGCCAGGATTTCATCCGCTTCGCCGTCGCGCAAAAGGTATTGCGCTTCGGTGAGTTCCAGACCAAGGCCGGGCGCCTGTCGCCTTATTTCTTCAATTCGGGCCTGTTCCAGGACGGCGCTGCGCTGCGCGAGCTGTGCCAGTTCTACGCACAGGCCATCCTTGCCTCCGGCTTGGAGTTCAATATGCTGTTCGGCCCTGCCTACAAGGGCATCCCGCTGGTAGCGGGTACTTCCATCGCGCTGGCGGAGCAGGGGCGCAAGGTGCCATATTGCTTCAACCGCAAGGAGGCCAAGGACCACGGCGAGGGCGGCAACACGGTGGGTGCGAAGCTGGCTGGAAAAGTGCTGATCATCGACGATGTGATCTCGGCCGGCACATCGGTGCGCGAATCCATCGTACTTATCCGCGCGGCGGGTGCCTCACCGTGCGGCGTGGTGATCGCGCTGGATCGCATGGAGCGGGGGCAGGGCGAGTTGTCGGCGGTGCAGGAAGTGCAACGCGATTACGGCCTGCCGGTTGTCTCCATCGCGGCGCTGGATGATCTGCTCGGTTATTTGCAGGGGCAGGTGGACTTGGTGCAGAATCTGCAAGCGGTTCAAACTTATCGTGACCGATACGGGGTGAAATGATGAAGAATTCGAAAGCGTTGTTGGGTATGGCGGTTTTGCTGGCTGCTGTATCGCTGAATGCCGAAGCCAAGCTGTACAAGTGGGTGGACGAGAACGGCACCACGCACTATGGCGAAACCATTCCGCCCCGCTATGCCAACCGCGACATGCAAACGTTGGAAAAAGGACGCCTGCAAGAGCGGGAATCCTCCCGTAATACGCCCGGCCTGCAAACCATGAAGACAGATGAGCAGATACAGGCAGAACGGCACGATAACGCCCTGATCAACACCTACAGTTCCGATACCGAGATCGATCTGGCGCGTGACCGCAACCTGCAGCAGGTCGAAGCCCGCATCAGCAGCTACACCACGCTGCTCAAGTCAGCCAACGAGAACCTTGTCAGCCTGCAGCAGGAGCGGGACCGTATCGTTGCGCAAAAGCGCAAGATTCCAAAGTCTCTGGAGGAAGACCTTGCTGAAGCGCAACAACGCATCGACAAATTTCAGACTGATTTGAATACGAGCAATGAAGAGCTGGATGCCGTTAAGGAAAGGTACGCCGCCGACAAGGCGCGCTATCGTGAACTGAAGGGATTGCCCCCATTGAAAGAAGGGCAGTGATCACATCGCATTGAAACGGCAGTTGTCTGCCTGGTACTGCAGCAACTGTCCGTGTTCAATATCGAAATACCATCCGTGCAGCGTCAACCGACCATCCTCAACGCGTTCGCGTATCCAGTCGAAGCTCATCAGATTATCCAGTGAACTGAGGATGGCCTGCTGTTCGCAGGCGCGTTCCAGCACTTTACTCGGTGCATCCGGCATGTCTTGCAATACCTTGTTGCGCGCTTGTTCTGCCAGCCGCATCCAGCTGCTGATGAAGGATTCCTGTCCGTCTACTGTGGCCGAGCCTCTCATCAATGCCTGGATGCCGCCGCAATGTGCGTGACCCAGCACGATGACATGCTCCACACCCAGCGTCTTCACGCCGTATTCCAGCGCGGCACTGGTACCGTGGCGACCGCCGATGCGGTTTTCGTCGGGCGGCACCAGATTGGCGACGTTGCGGATGACGAACAGGTCGCCCGGCGCGCAATCGAGCACCAGCGCCGGATCGACGCGCGAATCGCAGCAGGCGACCACCAGTATCTTCGGCGTTTGCCCTTCATGCACCAGCTGATGGTACAAAGCATCGTCGTCCGTGAAATGTTGCTCCCGGAAACGGTGGAATCCCTTGATCAGATCTGCCGGATTGATCATGCGCCTGTCAGCAGCCGCTGTGCTTCGCGGTATTTGTCCGATGTTTTTTGCAGGATGTCGGCGGGAACCGACGGTGCCGGCGGTTGCTTGTTCCAGCCCGATGCTTCCAGCCAGTCGCGAATGAACTGCTTGTCGAAACTGGGCGGGTTGCTGCCGACCTGATGCTGGTCGGCCGGCCAGAAGCGCGAGGAGTCCGGCGTCAGCGCTTCGTCGATCAAATATAACTTGCCATCGTCATCAGTGCCGAACTCGAACTTGGTATCGGCGATGATGATGCCGCGTGTCAGGGCGTATTCCGCCGCTTCGGTGTATAGCGCCAGTGTGGCGTTCTTCACCTGTTCGGCCATATCTGCACCCAGCAACTTCTTGGCTTCCTCGAACGAGATGTTCTCGTCGTGGTCGCCCACTGCGGCTTTGGTGGACGGCGTGAACAATGCCTGCGGCAGCTTCTGCGCTTCCTGCATACCGGCGGGCAATTCGATACCGCATACCGCACCGGTCTTCTTGTAATCCTTCCAGCCGGAACCGACCAGATAGCCGCGCACGATGGCTTCGATGGGCAGCGGCTTGAGCTTCCTGGTGACGAAGGCGCGACCGCGCACCTGGGCCTTTTCGGCGTCGGTCTTCACCACCGATTCCGGATCGATCCCGCACACGTGGTTGGGAATGACATGACCCAACTTCTTGAACCAGAAATTCGACACCGCCGTCAGCACCTCGCCCTTGCCGGGGATCGGCGTGGGCAGGATGAAGTCGAACGCGGACAGGCGGTCGGTCTGCACGATCAGCAGATGGTTCGCATCCACTTCGTACAGGTCGCGCACTTTGCCGCGATGCAGGAATTTCAGGCTGGGTAGATTGGATTCGTGCAGGGCAGTCATGATGACCTCATTGGTTTCAACATATTGCAGACGTGACAACGCCCCCGTTGCCGGGGGCGCCATTCGCGAAATTACGCGCCTTTGTGGTAAGCGACCACACGCTCGACTTCGTTCTTCGAGCCGAGGATGACCGGTACGCGCTGGTGCAGGCCTGTGGGTTGCAGTTCCATGATGCGCTCGCGACCGGTGGAGCTCATGCCGCCGGCCTGTTCCACGATGAAGGACATCGGGTTGGCTTCGTACATCAAACGCAGTTTGCCCGGCTTGCTCGGATCCTTGGTGTCGAACGGATACATGAAGATGCCGCCACGGGTCAGGATGCGGTGAACTTCAGCCACCATGGAAGCGACCCAACGCATGTTGAAGTTCTTCTCGCGACCGCCGTCCTTGCCCTTCATGCACTCGTCGACATACTTCTGTACCGGTGCTTCCCAGAAACGCTGGTTGGACATATTGATGGCGAACTCGGCGGTGTCTTCCGGGATGGTCATGTTCGGGTGTGTCAGGAAGAAATCGCCGACGTCGCGGTCCAGTGTGAAGCCGTTCACGCCGTGGCCGGTGGTGATCACCATCATGGTGTTCGGGCCGTACAGTGCGTAGCCACCACATACTTGCTTGGTGCCGGGCTGCATGAAGTCGGCAGCAGTCGGATTGGTCACGCCTTCAGGACAACGCAGGATGGAGAAGATGGTACCGACGGAGATGTTCACGTCGATGTTGGAAGAGCCGTCCAGCGGATCGAAAGTGATCAGGTACTTGCCGCGCGGGTACTGCTTGGGGATCTCGTAGATGTCGTCCATCTCTTCGGATGCCATGGCTGCCAGATGACCGCCCCATTCATTGGCTTTGATGAACACTTCATTGGTGATGATGTCGAGCTTCTTCTGTGTCTCGCCCTGCACGTTCTCGCTGCCTGCGGAACCCAGCACGCCGATCAGCGCGCCCTTGTTCACGTCATGCGCGATCTGTTTGCAGGCGGATACGATGTCGCTGATCAGGCCGGTGAAGTCGCCGGTTGCACCCGGGATCTGACGTTGTTCTTCGATGATGAACTGAACCAAACTCTTGCTCATTGCTGCTCTCCTCTTTTATAAATTCATTCAACTTGCGGATTTTACAGTTTTCTCCCCGGCTACTCTATGACTATTTGGCACCGGATATTGCTGTGCTTGCTTATTTTCCGGCCAATTTGGCCAGTGCTTCATCTGCGCTCTGCTCGTAGCGGGCACGTTCTTTTTTCGCCGCATCTTCCAGCGCCTGATTGATCTCGGGGTATTTTAGCGCCAGGATGCGCGCGGCCAGCATGGCGGCGTTCTTCGCGCCGTCCACCGCCACCGTCGCAACCGGCACGCCGGGCGGCATCTGCACCGTCGCCAGCAGGGCATCCAGACCGGACACAACGCCGCCGGACAGCGGCAGACCAATCACCGGCAAGCGGGTGTGTCCGGCGATCACGCCAGCCAGGTGCGCGGCCATACCGGCGCAGCCGATCAGCACTTGCACGCCTTCCTTGTGCGCGCGGTCGATGTAGGCGAGCACTTTGTCCGGCGTACGGTGCGCCGAGGCCACTACGATCTCGCTGGCGATGCCGAGCTCGGACAGGGTGTCTCGTACTTTGACGACGGTGGGCAGGTCGTTGGGGCTGCCGGTGAGGATGCCTACCAGTACCTTGCCATTGGATGCGAGTTGCATGCTTGCTCTCCTTCTTTTGCTTATTTGGTCAGGACGATGAACAGCTCCGGCAGCTTGATCGGCAGCTGGGTCACGTTATCCAAGATAGTGTATTGCTTGCCGAAGATGTCGGAAACATATTCATCCGCCTTGGGATCGAGGTTGATGCAGTAGGTGTAGATGCCGTCTCTGTCCAACTCCCGCACCGCCTGTTTGGCATCGTGGATCAGCAATTGCGGATCGTGCACGTCGATATCCGCCGGCTCGCCGTCGGTCAGGATCAGCATCAGTTTCTTATCAGCCTGTTGCGTCTTCAGATAATGACCGGCGTGGCGCATCGCTGCGCCCATGCGGGTGGAATAGCCTGCCTGCATCTCGGCCAATCTCGACTTCACTTCGTCTCCCCAAGGCTCGTTGAAACCCTTGATGTGGTAGTAGCGCACATCGTGCCGGGTATTGGAATGGAAGCCGCCGATGGCGAACGAGTCGCCGACCTGCTGCACCGACCAGGCCAATAGTGACACTGCTTCCTGACTCAATTCGAGAA
Organism: Sideroxydans sp.; assembly: GCA_011620315.1. GTDB lineage: Bacteria > Pseudomonadota > Gammaproteobacteria > Burkholderiales > Gallionellaceae > Sideroxyarcus. Next base: position 10,362 of record WOZO01000135.1, on the reverse strand, counting down.
TGGTCTGTTGGCTGCCGGACGCCTTTTCGCTGAGCGACTGCGACAGGTCGAGCAGCAATGTGACGGCGAAACTGCGGCCGTCGGTACGGTGCGACATGTTGATGCGCGGGTCGGGCGATGAACCGCTCTTGAAATCGATCAGCGAACAGATCGCGACATCCAGATCGAGTTCGGAGCCTTCTTCCTGATAGCGGATACGCACCTTGTCCTGCGGCTTGAGCAGTTCCAGCATGGCCTTCAACCGTTTGGCCACCTTGCTGTGCTTGAGCAGCAGGTCGTCGATCTTGGCGGGGTTGCCGCGCGGGTGCAGGGTCTCATACACACTCACCCAGTCCGGGCGATAGTTCTGCGCGTTATAGTCCCATTCATCGTAGTGGCGCGGTGGCAGACCGTTCAGTTCTTCTTCCGTGGTCTGGCGCTTGTCGAGATGTTCGAACATCTCGTCCTCGTCGCTCTCTTCGATGTAGATCCACAGATGGCGGTTGTCATCGCGATAGCCAACTTCGGTGTTGTCGAAATACATTGTTGCCGTCAGATCGCGCTGGCCGCGTATGCGGGCAATGAACGCCAGCGCGACAGATGACATTTCTGCGCTGCTCGATTCGCCCTTTGCCATTAGCTCGTGAAAGCGTTTGACGAATTCTTTGACGTGCACATTCTCGTACTGGAATTCAGGGTCGAGGATGGCGCGCGACAACAAGGCCAGCCTGAGCCTGAACACCGAGATACCCTGCTCCTCTAACTGCAGGTCTGCTTCTTTCGGGACGGGATGGAGTGCCAGCAACAGCTTGCGCAAACCCGGATATTTCCGGCAAGCCAGATATTCCACGCGGGAATCCTCGAACACTTCCACGCTGGCGCGCTGGAAGGGGCTCCAGTTGTCCACGATCATCTTTTGCGACCAGCGGCGGTGGGCAGCCATGTGCGCCAGCGCGGCGCGGTAGCGGTCGATTCCCGAAACGCCCTCTGCATCGTCGTATACATCCGGCAAACGGATGCCATCATCGGTGTAATAGGGCATCGGCTTGTGCAGCTCATCGATGTCGACCGAATACGGGATGAGGTAGTCGCTATCGTTCCACAGCGCGCGGATGTAACTGTCCAGTTTGCGCTCGTTGTCCACCAGCAAAGTGCCGTGCCGTTCGCGCTGCATGACCGCGATCGCATCCGCCGATTCCAGCCGGAAGTATTCTTCCTGCCGCTCAGGGTGATTGTTGTAGTACTTGATGCCGTATTCGACCCAGTTACGTAATCCCTGCAGCGACAACACACCCAGCAGGCGCGGTGCCTGCTTGAGCAGTTCCGGCAGTCCGGGGCTGGGGAAGGTCGTGTGGTGCCCGTGCACGGAGCCCGAAGTCTTGTCCAGCATGTCGCGCACCAGCTCGATGTATTGCTTGAACATCTTGCTGCCATGCAAACGGCGCGCGACTGCACCGCTGGTCTGCAGGAACGGCACGATCGCCTTGAAGTTGGTATGCGTGGACATGTAGTTCGCGAACTCGCGCAGTTCGATCAGCGCATGTTCGCCCACGATGGCAGCCACGCCCGGCGCTTCTTCCAGATAGACCAGCAAGGGTTCGGCACCGCGCCCCATCTTGCCGATGAAGCGTGCGTTCTCGATGTAGGCTTCCAGCCCTCCCGCCGACAGCAGGGCCTTTGCCTCCTTCATACACTCATCAAAGACAGCATCCACCAGGGAGAATCTGCAACCCAGTTGCTCCCAGTATTTCGCGGTCTCTTCGCTTCTGTCGGTCGCGGCTTCCGTCATCGATCAGCCCCTGTAGTTCGCATCGCCCCGCGTTCAGGCGAACGAGGCGTCAATCGCGTGATCAAGCGTGTCGCGGATGTCCGCGTCGTCGGTGATCGGACGCACCATCGCCATACGGCAGGCGGCTTTGGCATCGACCCCATTCTTGATCAGCGTGGCTGCATACACCAGCAGCCGCGTGGAGATGCCTTCATCCAGGCCGTGACCTTTCAGGTTGCGTGCGGCCTGGCCGATCTGCACCAGCTTGCCGCAGATCACCACGTCCAGCCCGGTTTCCCTGGACAGAATCTCCGCTTCCAATGCCGCGCTCGGGTAGTCGAACTCGAAGCCCGTGAAACGCTGCTTGGTGGATTGCTTCAGATCCTTCATCAAGCTCTGGTAGCCGGGGTTGTACGAGATCACCAGCTGGAAATCGGGATGCGCTTCGATCAATTCACCCTTTTTGTCCAGCGGCAGGGTGCGGCGGTGGTCGGTCAGCGGGTGGATCACCACGGTGGTGTCCTGGCGCGCTTCTACCACTTCATCCAGATAGCAGATCGCGCCGATGCGGGCGGCGGCGGTGAGCGGACCGTCCAGCCAGCGCGTGCCGTTGGCATCGAGCAGATAGCGGCCGACCAGATCGGATGCGGTCATGTCCTCGTTGCAGGCCACGGTGATCAGCGGCTTGTTGAGCTTCCATGCCATGTATTCGATGAAGCGCGACTTGCCGCAGCCGGTCGGGCCTTTCACCATCACCGGCAGGCGGGCGTTGTAGGCCGCTTCGTACAGCGCGACTTCGTCACCTTGCGCCTGGTAGAACGGCTCTTTGTGGACCTTGTATTGTTCCTTGTTATCCATAGCGAACTCCTTGGTTCGACGCATGCCCGCAACCTTGTTGCGGTCTTGTGCGTCTGGAAAAAAACGCCCCCAACGTGTGGGGGCGCGTTTTAGTGCTGCGATGCTGCCTGAGCTTACTTGTGTACGCCCAGCTTTTCGCGCCAGCCCGGGAACAGCTTGTCGCCGTCTTTCGGGAAGGATTCGAAAGCACGTGCGAACTCTTTGTGAGTCTTGGCATATTCGATCGGATCGGTGCCGGACTTCCAGCACTCGTAAGCCTGACCCAGCGAGATACCGCCGGCTGCCGGGCTGTCGATGTGGCCGAAGGAGCCGCCGCCGCAGGTGTTGATCACGTTGCCGTGGCCCAGGTTTTTGAAGAAGCCCGGCAGGCGCAGTGCGTTCATGCCGCCCGAGATGATCGGGGTGGTGGCCTTCATGCCGTACCACTTCTGGTAGAAGTAAGGCCCTTGGCACTCGTCGCGTTCCAGCATGTATGCCAGCACGGTTTCCTTGCCGTGGCCTTCCATCTTGCCGTAACCCATGGTGCCGGTGTGCATACCGGAAGCACCCATCAGACGCACCAGCTTCATGTAGCACAGCGGATCCATACCCATCGGCGACTTGTAGGAAGTCACCGCACCGTGGCCTGCGCGGTGGAAGTGCAGGAAGGTATCCGGGAATGCACGGCGGCAGGTGGTCACACCAGCCGGGCCGGTCACGAAACCGTCGACCAGGAATGCAACGTGGTCGGCGGAGTTGTACTTGGCGAAAGTTTCCAGCACGAACTCGCCGCGGTGGATCATTTCCTTGTGATAGTCGGCGGTGATGTTGGCCGAGAACAGCTTGGCCTGGCCGGTTGCCTGCTGTGCGCGGTCCATGGCTTCTGCCACCTTGGGCATGACCACTTCCATCGGGCAGAACGGTTGGTTGGCTTGCGGCTCATCGTTCTTGATGAAGTCGCCACCCAGCCAGAAGTCGTAGCATGCCTTGGCGAAAGGCTCGGGACGCAGACCCAGTTTCGGCTTGATGATGGTGCCGGCGATGTATCCGCCGTCGGTCTCAGAGCGACCCAGCACCTTCCACAGGTTGCTGATGTTGGCGGACGGGCCGTCGAAATGCTTCATCATGCACTCGGGCACCAGGAAGTCCAGCATGCGCAGACCCTGATGGTCGCCCATGCCTTGGTTGTTACCCAGGATCAGGGACCACAGGTGGGAGATGTTGTAAGTGCCATCGGTCAGGTTCGGATCGAACAACTCAACCGGATAGGCGATCTTCATCAGACCGCCGCCCTTGACCTGGTCATCGCCAAAGGCTGTTTCATCGATTTCATACACCAGCGCATCGACGCCGCGCGTGAAGTCATCGGTCGTGGAAACTTCCACGTTGGTGCCGGTAGAGGATTCGGCTGCTACGTGAGCGGCCACTTCCAGGAAACCATAACCTTTGGCAGGAATGAGCTTGTATGCCACCAGCAGGTGCTTGCCACCAGCGATCAGATCCGCTTCTTTCAGATTCAGATTTGAGTAACGATTCGATTGATCCATTGTTTTCTCCTCTTGTCGATTAGTTGTTCTTGCAACGGCATGCACTGTACGCACGCACCATCATAAATAATAGTCAAATATTTTTATCGCTACCATAAGCATTGCTTATGAACTAGAATTCTGACCATCATGTTGTCACTCACGCTTCGCCAGCTGCAGGTCTTTGAAAGTGTCTCGCGTCACTTGAGTCACTCGCGTGCTGCGGAAGAGCTTTTCCTGTCGCAACCCGCCGTTTCCATGCAGATCAAGCAGGCGGAGCAGACTATCGGAATCCCCCTGTTCGAACAAGCCGGCAAGCGCCTGTTCCTGACCGAAGCCGGCCGCGAACTGATGCATTATTCGCGCGCCATATTGCAGTTGATGCAGGAGATGGAATCCAGCTTCGATGCGATGAAGGGCATGGAACGCGGCAAGCTGAACATCGCGGTGGTCAGCACGGCCAACTACTTCATGCCGCAATTGCTGGCGAGCTTCATCCAGCTGCACCCCGGCATTCAAGTCGCGCTTTCTGTCGCCAACCGCGATGCTGTGCTCAAACAGCTTTCCGAGAATATCGCCGATCTGGCCATCATGGGCCAACCACCAGCCGGGACCGAGATGGTCGCCAAGCCGTTCTTGCAAAATCCGATGGTGGTTATCGCCGCGCCCTCGCATGCCCTGGCCGGCAGTGTACATATCCAGGCGCACCAGCTTGCCAGGGAGACTTTCCTGTTGCGCGAACTGGGCTCGGGTACGCGCGGTGTGGTCGAGCGCTACTTTGCCGGCCACCAACTCCCCTTGCCGACGCACATGGAGATGGATACCAATGAGGCGATCAAGCAGTCGGTGCAGGCCGGTATGGGGGTGGGCATCATCTCCCGCCACGGTATCGAGCTTGAACTCGAAACGGGACGCCTAGTCATCCTCGATGTGGATAGTTTTCCCATCGTGCGGCACTGGTACATCGTGCAGCGCAAGGATAAGCGCTCGTCGGCTGCCGTCGTGGAATTTGAGAAATACCTGATCGTGCAGTCGCAAACGACCGGCCAATAAAAAGCGACCCGAAGGTCGCTTTTTATTGCTCGCTGTTGCGAAGGATTACTTCACGATCGCGTTCAGTTCGCCCTTGATGTAACGCATCGCCATGGCGTCCAGCGCGATCGGCTTGATCTTGCCGGCTTGGCCTGCGGAACCGAAGGCTTCGTAACGTGCCTTGCAGATCGCCTTCATCGCCTTGGTGGTTTCGGCCAGGAACTTGCGCGGATCGAAGTCCTTGGGGTTTTGCGCCAGGTAACGGCGGGTCGCGCCGGTGGAGGCCATGCGCAGGTCGGTGTCGATGTTCACTTTGCGCACGCCGTGCTTGATGCCTTCGACGATCTCTTCGACCGGCACGCCGTAAGTCTGTGGCATCGCGCCGCCGAACTGGTTGATGATCTCCAGCCACTCTTGCGGCACGGAAGAAGAACCGTGCATCACCAGGTGGGTGTTGGGGATACGTGCGTGGATCTCCTTGATGCGGCTGATCGCCAGCGTGTCGCCTGTGGGCGGCTTGGTGAACTTGTAGGCACCGTGGCTGGTGCCGATAGCGATAGCCAAAGCGTCAACCTGAGTCAGCTTGACGAACTCGGCTGCTTCGTTCGGGTCGGTCAGCAACTGGTCGTGGGACAGAACGCCTTCGGCGCCGTGGCCGTCTTCCTTTTCGCCGTGGCCGGATTCCAGAGAACCCAGGCAACCCAGTTCGCCTTCGACGGAAACGCCGACTGCGTGCGACATTTCTACCACGCTACGGGTGACGTTGACGTTGTACTCGAAAGAAGAAGGCGTCTTGCCGTCGGTCATCAGCGAGCCGTCCATCATCACGCTGGAGAAGCCGGACTTGATGGCGTTGATGCAGACTGCCGGCGATGCGCCGTGGTCCTGGTGCATCACGACAGGGATGTGCGGATACATTTCCACAGCCGCTTCGATGAGGTGGCGCAGGAACGGCTCGCCCGCGTATTTGCGCGCGCCGGCGGAACCCTGCATGATCACCGGGCTGTTGGTCTCATCGGCCGCTTCCATGATGGCCTTGACCTGCTCCAGGTTGTTGACGTTGAACGCCGGCAGGCCGTAGTTGTTTTCTGCCGCGTGATCGAGTAGTTGACGCAAGGATACGAGTGCCATTATTTCCTCCTGATATTAATTACAAAACATTAGCTCTTACGATGATCGCCGACGCGCACGATCTTCATGGTGTTGGTGTGACCAGCCTTGCCAATCGCCTCGCCCACGGTCATCACGATCAGGTCGCCTTCCTGCACCATGTTCAGGCGCAGCAATTCGTCTTCCGCCTGACGCAGGGTGACCGAGTGGTCGTCCGAGGTGGATTCGAACGCGATCGGATGCACGCCGCTGAACAAGGTGACCTTGCTCAGCGTGGCTTCCATCGGTGTCATCGCGAAGATGGGGGTTGCCGCACTGGTACGCGACATCCACAAGGCGGTCGATCCCGATTGTGTCAGGGCAACGATTGCTTTCACCTTGAAATGCGACGCGGCATACAGCGCGGACATGGCAATGGACTGATCGATGCGGCTGAATTTGTTAAATTCCAGACGGCGATCCGCCGCGCTTTCTTCGCTCTCTTCCTCGGCATTGAGGCAGATGCGCGCCATCGACTCGATGGTCTCGACCGGATAGTCACCGACGGCGGTTTCCGCCGACAGCATCACGGCGTCGGTTCCGTCCAGCACGGCGTTCGCCACGTCGGAAACTTCCGCTCTGGTCGGGATCGGTGCTGTGATCATCGATTCCATCATCTGCGTGGCCGTGATGACCAGACGATTCTTGGCGCGCGCCAGTTTGATCATCTTCTTCTGCAGACCGGGTACGGCCGCATCGCCGACTTCGACTGCCAGGTCACCGCGCGCGACCATGATGCCGTCGGAAGCTTCGATGATCTCGCCCAAAACCGGGATCGCTTCGGCGCGCTCGATCTTGGCGATCAGCAGACTCTTGCCTCCAGCGGCGTGCATCAGTTCTCGCGCCAACTTCATATCCGCTGCCGAGCGCGGGAAGGAAACAGCCAGGAAGTCCGCCTTGATCAGCGCGGCCGTCTTGATGTCTTCCTTGTCCTTGTCGGTCAGTGCCGGTGCGGTGAGTCCGCCGCCTTTGCGATTGATGCCCTTGTTGTTGGACAACACGCCACCGCGCACGACGGTGCAATGCACTTCCGTACCTTTGACACCGGTCACGTGGAATTCCAGCAGGCCGTCGTTGAGCAACAAGACGGTACCGATCTCCACATCCTGCGGCAGTTCTTTGTAATCCAGACCGACGCGTTGCTGATTGCCCAGACCTTCCAGTGCGGCATCCAGAATGAATGAGTCGCCCGGTTTCAGAATGATCTTGTCATTCTCGAACTTGCGTACGCGGATTTTCGGTCCCTGCAAGTCGGCGAGGATACCGACGGTGCGACCGGCTGTTGCTGCCGCCGCACGCACGATCTCAGCACGTTTTTGATGATCTGCGGCCGTACCGTGCGAGAAGTTCATACGCACAACATCGACGCCGACCCGAATGATTGCGGTCAAAGACTTGAGGTCATTGGTTGCGGGCCCCAGGGTTGCTACTATTTTTGTTCTGCGCAGCATGATTTCCTTGTTTGTTTCCAGCGTTCCACCCTGCACCCCTCTCTCTCCATCGGGGATGCAGGGGACGTTCGTTTTACTGCTTTGCGCGTTCTTCCAGGATCGCCACTGCCGGCAATGTCTTGCCTTCGAGGAATTCCAGGAACGCACCGCCTGCGGTGGAGATGTAGGACACTTTGTCGAATATGTCATACTTCTGGATCGCGGCAATCGTGTCGCCACCGCCGGCCAGTGTGAATGCGCTGGTATTGGCAATCGCTTCGGCGATTTTCTTGGTGCCTTCACCGAACTGATCGAACTCGAACACGCCGACCGGTCCGTTCCAAACTACGGTACCTGCCTTCATGATGATGTCGGCCAATTCCTGTGCGGACTTGGGACCGATGTCGAAGATCATGTCGTCGTCCGCCACTTCGCCCACGTCCTTCAGGACTGCCGACTCATTGGCGTCGAACTTCTTGCCGCACACCACATCCACCGCGATGGGGATGTTAGCGCCGCGTTGTTTCATTTTTTCGATCAGCGCTTGAGCGGTCGGAACCAGGTCGTCTTCACACAGCGACTTGCCGACGTTTCCGCCGGTTGCCTTGATGAAGGTGTTGGCGATGCCGCCACCGACCACCAGTTGTTCACACTTCTCGGACAACGATTCCAGCACGGTCAGCTTGGTCGAGACTTTGGAGCCGCCGACGATAGCCACCATCGGACGTGCCGGGCTGAGCAATGCCTTGGTCAGTGCTTCCAGTTCTTGCGTCAGCAGAATGCCGGCGGCGGCGACCGGTGCGTACTTGGCCACGCCGTGGGTGGAGGCTTCTGCTCGGTGGGCCGTGCCGAATGCGTCCATCACGAACACGTCGCACAGCGCGGCATATTTCTTGGACAGCTCTTCGGTGCTCTTCTTTTCTCCCTTGTTGAAGCGGCAGTTTTCCAGCAGCACCAACTCGCCCTCGGCCACGTCGAATCCGCCGTCGATCCAGTCGCGGATCAGGCGCACGGGCTTGCCCAGTTTGTTGGCGATATCGTCGGCTACCGGCTTGAGTGAGTTCTCGTCGGAGAACACACCTTCTTCCGGACGACCAAGGTGGGATGTCACCATTACTTTTGCGCCTGCGTTCAGCGCGGCATTGATGGTGGCCATGGAGGCGCTGATACGCGCATCAGATGTCACCTTGCCGTCTTTGACGGGCACATTGAGATCAGAACGGATCAGGACTCGCTTGCCCTTCAGATCCAGGTCGGTCATTTTGATTACGGACATGATTTTTTTCCTTCTTGCAGACTGAAACTTAAAGGGCTGGCATGTGCCAGCCCTTGTTCAACATGGATTACTTGGCAATGTGCTGCGCAAAACGCAGCATGTTGCAGGTGTAACCATATTCGTTGTCGTACCAGGAAACGACCTTGACGAAGGTGCCGTCCAGTGCGATGCCGGCTTCCGAATCGAAGATGGAGGAGAAGCCGCAACCGCGGAAGTCAGTGGAAACCACTTTCTCGTCGGTGTAACCCAGCGTCTTGCTCATGTCGCCGCTCTGCGAAGCCTTCTTCATTGCCGCGCAGATGTCTGCGTACTTGGCTTCCTTGTTCAACTCGACGGTCAAGTCAACCACGGACACGTCGGAAGTCGGCACGCGGAAGGCCATACCGGTCAGCTTGCCGTTCAGTTCCGGCAACACCTTGCCCACTGCCTTGGCAGCGCCGGTGGAGGAGGGGATGATGTTTTCCAGAATGCCGCGACCGCCGCGCCAGTCTTTCTTGGACGGACCGTCGACTGTCTTCTGGGTGGCGGTTGCTGCGTGCACAGTGGTCATCAGACCGCGCTTGATGCCCCAGTTGTCGTTCAGCACTTTGGCAACCGGTGCCAGACAGTTGGTGGTGCAGGAAGCTGCAGAAACGATTGCCTCGCCTTTGTAGGCGGTGTGGTTCACGCCGTATACGAACATCGGCGTCGCATCCTTGGAAGGTGCGGACATCACGACTTTTTTTGCGCCGGCAGCGATGTGCTTCTGGCAACCTGCGTCGTCCAGGAAGAAACCGGTACATTCCAGCACCAGCTCGGCACCCACTTCGTTCCACTTCAGGTTGGCGGGATCGGTCTCGGCTGTCAGGCGGATCTTCTTGCCGTTCACCACCATGTTGTTGCCGTCCACACCGACTTCGCCCTTGAAGTTGCCGTGTACGGAGTCGTACTTCAGCATGTATGCCAGATAGTCCGGCTCCAGCAGGTCGTTGATCGCAACCACTTCGAGCTCGGGGAAGTCCTTAGCGATTGCGCGGAATGCCATGCGGCCGATTCGACCGAAACCATTGATACCAACTTTGATTGCCATGTTTTCTCTCCCGTTTAGTAATTAAAAACTTTTACAGCACCGACTTGACGGCCTTGACCACGTTCTCTGTGGTAAAGCCGAAGTGCTTGAACAGTTCCGGTGCCGGAGCGGACTCGCCGAAGGTGTCCATGCCGACCACCGCGCCGTCCAGCACGTACTTGTACCAACCGCCGGTGACACCCGCTTCGACGGCCACGCGCTTGATGCCCTTGGGCAGCACACTATCCTTGTAGGCCTGATCCTGCTTGTCGAACACGTTGGTGGAAGGCATCGAAACCACGCGCACATTGATACCT
>WOZO01000016.1 GCA_011620315.1 Sideroxydans sp. | reverse complement strand
TGCCGGTGCGTTCGTGCAGTTCCTTGGGCGACCCGGTGGCGAGAATCCGCCCCGCGTCCATCGCCACCAGCCAGTCGAAGCGTTCGGCCTCTTCCATGTAGGCGGTGGCGACCATCACGCTCATGCCCGGGCGATTCTCGCGTATATGCGCAATCAGAGACCAGAAATGTGCGCGTGCCAGCGGATCGACACCGGTGGTGGGCTCATCGAGAATCAGCATATCCGGGTCGTGGATCAGGGCGCAGCACAGTCCCAGTTTCTGCTTCATGCCGCCGGACAGTTTTCCTGCCGGACGATCAAGGAAAGCGTGGAGGCCCGTCGCTTTCGTCAGTTCATCGATGCGCCGTCTGCGTTCACCCGCATTGTGGCCGAACAGGCGGCCGAAGAATTGCAGGTTGTCTTCGACCGACAGGGCCGGGTAAAGATTCTTGCCCAAGCCCTGCGGCATGTAGGCAATGGCTGGGCATACTTGGCTGCGGTGGCGCCTTGATCGCATGTCGCCGCCCAGCACCTCGACCTCGCCTTGTTGCACCGCACGCGCCCCGGAAATCAGCGCCAGCAGGCTGGACTTGCCGACGCCGTCCGGACCGATCAGGCCCACCATACAGCCGGCGGGAATCTCCAGATCGATGGTATTCAGCGCCAACGTCTTGCCGTAGCGCAGGCTGACGCCGGACAGACGGCTGACTGGCGCGTCGCCATGAATTGGGCGGATTATCACTCGGCCACTTTCACCGTGAGCGATTGCGGCCATTCGGCCTGTGGGTTCAACTTGAGCCAAGCCACCCCGGGCAAGCCGGTTTTAATCTGCTTTACATGCCGCTTGAGTAGCTCCGGGTCGATGCGGGCTTTGACTCGAAACATCAGCTTCTGGCGCTCGCTGGCGGTTTCCACCGTTTTGGGCGTGAATTGCGCAACGCTGGCAACGAAAGAAACTTGAGCTGGAATGACGTAGCCGGGCACCGCATCGAGCAGAATGCGCACCTCGCTGCCCAGCGCGACCTTGCCGACCACCGTTTCCGGCAGGAAGAAGGTCATATAAACATCGCTCAAATCCACCATATTGAGCACCTTGCCGCCGCCGCCAAGCACCTCGCCGGGCTGGGCGACCCGGTACTGTACGCGCCCATCGAGTGGCGCCTTGAGTTGGCTGTCGGCGATGTCGGCTTCGATGCGCGCGATGGTCGCGCCCAGCGCCGCCACGGTCGAGCGCGCGCCGGTAACTTGGGATTTGGCTGCGGCGATAGCAGACAGGACTGCCTGCGCCTGCGCCTGCGCCGCCGTCAGCGCAGCCTCGGCACCATTGACTGCGGCCCGCTCGTTGTCGAGTTGCTGGATGGTCACCATGCCTTTGGCAGACAGCGTCTGCGAACGCGCGAAGCGTCGTTTGGCATTATCCAGTTCACTCTCGCGCTGCACCACCACGGCCCGTGCAGCGGCCAGATCGCTTTCGCGTACCTTGACCTGCGATTCAGCGCTGGCCACGGCGTTGATCGCCTGCTGCTGCTGGGCACGCGCCTCGTCGAGCTGGGCTTTGAGTACATCGGTCTGCATCTGCGCCAGCACCTGACCTGCTTTTACGAAATCGCCTTCGCGGGCAAATATATCCACCACGCGGCCACCGTATTTGGTGGCGACGTCGATCTCGGTGGCCTCGATGCGGCCATTGCCACTGACGAAGCCATCGCCCGGCCCCGTGGGCCGCATCTTGCTCCAACCCCCCCATGCGACCAGGACAATAACGATTGCCACGGCGGCCAGAAACAGATTTTTCTTGGTAGAAGCATGCATGTGAATTCCTTGCGTTTTCAATTGAAGGACAAATTGTCCGGGGATTGTGACTTAACAAATCCCTATCCGCAGCCTATTGTGGCATACAGGCTCACGCAGTTCGACAGCGTTTCGTTACGTACTGTAGCAATTGTTGTTCGGCAGCGGGCAGGTCGCGCTGGACATCCGGCACTTCAAAATAAGGTACCCTGTCCTACCGTACATTATCGCACCCTAATTTGTCCAGGTGCGACTGGATGCTACGCCGCGCAGTTGTCCATCGTTAGGGAATGTCCCTTTCCCCGAAGGACGCGTTCATCATGTTCCCAGGGCAGTCACTGCAAATTATTCGTCAGCTTAATCGGCTAGATTCTATCTATCCGAATTGCCGCCTGAAGCGCCAAGCCCTGTAGCGAATCCCACAGCGCATCTAGTCCCTCTCCCTGCAACAGAATGCCGCAGTCCATCTCGATGAAGCAATAGGGTGGCGAGAGAGACATCCAGCGTACGGCGCGGAATTCCTTTATCTCGTGACTGTGTTCCCTTTTATTGATGGAGTGAAAGTGTGGCCAGTTGCCGCTGTGCGTGCTCATAGCCGATGGCAATGATTTCCTCGGCGCGACCGAATTCCAGGAAGCGGATGTGCCCGAGGGGCGGCTGGATAATGATGTCAGGCTGATCAAGACCCAGACGGGATTGGGTGATGCGGGCTTCCATAATATTGATCGAGGCCAGCAACACTTCGAAAATGTTGGGTAGCGGCTCTTCTGTCGAGGCCCAGCGCGAAAACTGCGCAGAGACTGGATTGTTTCCGGCAAGCAGTTTCTGCTTGATGCCTTTCATCGACAGGCGAAAGTCGCCGCCCCAGCGCGAGAACCTGCCCGCAGCATTGTCGCTTGCGCTATGCGCTGCTTTGGTGTCCCGCAGCGGTTTCATATTCTTGCCGGAAATGATCTCGTGGTTGAGGTCGACCGCGATCACAATGTCGGCCCCCATGGCGCGGGCCACGCTCACCGGCACCGGGTTGACGAGGCCGCCATCCACCAGAATGTGCCCGTTGCTGCGCACCGGGGTGAAGATGCCTGGCACCGAGATGCTGGCGCGCACTGCCTCGATCACGTCGCCGTAGCGGATGACGACTTCCTCTCCGCTGACAATGTCCGTTGCGACGGCCGCAAAGGGCTTGGCGAGCATTTCGATGGTGTCGGCGTGAATATGAGTTCGCACCAGTTCACTGACCTTGGCACCGTCGAGCAGACCGGACTTGGGCAGTACGACATCGAAAAAGGAAGCGGTCTTTTTCCAGTCGAATGTCTGAAAAGTAGTCTCCAGGTCATCGAGTTTTCCTGCGGCATGAATCGCCCCGACCAGCGCCCCAATGCTGGTGCCTGCGATAAGATCCACCTCGATACCGGCTTCCTTGATAGCCCGGATCACGCCCAGATGTGCAAGTCCGCGCGCAGAGCCGCTGCCCAGCGCCAGGCCGATCTTCGGTCGGTTAACGGAGGAGAGGGGCTGCCTAGTCATCGCGGTCACTCCCGATTCGCCCTGTTGCTCTTCCAGATCGATAGCAGCAGCCATACGCCACCGACCGCCGCGCCGAGATAACCGAGCAGGCCGAAGAAAGGCAGGCCCAGCAAGGTTGGGCCGCCGGGCACGGTCATGACGATGGAAGATCCGATGATGAGTGCAGCGATAACAATGCCGACCACCAGCCGGTTGGCGGCGCTGTCTAGCTGGTTGCCGACATGCTTGAGATGCGTAACATCGATATGCATCTCCAGCCGCCCGCGCCGTGCGGCGCGCAGCAGCCGGGAAAGGTCGCGAGGCAGACCGGCCATCAGCGCGAGCACTTCGCCCGCCGTCCGCCAGCCGCGCCGGACAATTGCGACCGGCGTATAGCGGGCACGCAGCACCTGTTCCAGCAGCGGCATGGCTTCACCAGCCATATCGAAGTCGGGGTCAAGTTCGCGCCCCATACCTTCGAGCGTGACGAAAGCCTTGACCAGCAGCGACAGGTCAGTGGGCAGCGCCAAGCGGTGCTGGCGCAGAATGGCCACCAGGTCGGAGAGCATTGCACCCAATTTGAGCTGCTTCAGCGCCACACCGTGGTATTGATCGACGAAGGCTTGGATTTCCAGCATCAGCCCGTCCTCATCCACTGCGGCGTCGCCTGTCCAGTCGAGCATCACATCGGCAACGCGCTGCGGCTCGTGCTTCACCAACCCCAGTAGCAGGAGAATCAATTGATTTCGGCGTTCCTCGGTGAGCCGCCCCACCATGCCGAAGTCGATGAAGGCGATGCGGTTTCCGGGCAGATAGAACACGTTGCCGGGATGCGGGTCGGCGTGGAAGAAGCCATCCTCGACGATCGTCTTCAACACCGCGCGCGCGCCGCGCCGGGCGAGTATCTTGCGGTTAAGACCCGCCTGATCGACAGCGGCAAGTTTGCGTCCGGGAATGCCCTCGATGAACTGCTGCACACACACCCGCTCGCCACTCCATTCCCAGTAGACGTGCGGAATGACGATGATGGCGGGCGATTGCACGGGTGCGCCTTGTTCCCCGTCATGCAGCACTGCGGGCGAGTCCGGATCGGCATAACCGGTAAAATTCTCCGCAATGCGCTCGGCATTGCGGCATTCGCCGGCAAAGTCGAGCTCACGCCGCAGCGACTGGGTGAACTGGCGCACCACTTCCCGCGGGTGGAAACTACGCAGTTCCGGGCTTTCCGCTTCGGCGAGTTCCGCCAGCCTTGAGAGCCAGCGCAGGTCGGCTTCGATGATCGGACGGATGCCGGGACGTCGCACCTTGACCACCACCTCGCTGCCATCATCCAGTCTGGCGCGGTGCACCTGTGCAATGGAGGCGGCTGCCAGGGGCTCGGAATCGAAGGCGGCAAATATTTCCTCGGGCGGCGCACCCAGGTCTTCGGCAAGTTGCAGGCAGATGTCGGCCCAAGGTGCAGCGGGCGCGCTGTCCTGCAGCTTGCCGAATTCGGCGATCCATTCGGGTTCGAACAAGTCGACGCGGGTGGCGAGCACTTGGCCGAGTTTGACGAAGGTCGGGCCCAGTTCCTCAAGCGCGCGCCGCACCCGCGCGGGCGGCGGCAGATGGGCGAACTCTTCCGCGTTGTTCCAGCGCAGCGCGCGCCCGGTCCGCTCCAGCACATTGGCCAGCCCCATCCGTCGCACCAAATCGCCGAAGCCGTAGCGGATCAGGATTGAGGCGATGTCATGCAGGCGGCCCACATCGCGGACGGCGCTGATCGCTTGCCACAACATCAACGCCCCTTTGCGGAGGAGTTAGGTGCGGACTTGTCCGAAGATGCCGGTTGCAGACGTTCGGCAATGCCTTTGAGCATTCCGGCCGCGAGACTGGCGAGCAAGGCACCTTCATTGCGCATGAACTGTGTCCCGATTTCCGCCTGTTCACGTGCGGTGTCGGCTATGGCATGGGTCAGTTCGGGCAATGCCAGCTTGACCCTGCTGCCTACCGCCGTGCCGCTGGCGACCGCATGGTCAGTCAGATCGCGTAGGATGGACTGGGTAAATCCAGCGGTGTTGTCGGCCGCGTCGGAAATGGTTTCGATGAACAGCAATTCCAGTTCCGCGAGGTCTGCCACAGTTTTTTTCAGCTCTTGCCTGGAAA
Source organism: Sideroxydans sp. (assembly GCA_011620315.1). Taxonomy (GTDB): domain Bacteria; phylum Pseudomonadota; class Gammaproteobacteria; order Burkholderiales; family Gallionellaceae; genus Sideroxyarcus. The sequence continues at coordinate 1,272 of WOZO01000016.1, read as the reverse complement.
ATTCGTCGGTACGACTGGTAGCCTCCTTGATTGCCAATTGGGTCGCTTCCGCAGCGACCGCCAAAGCATCATCCAGGCTCAAAATCGCCTCCTTCAGCGCCTGGGCACCGCGCCCGGAACGGCGGGAGGCGCCCTGCTGCGCGCCCTTCACTACAGCCGCCATCACCTGTTTGAGCGTTTCCTTGTCCAGTTTGCCTCCCGCGAGCGCCTGGAGCGTGATCGCCCGCACGCGCTCGGAGACCAACTCCGTGTCGCTTTCGAAAACTGCCTGAACTTGCTGTTCGATTTCCTTTGCTGTCGGTGTCAACCCTTGTCCTTTTTCGTGTGCTTGCAAATTGCGGTCTACTTCCGCCTCGGCCTGTATCCAGTCCTCCGCGATGTCCCCGCCCGCGAAGCCGCGCTTCTCTGCGCGAAAATAGGCAGCCTCGGCGATCATTCGATAGCGCTCCTCCGCGGTGACGGGTGGATTTTGCTCCGCCACGGATTCCGATTTCACATTCCGGGCGACTGCGGGTTTTGCTTTGGACATGATTTCTGCTCCTATTTTAGGTTCGTCAGTAAAAACAGTGGGCGAGCTTTGGCCCGGGCAATTTCCAACTGCGTGATAGAGCGAGATTTCCGTGATTCTGAATGTTCCAAATCCGCAAGCATTCTCATGGTGGCTTTGTTGTGTTGGCGCGCGTTTAAAACTGACCACCTGTGCGCGTTGAATTTTGACCAGGCGTTTTTGCATCGAATCTGATCCGATGCTGCGGATAAGTCTACCAGACCGGAATGGTGTTACGCTCCCTGTTCAAATGAGCGGAAATACATCCGCCTTATCTCCGCGTTCATGACCATGGCATGATCTCAGGTGGGTAAGTCGAAGAACGAGTGAGGCGCACCCAGTTGCTGCGCCAGTATCTGACGATGGGCGGATAAGCCTCTCCCCATTTGGCTTCGAACTCATCCAGCCGTTGCTCGGCTGCTTCGATCATGGCGGCGGTGTATATGGCGCGCAGGTCAGCGGCGACTTCCTTGCACAGCTTCCAGCTCACATAGTTCAGGCTGTGGCGCGCCATATACACGATACAGAACTGCACTGCAGTCTTGGGATAGGCGGTTCGATGGCTTAACTGCCATCGCTTACTGTTATGGCTTGCCCACAACGCTGCTTGTCGCTACAATGCGCGCCTTCGTTTTACTCGCCCCTTGCGGGATGGTTGCAAAAACGGCTCGGTAGCTCAGTTGGTAGAGCAGCGGATTGAAAATCCGCGTGTCGGTGGTTCGATT
>WOZO01000075.1 GCA_011620315.1 Sideroxydans sp. | reverse complement strand
CAACGGGGCGGGGGCATCCGGTTTTTCAACCGCAGGGGGAAAAATGCCTCAGAAGCGGGACGGCGGAAATGTCTGCAATCCCTGGGCGTCCAACGCATGGCCTAGCGTCAGCATGAAGGTCACCCAATCCCTATCGACGGCATCCAGCCAGGCGTGAACCTCCGTCACGTCCATACGCCGTGTTCCGGACTCGCACTTGCTCACATAGCTCTGCGGCACCCCAAGCTTGCGGGCGACGTCCGCCTGCGTCATCCCAACATCGGTACGGGCCTGACGAAGCAAATCAAGAAACACGGAATACCGGCGACGGCTCATAAGCAAAAAGAAGGGTTCATAAGGGCAACCCACCAGCGTGCGCCTAAGCCGGGCAAATGCCAACACAGGATTACAACTCTAACCCGCCGTAACTCAATAAATAATCCTGACTTACCAGTAACCGCATTTTTATATTTATCATCGCGCCACTGCAAAACATGGCTTTTTGCATTGGCTTATAAATATATCGTTCAGGTTAATAATGGATTTTCTGGTTTTGGCCCAGCAATGCGCCCCTGCAGTTCATCCGCAAACACTTGCGGCAATCGTTAAAACGGAAAGCGGTTTTAACCCGTTCGCAATCGGGGTTAACAAAGGCGGGCTGCAGCTCACGCGACAGCCGACAAACAAAGCGGAAGCGGTAGCGGCAGCGAAGACTCTCATTGCAGGCGGACAGAACATCGACATGGGCCTGGGTCAGATCAATTCCGAGAATCTCACAAGGCTCGGGATGACGGTCGATGAAGTTTTCGACGTGTGCAAGAACCTGAGCGCGGCAGCGCTCATTCTCGAAGACAACTTCACACGGGCGAGCGCAAAGGAGGGCGCACCGCAGGAAGCCCTCAAGAAAGCTCTAAGCGCCTACAACACTGGCGACTTCGCACGCGGCATCAAGAATGGCTACGTGCAGAAGGTCAGCACGAACGGACTCAAGATCGCCCAGGGCTACACAGTCCCGGCCATCAAACTAGATCCACAATCTGTTGCGCCAAGCGCTGCTCCTTTGGCGGCGCAAGCCGACAAAACCATTGCGGGGACGCCGCAGCCATCCGGCCAAGCAAAATCTCGCCCCGCGAAACCGACGACCGCACCCGTCACAACCGACCCCGCGATGGTCTTCGGAAACCCGCCCGAAGGGCAGGGCGATGAGATCGGCCAAGCCATGGTGTTCTGAGCATGAAGCTGCTCATCATCGAATCCCAAGGCAAGGTCGAGAAGCTGCAAAGCATCCTGGGCGACGGCTGGAAAGTGTCCGCCAGCCTCGGCCACGTATGCGATCTGCCCGACAAGGAAATTGGCGTCAAGGCGCCCAAGTACAAACCGCAATACAGGCTGTCCGAACGCGGCGCATCGGTGGTTTCACGGCTGCGCAGCCAGTGCGAACGGGCAAGCGAGATACTCATAGGCACCGACCCGGACAGGGAAGGCGAAGCCATCGCCTGGCATCTGGCGCGCGAACTCAAGCTGGGAAGGGATGCAAAGCGGGTTCGCTTTCCCGCCATTACAGAAACCGTGGTGCGCCAGGCAGTGGCTGCGCCTACCGGGATTGATTACAAGCTGGTGGGCGCACAAGAGGCGCGGCGCGTGCTGGATCGACTGGTGGGTTACCTGGTCAGTCCTGCGCTGTCCAAGATTGGCGGCACGACTTTATCCGCGGGCCGCGTCCAAAGTCCTGCGGTCGCGTTGGTGGTGATGCGCGAGCGAGAGATTTCCGCCTTCACGCCCACGAACCATTTTCAGGTGCGCCTGGACTTCCTGGCTCAGGGGAATTTCGCGGACGCGAAAAATTGGCATGCCATGTGGGAAGTCGTCCCTGACTTCGCCCCAGAAGATCGCCCCTATTTTCAAGACGCCGAATTTGCCGCAAGGGTTGCAGCCGTCGAGTCGGTCATGGTCGAAGGTTGTGAAGACGGCCAGCGCCGGCGCGCACCGGCCCCGCCATTGGCTACCAGCGGGATGCAGCAAGCGGCCAGCGTGAAGCTGGGGTTCGACCCAGAAGACACGATGCGTATTGCGCAGCGGCTCTTTGAATCCGGGCATATCACCTACCACCGGACCGACAACCCCAATATCAGCGCAGACGATTACCCGTACATCAGCGCCTTGGCGCAGGCACACGGATGGGCGATGGCTCCGAAGCTGCGCCTCTTCAAAACCTCGGCAGCCGCGCAAGCTGGGCACCCTGCCATCACACCCACACACTGGGAAGTTGAGACGGCAGGGCAGGGGGGCGACGAGCAAGCCCTGTACAAGCTGATTCGCCAACGTGCCATCGCAAGCCAGTTGGCGGATGCTGTTTACAAGACCCGCACTGCTACCTTGCTCGGACAGGTTGACAGCAGACAAGTCCGTTTTCGCGCTAAAGGTGAAACGCTGCAGGAACCCGGCTGGCTGTCTCTGGTGGGCGAGGGACACGAGGAAGCGGACGGTCAAGACAGGCCTGAAGGGCAGGGCGCCGAAAGCAACCAGGTGCCACCGCTCGATGCGGGGCAGCGGCTCCAACCGCTGGGCGGCGAAGTTCTGGCCCTGAAGACACGGGCGCCCAAGCGCTACACCAAGGCCTCTCTGATCGGCAAGCTGGAGAGCGAGGGAATAGGGCGCCCAGCAACCTACGCGGCCATCATGGGCAACATCGAGAGGCGCGGCTACATCACCACTCGCAAGCTGTTTTTGCATCCGACAGAGACGGCATTTTTCATCGTCGATCAGCTCACGAAAGCGTTCTCCTTCATCGCCGTGGACTTCACGCGCGAAGTGGAAAGCGAGCTGGACAGGATCGCAAGCGGGCAGGGCAGCTACTTGGCCACGGTCGAGGCCACGCACGACAAGCTGCGCCAGGAACTGGCCAGCCTTGAAACCAGCGGATCAGCGCCGCGCCATCCTTGCCCCGACTGCGGCAGCGCAATGCGCCGCATTCCTGGGAAAACCGGGCACTTCTGGGGGTGCAGCGGCTACCCCGCCTGCAACGCAACGCGGCCCGACAAGGATGGTCAGCCCGGCGAGAAGGAAACCCCAAGCGATTCCGGCCATTCGTGCCCGCTGTGCTCCAAACCACTTATTCGCCGCACCAAAAGAGGCAAAGACGGCTACGACTTTTGGGGTTGCTCGGGCTTCAAGGACGGCTGTCGCGCCAATTTCCCCAACAAGCGCAACAAGCCAGATTTCAACGGCGACAAGGGAGGCGGCGGCAAGAAGCAAGCATGAACCAACGACTTCAACGCGGACTGCAGAACGCCGAATTGTTGCACTACCTAATAAGCAACCAGGTGGAGATATTGCAAATAAGGGAGAACGACAAATCCAAGTACGAATTACACGCCATCCTCAAATGGAAATCAGGTGTTTTTCCAGTAATCACGACGCGAGGCAAAACAAGAGAGTGGTCAAGCCTCGACCGAATGGTTAAACATTTAAGAACAAATATTAATTCAGTCTCTATAGACTGTCATCTTAAAATCAAAGCAACATGAAAGGAAACTTATGCTGAATCAATTTAAAACCGCTTACATCAACAACGCACAGCAAAAGAGAGAGACAAGCGGAAAAACGCTGTCGATGATTGCAATGCTGCTCATCGTTTTGTTTTTCATGGCCCCAGAGTTGGCCATGGCGGAACCGTGGGATGCAGCGGCTCAGAAAGTGATGGACATTTTTACGGGCGGCTTAGCCCGGACATTGGCGATTATTGCGGTTATTGCCTGCGGCATTGCGGCAATCGCCGGTAAGTTGTCATGGGACTGGGCAATCAAAATCATTATCGGGATCGTACTGATTTTTGGTGCAGCGGCGATTGTTGATTACATCATCAGCGCAGTCGGTTAAACAAAGGGAGTTGATAAGTGGAAGAAGCCGAAAAAGTAGTCGAATTGGAAGTCGATGAGCTGTTTGTCGGTCTGACGCGCCCGGCAACGGTGTTCGGCGTGCACTTTACAGCTTTTGTGGTGGAAATGATCGTCGTTGGCTGCGTGTTCCTGGCGATTGGCAACCCCGTCTGGCTTCTTCTGTTCATCCCAACGCACGGTTTCCTTTACCTACTCTCTGCGAGTGACCCCGGTAGATTTGACAGCCTGACAAAGTACGGGCTGATCAATGGCCGGTGTCTCAATCGCATGTTTTGGAAAGCTACCAGTTTTTCCCCGTTGGCCTACACCGCATTGCCAAAGTCTAAAAAGAGCAGGAATTTCGCCTCCGCGAAAAAATAAGGAACCGCATGAAAGGCATTTTGAAATTCACGTCTGCGATAGACAAAGAGGTCGGTGTCAGTGCATTTCTTCCCTATTCCGGGCATGTCACACGCAACATCGTCAAGATGATGAATGGCGACATGATGTTTACCATCAGGCTGTCGGGCGCCGCCCACCAAAGCGCGGACATATCCGATTTAAACGGGTGGCACAGCCAGTTAAACGGTTTTATCCGAAATATCAGTTCGCCCCATGTCGCCCTGTGGAGTCACATCGTCCGGCGTGAAATCAACGAATACCCGGAAGGCGAGTTCGCTTCTGAATTCATCAACGACCTGAACACTAAATATCGAAGCCGCATCGAGGAAACCACCTTGATGATTAACGAGCTGTATATCAGCATCGTATTTCGCCCACAACCGATTGCAGCAGGGCGAATCGTGGATATGTTCTCACGGCAAAGCAAAGCGCAATTGGAAGAGCTGCAGCTTGAGCATATCGAGAACATGGAAGACTTGATTTCAACGTCGATGGCGGCATTGGATCGCTACGAACCCGAATTGCTTGGGTGCTATGAATTCAAGGGCAACCTGTTTTCTGAAACTGGGGAGTTCCTGCACTACATCCTGAACGGTGAGTGGCGCCGCTTCCCCCTTCCACGCGCAGAGATGCGGGACGTGCTGCCCACGTCGCGGCCATTCTTCGGCAAGGGCGGCTTGATGAGTCTGCGCACGTCCACAGAAGACTACTTCTGCGCCACGCTGGCGTTTCAAGAATACCCCGCGCACACGCACCCCGGCCTGCTCAATGAGTTGTTGTCGGTGCCCTACGAGTTCACCCTCGGCCAGTCGTTCACGTTCCTCTCTAAGCCCGTGGCGCGCGGGCGTATGACACGCCAGCAGAAGCGGCTGGTCAATGCCGGGGACGTGGCCACGAGCCAGGTCGAGGCGATTGATGCGGCCCTGGACGATTTGACAAGCAATCGGTTCGTCATGGGCACGCACTCACTCACGTTGATGATCCGCGCGCAGAACGAGAAGGATCTGAAAGACCATATTTCGGTGGCTGGAAGCATCCTGAGCGATGCGGGCATCAAGTGGTCGCGCGAAGACCTAGGCATGGCGGCGGCGTATTACTCCCTCATGCCCGGCAACTTCGACTATCGAATCCGCGCGGGCGACATTACCAGCCGCAACTTCTGCTCGTTTTCCAGCCTGCACAACTACCCCATTGGGCGCCTTGAAGCGAACCAATGGGGACCAGCGGTGACGATGTTCAAAACAACGTCAGGAGCGCCCTTCTACTTCTCGTTCCACAAAGGGGAAGAGGGCGCTGACGCCAAGCGGGCCGCGAAGCTGGACCCGAATCACAAGGAGCTGGCCAACACCATCGTGCTCGGAAAGTCGGGCACCGGCAAAACAGTAATCGAGTGCTTTTTGCTCGCGCAGGCCCAGAAGTTCAACAAGCCACCAGCAAAGCGCCTCACGTCCGTGGTGTTCGACAAAGACCTGGGCGCGGCCGTGGCGGTACGCGCAATGGGTGGGCGTTACTACCCGCTGAAAAACGGCGTCTCAACCGGCTTCAACCCGTTCCAGCTCGACCCCACCCCCAACAACATCACCTTCCTGGAAAACCTCGTGCGCTACCTGGTGCGACGAGAAGGCATGCCCATCACGCCGCGCGAGGAAGCGGAAATTGCAAAGGCCATTGCGGGAGTCATGAACCCTGCGGTTCCAAAGGCACAGCGGCGCCTGAGCGCCATCATGCAATTCCTGAACCCCACTGAGCAAAACGGCATTTACATGCGCCTGGCGCGTTGGTGTCACGGCTTTGGCCCCCTGGGTTGGGCGCTGGACAACGCCGAAGACACCCTGGACGTGGAAGCAAACGCCATTGTCGGCTTTGACGTGACGGAATTCCTTGAAAACGCGGAAACCAGAACGCCAATCATCATGTATTTGATGCACCGGATCGAATCCCTATTCGATGGCCGAAGGGTGGTCATATTCATGGATGAGTTTTGGAAACTGCTCGACGATCCAGAATTCGAGGACTTCGTTAAGAACAAACTGGTGACGATCCGAAAACAGGACGGCTTTCTCGTTTGCTTCACGCAAGCACCAAAGCAAGTCATTCGTTCGCCCATCGCGTTTGCCATCATTGAGCAGACAGCGACAAAGATATTCCTCCCGAATCCCGAAGCGGACAGGGATGATTACATCAAGCATTTCAAACTCTCCGAAAAAGAATATGAATTGATCCGTGATTTACCGGAAAAATCAAGGCGCTTCCTGATCAAGCAAGGATCGAATTCGGTCGTAGCAGAACTTGATTTAAGAGGATTTGATGATGAATTGGCCGTTCTTTCAGGCAACACGGCCACCTCGCTACTGGCTGAACAGCTCGTGGCTCAACTGGGTGAAGATCCCGCCAACTGGTTGCCTGAGTTTCACAAAATCCGCCGAGAAAGAATTG
>WOZO01000024.1 GCA_011620315.1 Sideroxydans sp. | reverse complement strand
GTCTGCAATTCAGGGGCGGGTTGCTTGGAGTGGAGGAAGTCCGACAGGCTGCTAGTGCAGTTACATGCACAACTTGATGTCGCAGTAGCTGCGGCTTATGGATGGACAGACTACACAGCAGGCATGACCGACGATGAAATTTTGCGGCGTCTACTTATCCTGAATCAAGAGCGAAGCGGCTAAGAGCTGTCGGGAACGCCAATTTACAGGAGAGCGCCATACGGCGGCCGTGGGCAGACATTATTCGGGAATTGAAAGCAGCAATTCACCTGGGGTTCGTTCTACATCCACGCCTTTGTCTGTGGTGGTGTATGTGAGGTAACAATTAGATCGCGGGTTAGACAGCACAGCAGGATTCAAGACCGCGTACACATCTCCTGAGCAGCGTGCTGATACCGTTACTAGCCCAGGATGACCTTCTCGATGCAATCTTCCACCAATCTGTTGCGTAATTGTGTAGTCATTGGCGCTGACCAGCATTGGATACTGGGTGACAGAGCCGCGTAGATCAATCAGTGCAGCATCGCATCGTACAAGATGCACGCGACGTTCTATTTTTATTCCAGCGGCGGTAAATCCGGCATCAGCCAATAGGCTATTACGCCAGTGATATACCGTCTCATGAATGGTTGTATCGATTGAATCTGAGCCATACCACACACCAAATGAGCCGTCTGAATAACGACTGCGTGACCATTCTCTAAATGGAAAGCCAATCGCCTCGTCCCAAGCTGCCTCCTCAAATGGACGATGGATAATGGGGGTGTGTGAGAGATAGGTGGCGGGCTGAGTTTGAAGCTCCAACTCGATTGCTTGACGCCAATCACTCGGGTCGTTGCTTAGATCATCGTACAAGTCTTCCTGACTGCGTAGCGATACGATATTGCGATACAGATCACTATGAGTATCTGCAAGCCTAAGCTCGGTAAAGATTGCGTCCATTATTGCCCGCGCATTCTATCCAGATAGCTGCGAACCATCAAAAGCCCAGCGAAGCCATAATCCCTGACTACATCGACTGGTGTGCGCCCCTCAAACGCTCTATTTCTCGTGCTCATCCAGCGGTACGCAAGATCGCGATTATGAGGAAACAGTAGGCGCAAGTTTTTGTGGATCGCCAATAAGTGCCCAGCACGTTCATTTGCGTCACGGCTTGCAGATATAGGCGAACCTTTGCGATACCGCGCAAGTGCCGCCCGGTTGTCTCTGGCCAAGCCAAGCATATCGAGCTGATCTTCCGTATTGATCGCCCAATGCTCAAATAACTGCATCAGCATCTTTGAGACTGCGCCTCGGTCTGGGCGGCCTTGTGTTACTGCTGTTTGTACATTAGTCATATCGCCTCCATGCGTGAAGTATAACGTTTATAGTTATAAATGCAACACATAAAGTCGACGCGCAAAAAATAAGGGAGCCCAAAAGGCCCCCTTATTTACTACTCACTTTAACTAAACGGCTAGCGCAACAGCGGCCCTTTTTATTTGCGCGGCTAGCGCATCCGGCTCTGCCTTGTACTGCGCGGAGCAGGACGTTCCATCCAGTTCTTGATGCGGTTGGCATCCCCGACGCGGGTGTTCTTGCCCCACGAATCGAGCAGCACGATCACCGTGGGGCGCTCCGACAGCCTGGCCTGCATCACCAGACAACGCCCGGCTTCACTGATATAGCCGGTCTTGGAAAGGCCGATCTCCCAGTTGCGGCTGCGCACCAAAGGATTGGTGTTGCCAAAATGCAAAGACTGGCGAGCATTGATCTGCACCACATGCCGACTCTGGGTCGAGGCGCGCCGAATGTGCTCGTAACCCTGTGCCGCCAGCACCATCTTCACCAAGTCTTTGGCTGTAGAGACGTTTTCGCTCTGCAGACCAACCGGCCCTTCAAAATGCGTATCTTCCATACCCAGCTCGCGCGCCTTGGCATTCATCATCGCCACCAGCACCTGCGTACCGCCGGGATAGGTGCGCGCCAAAGCCGAGGCGGCGTGATTCTCCGACGCCATCACGGCCAGTGTCAGCAAGTCACCCCGTGTCAGGGTCATGCCTTCCTTCAGTCTGGATTTGGTGCCTTTCAGACGATCCCTGTCCTCACGCGTGATGGTGATGGGCTCGTCCAGTGGCAGATTCGCATCCAGAATCACCATGGCCGTCATCAGCTTGGTGATGGAAGCGATGGGCACCACATTGTCGATATTCTTGCTATACAGCGGCTGGCCGGTCTGCTCGTCATAGATCATGGCGATGGCCGAACCCAACTTGGGCAATTTGCCGTGATTTGCACGCTCGAAGTCCGCCGCCTGCACGGAGAGCGCGGCAGTTGCAAACAGCGCCGAGATCAGAAAATAACGCATATTCATCCTCTTGATACCTCACGAGACGGGACGCAGGATAACCCAAATGTCCGTACAGGCAAGACGGCATGTTGCATAAGCGCCAATCCCGCATCTCGCTGTCCCGCACCTGTTCGGCGATTTACCGAGAGTTGAAGAAAGTTAATAGCTAAAGGTCGGTATTTCCCCCGCTTGTCCATTTGTCGGCCCGACTCTGCCGCCGGTCGCCGGTCCTATGCAGGCCGCGCTTCCTGCTGCTGCAAGGCCCACATCTGGGCATATACGCCCTGCTTTGCCAGCAATTCACTGTGCGTACCGCGCTCGACGATAACGCCTTTATCCATCACCAGTATCTGCTCCGCATCCACCACGGTGGACAGACGGTGGGCGATGATCAGCGTGGTGCGTTCGCGGGCGATCAGGCGCATCTGATCCTGAATGGCTTTCTCGGATTTGGAATCCAGCGCCGAAGTCGCCTCGTCGAAGATCAGAATGGCCGGGTCCTTCAGCATGGCGCGCGCGATGGCGACGCGCTGTTTCTCGCCACCGGACAATTTCAGGCCGCGCTCGCCCACCATGGTGTCGTAGCCCAAAGGCAGCGATTCGATGAAGTGATGGATATGCGCCGACTGCGCGGCACGCAGCACTTCATCGCGCGTCGCATCGGGACGGCCATAGGCGATGTTGTAATAGATGGTATCGTTGAACAGCACAGTGTCCTGCGGCACGATGCCGATGGCGGCACGCAGGCTGGCCTGCGTCACGCTGCGGATGTCCTGCCCGTCGATCACCACCGCGCCGCTGTCCACATCATAGAAACGGAACAGCAGTCGCGACAGCGTGGACTTGCCCGCCCCGCTCGCACCCACCACGGCCACGGTATGACCGGCGGGAACATCGAAGCTGACACCGTGCAATATCTGCCGCGTCGGATCGTAGGAGAACTCAACCTGCTCGAAACGCACGGCTGCGTGTTCCAACTTCAGGGGCGTCGCATCCGGTGCGTCTTCCACTTCCCGGTGCACATCCAGCAGGCGGAACATCTTCTCCATATCGGCCAGCGCGTTCTTGATCTCGCGGTAGACGAAACCCAGAAAGTGCAGCGGCATGTACAGTTGCAGCATGTACACGTTGACCAGCACCAGATCGCCGATGGTCATCTTGCCCGCCACCACCTGCTGCGAGGCCAGCAGCATCAGCAGCGTGACGCCGATGGCGATAATAATGCTCTGGCCGGCGTTCAGCGTGGCCAGCGAAGTCTGGTTGCGCACGGCCGACACTTCCCAGCTCTTCATCTGCTCGTCGTAGCGCGCGACCTCGAACTTCTCGTTGCCGAAATATTTCACCGTCTCGTAGTTGATCAGGCTGTCGATGGCGCGCGTGTTGGCCTTGGAATCCATGTCGTTCATGGTGCGGCGGAACACCATGCGCCATTCGGTCACCACCAGCGTGAACACGATGTAGGCGGCCAGCGTGACGAAGGTGATGATGGCAAACATGGGGTCGTATTTCACGAACAGGATGGCCGCCACCAGACCGATCTCCAGCAGCGTGGGCAGAATATTGAACAGCAGGAAGGTGAGCAGGAAGCTGATGCCGCGCGTGCCGCGCTCGATGTCGCGCGACACGCCGCCGGTCTGGCGTTCCAGATGGAAGCGCAGGCTCAGGCTGTGCAGGTGCTCGAACACCTGCAGGGCCACCCGGCGGATGGCGCGCTGCGTGACCTTGGCGAACAACGCATCGCGCAGTTCGCCGAACAGCGTGGACAGCAGGCGCAGCAGCCCGTAGCCGACGATCAGCATCACCGGCACGGCCAGCATGGCCTGCGGTTTGCCCATCTCGTCCACGATCTCTTTCAGCGCCAGCGGCACGACCACGTTGGCCAGCTTGGAGGCGACCAGCAGCAGGATGACGAAACCGACCCGCCACTTGAATTCGAGCAGGTAGGGAACAAGACTCTTGATCACCGTCCAGTCGGTGCGGGTGGGCATGCCGGAGGAAGGGGAATGGTGCGAACTGGCGTGGCGCATCGGCGTTATGGTCTTAAAACAAAGGTCGCATTATAGCTGCTGCATCCGGAATTAAATCTTTCGCGCACCCGTGATGGCCAGCTCAGTGACGCTGTCTTACCAGAAGCCCCACCAGCAAACGGGCCCCACCGTAACTGAGGCGCGACAGAAACACCACGAACGGATGACGCGGCGGATGAAGGATATGATCCGCACGGTGTTGCACGGCCTGCATCACGCTGTCGCGCAAACAAGTCGCGAACTCCGTATCGCGCACCACCAGATTCGCCTCGCGCGCCATCCACAGACTGAACGGGTCCAGATTGGAAGAACCCAGCGTCGCCCATGCACTATCCACCACACATGCTTTGGCATGCATGAAACTGTCGCGATACTCATAGATCTCGATCCCCGCCGCCAGCATCTGCCCATACAAGTACTGCGTCGCATAATACTGAAAGCGGTATTCCACCCTGCCCTGCACCAGCAACACCACACGCACCCCGCGCTTGGCAGCCCGCTTCAACGCGCGGCGCATCGGGCGTCCCGGCAGAAAATATGCATGCGCCAGCACGATTTCATGCCGGGCCTGGATGACGGCATGCAAATAGGCGGCTTCGATCTCGTGCCGGTGGCGCACATTGTCGCGCAACAACAGCGTTGCGCCCCGCCCGGGATCGGCAGCCTTGCGACGGCGAAGTTGCACACGCAAACGCCCGATACGCTTGCGCATACTGGCCCAGCGAACACCGAACCAAAGATGGCACATCTCCTCCTGCACTTCATGCACCAGCGGCCCCTGCATGCGCACCGCGTAATCCATGCGCGGCGCATCGAAACCCTCGTCATCCGGAATATCGTTGACGATATTGATGCCACCCACGTAGGCGATCTCACCGTCGACCACGGCCAGTTTGCGATGCATGCGTCGCCAACGATAGCGGCGCATGGGAAGGAAGCCGCGCTCGCGACGAAACCACAACACCTCCACACCCGCGCCGCGCATCTCCTCCACCCATGAATCCGGCAGATCGTAAGATCCAAACCCGTCGATCAGCAAACGTACCGCGACCTGCCGCCGCGCCGCATGTTGCAAGGCCTGCGACACCAGTCGGCCGGTCTCGTCGGGCGCGAAGATATACGTCTCAAGGTGAACGGAATGTTGCGCCGCATCGATGTCGGCGCAAAGTGAAGGAAAGAACTCCGTGCCGTTCTGCAACAGCGAGAGGCTATCCGGACCGACCTGAAAGCAGCGACTCATCTTCTTTTCAGATCGGCAGTCAGTGCCGCGTGGTCGGACTTGCGCCGACCGCCGTGGACATCGCACCCCACCACATCGAAACCGCGCGCATAGATACGATCCAGCCAGAACAGCGGGAATGCCGCCGGGAAGCTGCGCGCAGGGAATCCGCGACTGAGGTGGAACACATCCTGTACTCCCAGGCTTTCGCTCAACCCCCGCGTGAGCTCATTGCGCCAGTCGTTGAAATCCCCCGCGATGAGCAGCGCGGCATCTGTCGGCACATCCCGCTGCGCATGCTCGATCAGCGCCTGCATCTGTTGCCGCCTGCCGCGCGCGAACAAACCGAAGTGGGCGCAGAAACAATGCACATGCTGCCCTTTCACATCGATCTCGCAATGCAGCAGACCGCGCTGCTCGAAGCGGTGCGCCGAGACATCGCGATTGCTCGTCTGCACGATAGGGAAACGGCTCAGGATGGCATTGCCATGATGCCCCCGCTCATACACCGCGTTCATGCCGTAAGCCTGATGCGCCCAGAACTCATCCGCCAGAAATTCATGCTGCGGCCCCGCCGGATAAGTCCCGTGCCGCAGCGCATGGTGCGTATGCTCGCCCTGCACCTCCTGCAAAAACACGATATCCGCATTCAGCGCGCGCAACTGTTCGCGCAAGTCATGCAGCACCACCCGCCGGTTGAACAGCGAGAAACCTTTGTGGATGTTGTAGGTGGCGACCTTGAGATGGGGCATGGCGGGCATTCTACCCAATCAGACAGACGGGTTGCGCGGAGGTTGTTCAGGTTATATGACTATTGGGGTTTGGAGACTTCTTCTGGCCGATGACGGAAGCCCACCATCAGGCGTTCCCAATCCCCTTCGTCGGCAGATCGATCTGCTTCGCAAAATCCAGCATGCGTTTGATGGGCTGCACCGCGCGCGGGATGATGGCAGGGTCGACGTGGATCTCGTTGTGGCCTTTTTCCAGCACTTCGGCCAGATTGATCAGGCCGTTCATCGCCATCCACGGGCAGTGGCTGCAACTGGTGCAGGTGGCGCCGTGGCCGACAGTGGGGGCTTCGAGGAAGGTCTTGTCGGGGCACAGGGTACGCATCTTGTGCAGGATGCCGTTGTCGGTGGCGACGATGAATTCTTGCGCCGTTGAATTCTGCGCGGCCTTGATGAGCTGGGTGGTGGAGCCGACCACGTCTGCCTGCTGCACCACGGCGCGCGGCGATTCGGGATGCACCAGCACCAGCGCGCCGGGATGCTGCGCTTTCAGTTCCTGCAACTCGCGGGCCTTGTATTCGTCGTGCACGATGCACGAGCCTTGCCACAGCAGCATGTCGGCACCGGTCTGTTCCTGCACATAGCCGCCGAGGTGGCGGTCCGGTGCCCACAGGATCTTCTTGCCCTGCTCATGCAGATGCTTCACCACCGGCAGCGCGATGGAGCTGGTCACCATCCAGTCGGCACGCGCTTTCACGGCGGCGCTGGTATTGGCATACACCACCACCACGCGGTCGGGATGCGCGTCGCAGAAGGCGGCGAATTCGTCCGCCGGGCAGCCGAGGTCGAGCGAACATTCCGCGTCGAGGTCCGGCATCAGCACGCGTTTTTCGGGATTGAGGATCTTCGCCGTTTCGCCCATGAAGCGCACGCCCGCCACCACGATGGTCTTGGCCGGATGCTGGTGGCCGAAGTTGGCCATGTCGAGTGAGTCGGATACGATGCCGCCGGTTGCCTCGGCCAGGTCTTGCAGGTCGGGATGCACGTAGTAGTGCGCGACCAGCACCGCATCCTGTTCTTTCAACAGGTGCTTGATGCGGGTGATCAGTTCGGCTTTTTCTTCCGGATTGGGTTCGCGCGGCTTCTTCGCCCAGGCGTGCGCGGTGCTGCAACCGCTCTGCGTTTGGTCGGGGTGTTCGTAGGCGATGGATATCTGCTGTTCAGCCATGCTGCACTTTCTCTGGTAATTGCAATATCGCCGCGCGGTTGCTCGGCGAGAACACTTTATCCGCCGCTTTCCGCCAGGACAACCACTGCAAGTCCAAGTGTTCGCGCGGCGAGAGTGTGACCGGTACGGGGTGCGGAAGTTGCAGGCCGAACACATGTTCGGTGTTGCGCGTGACGCCTGGCGGATAGCGATGACGCCAGTGCGGGTAGATCTCGTATTCGTTCTGTTGTTGCCAGTCGGTCAATTGGAAGCAGGCGGCGTCGATGCCCGTCTCTTCTCTCACTTCGCGCAGCGCGGTCTCAGGCAATGATTCCTCGCCGTCGCGACTGCCGGTGACCGATTGCCAATAGCCGGGATGGTCGGCGCGTTCCAGCAGCAGGACGTGGAGTGCCGCGGTGTAGATGACAACGAGGACGGAGACGGGTTGCTTGGTTCGCTGCGTCACGCAAGGAATACCCAGAATGGTTTGCCTGCAGATTTCCAGCAGCTCACCGCATCGTTGAAGATGTCGGTGACGATGGTGTGATCCGCCGTCGTCAGGCCCAGCGTGTCGTCGCTGTTCAACAGCAACAGCACATAGCCTTTGTCGCCATCTCCCAGCCAGGACAGATCGCACAGGGCATCGGCCAGCGCGTCGAAGTTGTGGCCGAACCAGTCCGGCGCTTGTATGGCATGCGCGACGCTGGCGAGGAATTCGCCCTTGCTGTGCACATTGCCCAGATCGATCTCGAAGCTGCGCAATTCGGACAGCGCCACGTTGCCGCGCAACACTTCGAGCGGGCAACTCAGGCGGTACACACCGGCCTCACACAGATCCTGCAGACGTTCACACAAGTCGCTCATGCTCACTCCTTGATGCGTTGGAAACTGCGGTAATGGTCGGCACTGTAATAGCACTCTGGCACCACACCGCACACGATGCGGCGCGCACCGCGATGGCTGACGCCCG
The DNA here is from genome assembly GCA_011620315.1 of Sideroxydans sp. Classification (GTDB taxonomy): domain Bacteria; phylum Pseudomonadota; class Gammaproteobacteria; order Burkholderiales; family Gallionellaceae; genus Sideroxyarcus. The sequence goes on along the minus strand of WOZO01000024.1, from coordinate 25,589 downwards.
GCGTCCTCACAGTGTATTCGCGGTAATAACCGATCTGTTGCGGCGGCAGGATGCGTTCGCGATTCTTGAAAGTGATGCCGTCACGCGCATAGGGGAACGGGCCGCCGCGCTGAATGAGTTGCAGCGTGTCGCGCGCCTCCGGCGGCAGTTGCACGACGGAGACGGTTGCGAGCGGATGAACTTGCTGGTCGCGTGCCTGCGCGAATGGCAGGCACAGCAGCAGACCGGACAGTAACAGCCACTGTACGGTGCGGCGCATCACTTATTCCTTGCTGACTTCCACAGTAGTCTGCACTTGCTGGCGCAGACGGATGTGCAGTTCGCGCAACTGCTTTTCGTCCACGGCAGACGGTGCTTTTGTCAGCAGACACTGGGCGCGCTGCGTCTTGGGGAAGGCGATCACGTCGCGGATGGATTCTGCACCGGTCATCATGGTGACGATGCGGTCCAGGCCGAAGGCCAGACCGCCATGCGGCGGCGCGCCGTATTGCAGCGCGTCGAGCAGGAAGCCGAACTTGAGCTGCGCTTCTTCCGCGCCGATGTTGAGCGCGCGGAATACTTTGCTTTGCACTTCTTCCTTGTGGATACGCACCGAGCCGCCGCCGATCTCCCAGCCGTTCAATGCCAGGTCGTAGGCCTTGGCCAAGCACTTGCCGGGATCGGTTTCGAGGAATTGCAGATGCTCATCCTTGGGCGAAGTGAACGGATGGTGGCAGGCGTTCCAGCGACCGGCTTCTTCGTCGTATTCGAACATGGGGAAGTCCACCACCCAGATCGGCTCCCACGCCTTGCCGTTGGTGTAGCCCTTCTCGTGACCGATCTTGCCGCGCAATGCGCCCAGCGCATCGTTGACGATCTTGGTCTTGTCCGCGCCGAAGAAGATGATGTCGCCGTTCTGCGCGCCGGTGCGTTCGATGATGGTCTTCAGCGCCGCTTGGTGCAGGTTCTTGACGATGGGGGACTGCAGGCCGGTCTCGTTCAGCTGGGTGACGTCGTTAACCTTGATGTAAGCCAGCCCCTTGGCACCGTAGATGCCCACGAACTTGGTGTAGTCGTCGATCTCGCCGCGCGTGAATGCGCCACCGTTCGGTACGCGCAGCGCGCCCACGCGGCCGCCGGAATTCGCCACGCCGCTGAATACCTTGAACGCGACATCCTTCACCGCGTCGGTGACTTCGGTGATCTCCAGCGTCACGCGCATGTCCGGCTTGTCGGAACCGAAACGCGCCATCGCTTCGGCGTAGCCGATGCGCGGGAACGGGTTGGGCAGATTGACGTTGAGCGCTTCCTTGAACACGACGCGGATCATCTCTTCGGTCAGGTTCATGATCTGCTCTTCGCTCATGAACGAAGTCTCAATATCGACCTGGGTGAATTCGGGCTGGCGGTCGGCGCGCAGGTCTTCGTCGCGGAAGCACTTGGTGATCTGATAGTAGCGGTCAAAGCCGGCCACCATCAGCATCTGCTTGAACAGTTGCGGCGACTGCGGCAACGCGAAGAAATCGCCGGCATGCACGCGCGACGGCACCAGATAGTCGCGCGCACCTTCCGGTGTGGACTTGGTGAGCATCGGCGTTTCGATGTCGATGAAGCCGTGGTCGTCGAGGAAGCGGCGGAACGCGCGCGCGGTCTTGTAGCGCAGCATCATGTTCTTCTGCATCTGCGGACGGCGCAGGTCGACCACGCGATGGGTCAGGCGCACGTTCTCGGACAGATTCTCGTCGTCGAGCTGGAACGGCGGCGTGATGGAAGCGTTCAGCACTTCGATCTCATGGCAGAGGATCTCGATCTCGCCGCTGTGCATGTTCTTGTTCTCGGTGCCTTCGGGACGGCGGCGCACGCGGCCGGTGATCTTGAGCACGAATTCGTTGCGCACGGATTCGGCGATGGCGAACATGTCGGCACGGTCCGGGTCGCACACCACCTGCGCGATGCCTTCGCGGTCGCGCAGGTCGATGAAGATCACGCCGCCGTGGTCGCGGCGGCGATGGGCCCAGCCGCACAGGGTGACGGTCTGGCCGAGTTGATTGACGTTGAGTTGTCCGCAGTAATGAGTTCGCATGATAGGAATACAGATAGGAAAGGTGCTGAAAGGACTTAATTGGAAGCGGCAAGCTGGGCAGCGTTCTCAGGTGTGGTGACCACGCCCATGGAAACGATGGCCTTGAAAGCCGCATCCACGCTGATGTCGAGCTCGATAGTCTCGGACTTCTTTACATAGAAATAAAAACCGTTGACCGGGCTGGGCGTGGTCGGCACGAATACGCCCACGTATTCATCACCATGCAACTTCCGTTTCACCTCGCCCGGCATGTTGGTCTGAAACGCCAGCGACCAAGCCTGTGCATGCGGGTAACGCACCAGCAACACTTTGCGGAAGGAATTCCCGCTGCCGGAGAGCAAGGTGTCACTGACCTGCTTGACGCTGTTGTAGATCGCGTTCACGAACGGGATGCGGCGCAGCAATCCGTCCCAGTATTCCAGCAGTTGCTGGCCGAACACATTGCGCACCAGCAAACCGGTCAGCAGCACGGTGCCAAAAGTCAGAATCACTCCCAGCCCGGGAATATGGATGCCGAGCCAGTGGTCCGGATGCCAAGCCGTCGGCAGCAGCAGCAGCGACTGATCCAGAATGCCGATGACGAAGCTGAGCACCCACAGGGTGATCACCAGCGGCACCAGAACCAGCAGACCGGTCAGCAGGTATTTTTTCACTTAGTGGGCACCCGCGGCCGGACAGGATGAACAAGCCGCCGGTTCGCACGCCGCCGGTTGCTTGTTCTTGAAATCGGTCACGTAATAGCCGTTGCCTTTGAGCTGAAAGCCCGCGGCGGTCAGCTGTTTGGCAAAAGTCTCCCGGCCGCACGCGGGGCAAGTGATCAGCACCGGATCGCTGAACTTTTGCATCACATCCTTCTGCACTCCGCAACTGCTGCAACGATAGTCGTAGATAGGCATGGTTTTCTCCTGCAATTTCGAAAGGCGCGCATTATACCCTGTGCCCCGATGCCGGAAAACGCGAGTTTTCGCCCGATTTGGCGGGATGAGCAAGCTGGCGAATACCCTTACTGCAACATAAAGGTTTCGTACTCCAGCAATTCGAGCTTGCGCGAGAGCAGATGCATGCCTGCCAGCACGGTGATCAACAGCGACAAGGCAAAGCCGTAGCCATAAAAGCTCGCCCCCAGATAGAGACTGAGCGAGGTCAGGGCGATATTCGAAATAAGGAATATCGTGCACAGGAATACCACGATGCGGCGCTTGTCGAGATAAAAGAAGATATTCAGCACGCCGAGCAACACCACCTGCAAACCCGCCGCCACCACGTCCACATACAGCAGCGGCAAATACAGGGTGGAAATGCCCAGCCATGTGAGCAGCTTTTCGCCCAACACAAACACGAGCAGCACTGCGATGGCCTGGATCTTGACGATCTCGAACAGCCCCTGGCGCACGGTGAACAGCATGTTGTCGCGCATGTTCATGATGTGGTCGAGCGAACCGCCTTCGCGCACGGCCTCGTAGAATTTGTCGTAATACTCGACGAAGTCGGTCTCGATACGCACCAGAAACACCGCCATACCGGGAATGATCGCCAGATAGGCGAGAAAGATCGGAAAGTCGTAGATCAGCGAGGCGCGCAGCGGTCCGACGATGGCCTGACTGGTATCCGGATAGAACCAGAAGATCAGTTTGTCGGCCCACACGGCGAAGTTGTACAGGAATCCCGACCAGATCAGGCTGCTGTACATCGCGCCGGGGCGCATAAAGTCGAAAGAAAAGGTCTGGTCGATCAGCGGAAAAACGCGCAGGATCAGCGCCACCATCCCCATCAGCAGCACCAGATGCCCGACCACGAAACCGAGCAGCAAGCCTTCCATACCTTCCGTGCGCAGCAGCAATGCGCCGAGCACGGTGACCGTATAGCCGACGGCGAACATGAGCACGATCTGTTTGTATTGCTTCATGCCGGACAGAAAGATCGTCGCCACCCAGATCGCGCTCAGAATGACGAAGCCGGACAGCATCAGCATGCGGTAGGTCACGCTCATGCCGTGGAAGAACAGATAGATCGCCAGCATGCCGGCCAGTCCGCTGATGCCGGTCACCACCAGCAGCACGCTGGCGAAATTCGGCAACACCAGCTTGTCTTGTTTATTGAACAGACTGTCGGCGATGAAGCGGGTGAAGCCGAGCTGAATGAAGCCGGTGAGGATCAGCGAACTCATGATGAGATAGGTCACCGACACCTGGAACTGCACAATGGCCGCCTGCGGATACACCACGCCCAGACTGAGAAAACCGACGAACAGGATGCCGATGATGGACAGCACCCACGGCCCCGAGCTGATGATGCCCGCGTAGGCATACGCCTGGAACAGGCCGAAGTAGCTGTCTTTCTCCAGTAATTTGCGCAGCTCGAAACCTATGCCCGCCATGACAAGGCCTCGTCATAGATTGCGCGATAGCTGTCGAACATGCGTTCCTGCGTGTAATAAGTCTCGACGCGCTTGATACCCGCTTCGCTGGCGGCACGCCAGGCGGCTTCGTCGCCCAGCAGTTCCAGCGCGGCTTCCGCCAGCGCCTGCGGATCGGCGATGCCGACGATGCGCCCGGCCGCGCCCAGCGCCCGATCCGCCTCGTCCAGTCCGTAGATCAACTGGTGGCAGGAGCCGACGTCGGTACTGACAGCGGGCACGCCGGCGGCGAATCCTTCCAGCAGCACCAGCGGCAAACCTTCGCTGATCGAGCTGAGCACGCCCAGCCCGACCTTGGGCAGCAACTCCGTCATCTGCTGGAAGCCGAGGAATTTCACGTTGTCGTTCAGCCCCAGACCGTCGACCAGATCGCGGCATTCGGCGACGTAATCCGGATCCTCGTCTTCCGGCCCGGCGATCCAGCCTTCCGCTTGCGGCATGCGGTTGACGATGGTGCGCATGGCGCGGATGTAGGTCTTGATGTCCTTGATCGGCACCACGCGCCCGATCAGGCACAGCACGGGCGGCGGCGAAGCGGGACGCAGCGCGCGCAAGGCGGCGAAGCGCGGCACGTTGACGCCGTTGGGGATGTTGCAGGTGCGCTCGGCCACGGCACCGTCTTCCACCTGGCGCAAACGGTTGGCCTCGAACAGCGCCACGATGCGGTCCGCACTGTCGTAGCAGCGCGTGCCCAGCGTCTGGAAGAAGCGTATCCACAGCTGGCGGAAATAGCTGATCTCGGTCGGGTCGCGCTGGAACACGTTGCGGTTGTCGCGCACCCACTGCGCCTGGAACAGATCGATCTTGCGTTCCTTGGTGTAGATACCGTGCTCGGACAGGATCAGCGGACAACCGGTGCGTTCCTTGAGCAAGGCACCGAGCAGACCGGCGTAACCCGTGGAAACGGTGTGGAACGCGCGCACCGGGATGAAGTTGCGCGCGATTTCGGCCAGCATCCACACCGGAGTATGCATGGAACGCACGGTCCAGAAGTAATCGACGAAGGAAGGGTCGCTGCAATGCTGCTGGTATTTTTCTTTGACGAACGCCCAGGATTCCTCGCTGTACAAAAAAGTATCCAGCCCCGCCCCGCCGCCTGCGCGCATCTCGGGAATGAGTTTGCGGAAGGTCTCCAGACCGTCCTTGTGCGTGGCGGGGAAACGGAAGCATTCATGCATGCGGCGCACGTTGGCGAAAACCTTGGCATCGCCCTTGATCGGCAGCACCGCTGGCATTTCCTGCTTGCTGTTCAGGTAATGGACTTCCAGATGCACCACGTTGTCCGGCAGCGCATATTTGATGTCGCCGTAATCCTCGGGCTGGCTGCCGATGAATACCAGCGCGAACTTGTAATGCGGGAAGCCGCGAATGATCTGGTTGACCCAGCTCGACACCCCGCCCGAAACATAGGGGAAGGTGCCTTCCAGCAGCAGGCCGATGTCGGCGCTTTCGGCGCGGGGGAAATTCATATTGCGTATTCTTTCGATAGGACCGGCAAGGATTCTTCCGGCTTGGGCACCCAGAAGTTGATCGAATTTTTCATCATCGGCGTGATCTGCGAGGCGGAGATGCGCGCCAGTTCGCGCTGCACGGTGGCGTAATCGCCCCGGTCGAATGCGATCTCGACGACGTAGGGCAAGGCGCGAAATTCCGGCAGTCCATATGCCATCGCCAGCCGCAGCATCTGCTGCGCCTCTTCCTGTTTTTTCAATTCGTGCAGAATGCGTCCCTTGAGAAACAGCATGCCCGTGTCCCGTTCCGCGATCTTTAAAGCCTCATCCGCGTAAGTCATGGCCTGGTTCAGCGAGTGGATACGCAAATCGCCCTGCGCCAATCCGGCATAGACCAGTTCCCAATACAGTTCGGCCAGCTGCTTGTATGCGATCAGCCGCATCTCCTTGCCCGCCGCGCCCTTCAGATTGATCAGTTCGCGGTGGATCTGCGCGGTGATCTTTTTTTCGCGGCTGTCGAGCAGGCCGTACGCGACCAGCCGGATATCGTCCGCCGAATCGCCCAGCATGCCCTGCAGCAACGGGCTGGAAACGCGCGCCGGAATACCCTGCAGGGCAAGCAGCGATTGCAAGCGCCGCGCGGTCGGAATGGACGCGTGCGCCAGACGGGATTTGATCTCGCCCTGGCTGAATTTCATCTCCGGCTCGCGCAACGACAGGACGAACTCCGGCAGGACCAGCTTGCCGAACGGATGCAATATCTTCTCGCGGCGGCGATAGGCGGCGATCCACACCGCCACAAAAATGCCGATCATGCCCAGCACCGGCATGAAGAAGGCGACGTTGAACAACAGCAGCAACATCGGCCAACGGGGATGGCGAAATTTCTTCGGCATGAAATACCAGCCGCCGCCGACCCACAGCACACTGGCCGCCGCGTGCTGCATCAGGAAGCCGAGCAGCACTTGATCTTGGGTGCCGCCCGGCCACAGCAGTGCCAGTGCGGATATTTCCAGTACCAGCGCCAATACCAGCGCCAGTGCCACTAACAGAACTTTGTTCATGCCTTCGCCATCAGGACGTTTTTCAAGGACGCCAGCGGATCTTCTTCATCCAGCCCGATGCGGATCGGCGTCAGCCGCCATTCCTCCAGTCCGATCTGGATGTAGTCCTGCAGCATGCTCTCGATGCGCAGCAAATAGCCCTCCACCGCCGCCCCGTTCGCCAGCGGCATCAGGTTCACCGTCCAGATACGGTCTCCGACATTGACTTGCCAGGCGACATCCAGCCCGCGCCGGATACGGGTCAAATTGGCGACCGCCTGCCGGCCGTGTTCATCATTGTCGAAAGGCAGGGCGACGATATAGCTGTTGATGCCGAAGGCGCGTTGCAAGTGCAGCAGGCGCGAGAACTCCGCCGCGAAATCGGCGGGTGCGGTGGGCAGCACCGCCTTGAACTGGCGCGTGCTCCCGGCATCATTCACGCAATCCGCGTAGTAACCCAGCATCACCGACAGCATCTGCAGATTCTCCGCGTTCAGCGCCAGGAACGGCATATGTTCGATGGCGAGCACACCCAGCATGGTCTTTTCGCTGGTCAGGATAGGTGCCACCACCAGATAAGGGGATGCCAATGCGCCTTCCGCCACGCTTGCGATCTGCAGGTGGGACAAGGTTTTTTGCTCCAGCGCATAGCACAGCAGGGGATCGTCAGCCGACAAATCAGGGGGTTCGCCCACCGCGCTGACGCGCGCATAGCCGCCGCCTTCCTTTGGCACAAAGATCGCCGCCGATTCCAACTGGCAGTATTGCGTCAACAACTGCACCAACGGCCCCGCCGCGGGCAGGCGGTCGTCGCTTTGCGCCACGGTCAGTTGACGCAGGCCGCCCAGCGCGTCGCGCAGGGTGATCGGCTTGGTGAGTATCTCCTGCTCCATGCGGTCGTGCGAAAGGCGCAGCAGCAGATGGCGCAAAGTGATGCGGCCCAGGCGCTCGTCCAAATACTGGTTGGTCTCTTCCGCGCGGCGCAAACGCGTGCTCCACGCCGCGCTGAACTCGCCGCACACCAGCACTAGGATCAGGCCGCCCAAAAAGAACTGCTCGGGAAAAACCTCATGCGTCTCCGACAGGTAATCCATCAATTGCCATACGGCGATCAGCAGCAGCGACGACACAAAGCCCGGCGCCACACCGTAGCGCAATGCAAGCAATACCGGTGCCAGCCATATCCACGGAAACTCGCCGCCGACCTGGAACGGGTTGTCGTGCTGGAAGAAGATGCCGAGCGCGACCGCGCACAGCGTGATGAACACGGTTTCCAGCCACACCAGACGATGCTGGCGCAACGGTGCCACCACCCGACGGAAGCGTTCGATTAAGTTATCGCGGCTGTTGCTCACGGATGATTACTCTAGCGGTGCCTCGGACAACATCCCCTTGATCAGGTTCTGCGCGACCGCGCTCAACGCTTCGCGACTCCAGCCGCTCTTGCTGGCCGCCGAACTCCACACCACGCGAGCGCCATCCTTGAGGTCGATAATCTGCATGGTCATGCCGACTGCGGGCTCGCCGTCGATACCGACTTTGTAATGCCACTCTTCCACGGCACCGGTCACCGCATAGCGCACGCCCTGATCGCGCGCCCACACCAGCGCGTCTTCCACCACTTTGCGTTCCGCCGGTTCAAACAGGCTGTCCTGGTTGATCTGCGCCGGATAACGCTGCAGGTTGTTGACGCCGCCCGTGCGCAACAACACTTCGGTGATCGCTTCCGCGCGCAATCCAGCCTGCGGCACCTCGGTGTGATTGACGATGGGCAGCAATGCCCATTTTGCATTGCGCGCCAGCGGTGCCGTGGCGGTCGATTGGTCCAGCACCGCGCAAGAGGTAAGCATGGACAGTGCGAGCAGGATGCCTGATTTGCATATTTTCATTTTTTCCCCCTGATCAAAGTTGCGAATAGAAATCATCGTTCAATCGAAATACCGGCGATAGTTCAACGCGAATTCGTGGCTCGAGCCGTTGATGAGATTCGCCCCGCCGCGCTCCTGCCGCAATGTGAAAGAAAGCCGATCGAGACCGATGACTGCGCCCGCCAAACCAAGCGTCGCATTATAGCCCTGCCCGGTGACGGCATTGCGGGTTACGCAGGTATCCGCATAAGGCCGCCACGCCCGCGTGTAGGCGTAGCGCACGCCTTCGCCAAATCCGCCGCACACGCCATACACGTTCGCATCACCGGGCAGTGCCAGTGACGGGATCGCACTTTGCGCAAAGCGGGTGTGGGTACCGTTCACGCGCACAGTCAGATCCGGATAGGCGCTGCGCGCCCGGTAGCCAAGCTCCCAGGCCAAGCGCTTGCCGCTGCCCATGTCCGCCCCGTCCTGCGTGCGGTAATTTGCCCATGCCGATTCCACTTGCAGATATTCGCGCTTGCTGAACGTGTAGCGCACTCCGGCGGCAAGCTGATTGCGCATGCCGAACAGTTGCAGCACGTTGGACTCGGTGGCGGCGGCATTGAATTCCGCCCCCAGTTGCAGGTTCATTCGCGGCGCGATCTTCATCGCGTGGAGCAGATGCGATTCCGTCGCGGCGGCATATTCGTTCCTGCGCCGCAGCGCAAACCCGGTGTCCCCCGTCGCACCGCGATATTTGAGCCACAGCCCCGTCACGCGCCCCGCCGGCGGCGCAGCGCCGAAGGCCGACGGCTCGTCGTTGCTTTGTTGTGCCTTGCGGTATTCGGCCCCCATGCGCAGCGCGCGTGCAAGCGGCATCTCGACGCTGACTTGACGGACCATGCGATGCAAACCGCCGACCTTTTCGTCGCGCCACCCGACATTGAGTTCGCTCGCGGCGACCAACATGTCTTCGGAAAAACGCTGATGGATCTCGTCGCTATGCGGATTGTCCGCCAGCCCGCGGTAGATGATGGATTGCGCCTCGCCGTACCGGCCTACCGCATTCGCCGCATCGTGGCGCGTCGGCAGGGCCAGGCCCTCCCCCTGCTCATCCAGCGATGCGGCGAGTCGTTCCGTATCTTGCTCCGCCGCGGCGATAGAGGCTTCCGCCCACAACGGACGGTTGAGTGATCGCGCATAGCGACGCCACAGCCAAGCCTTGGCATTGGCGGATTGCTCTTGGGAAACCGTCCAGCCCAATACCAGCTCGCTCACTCTGCGCTCGGTCTCCTCGTCGTAGGCGTTGAGCGAGAGGCTCATCGCCAAAGACATGCCGTCGATCTTGCGCCGCTTCACTTCGTCCTGTTTGAGCAATCTGTCCTGACGCAGCACCGCGCGCACCAGCGTGAAAGCGGCATCGCCGGGATCGTTTTGCATGGCCAACTGCGCAGCAGCCAGCATCTCCCGCGAATACAGCGGCCCCGGTGCCTTGCCGGAAACGCGTTCGCGTACCTGCAACCATGCATGGCGCCGCACGCGGGCCGCCATACCCGCCTGCCGCACCTGCTCCAGCGCATCGGCATAGCCCATCAGCCACAGAAAATCCTGTCCGCCCTGCCTGAATTGTCGGGTGTAATAAGCGACCGCGCGCGCCGGTTGGTCCAGCGCCTGATAGACAGCGGCCAGCACGCCCCAGTAGGCCGGATTGTTTTGATCGCCGCGCGCGATGAGCTGCGCCAGCATGGCGCGCAAACCGGCCAGGTCATGGCTGTTGATCAAAAACCAGAGGCGGCTTTCCATATCGGCGGATGCGTAAGGCGCGATGCCGACTGCCTGATGAAAATCCTTGCGCGCCGCCGTAAATTCGCCTTGCGCCAGCCGGTATTGCGCGCGCAATTGATAGAAACGCGCGTTGTCCGACACGTCCAGACGGCGGTCCATGGCGGCCAGTTCGAACAGGCGTTTTTGCGCCGGCATATCGCCCCGCGCCGCATCCAAGTCCAGCGCCAGCAGCAGCATGTCGCGCTCGCCGTAACGGCGATAAGCCAACTCGGCGAGCGCCGCTCTTTCAGCGGGCCGCGAATCGCCCAGCAAATAGATCAGGCGGCTGAAATCTTCGCGCGCCAGACTGCCCGCTTTGGCCAGACGCTGAAAACTCTCTTTGGCGTCGGCATCCTGCTGCAACTGCCAGGCCAGGATGGCCAGCAATTTCCAGTAGCCGATCTCGTTTTCCTTCACGTGCTGGCGGTTGGCTTGCAACAGGTCATACGCTTTGCGGTATTGCCCTTTGCGCAAATACAGATTGGCGAGTTTCATGTGCCACGCGGTGTTGGCACCATGCAGCGCCAACAAGCGCTCGTACAAGGCGGCAGCCCGATCATCGTCCCCGCTGCGTTCGGCCAGACGCGCCGCGATCTCCAATTGCAGTGGCACATGGTCCATGGTGTAGCGCTGTTCGAAGAAACGTATCCCTTCGCGCTGGCGTCCGCTCAACTCAAACAAGGCGGCCATGTTCTCCCATTGCGCGGCATTCATCTCCTGCTTGGTCGCGACCCGCTTCCAGGCGTCGAGCAGCACATCGTATTCATTCAGGGACGGTGCCAGTCGCAGCACGCCGCCGAGCGCTTCCATTGTTTCGTGATCGCGCAGCGTCCAGCGCCATTCGCGCAAGGATTCTTTCGGGCGTCCGGTCCATTCGGCGACCCGCGCCAGACGCAGATGCCAAACCGCCTCGGACGGCGACTGGCGCACAGCGGCGGCGGCAACCCGGTAGGCCTCTTCCAGATTGCGGTTTTCGATGAACACCTGGTAGGCCAGCTCATACTCTTTCTTGACGTAGCGACGCATTTTGGACGGCTTGGCCTGCGGCATGTCGTCAGCCGCATCCGCGTTGGCGATGCCGAGCCAGCCCAGATCCATCTGCTGCAACCAGGCCACGACCGGCAAGCTCAGCCACGCGATATTCAACAGATGTTTTGCATAGCGCACGGCACGCGGCTGGTCGTTGGCCGCGCGCGCGGCCTTGATCAAGGCATACAGCGTTTCGGAATCGTTTTCCAGCGCGCCCACATGGCGGTCGATACCCTGCATCGCCTTGCTCAGCAAGTTACCCGAGATCAGCGCATTCACACCAGCCAGAAAATATTCGCGCTGTTTGGCGAGTGTGCCGGCCTTGTGACGCGCAATGAAATACAGATGCGCCGACAGTTCGTAATCGCCTTCACCCAGCACCTGATAGGCAATGTCGGAAAAATTGTCCGCGGACATGCGCGCGGAAGAATCGGCTATGCGCTGATACAGCAGGGTGCTGACGCCGCGCTCCCCCAATTGGTCCGCCTGCCCGGCCAGATAGACCAAAGTCGGCAACGGCCACTGCAAGCGGTGCAACTGCAGCAGCACATCGATGCGGCGACGGCGCAGTTCTGCGCGTTGCGGGGAAGCGGGTGCGCTCGACAAATAGCGGCCGGTCAGAAATTTATATTCGGCCAGCATCCCCTTTGCCCGCCAGGCGGCGGATTTGCTGTGAATCACCGGGTCGAGCAATTCTTGTATGCCGTCGGACTCGCGCAGGAATATACGGTGCTCGGCCAGCAGCAAACGCAACTCCAGACTGCCGGGATCGGCCTTCAGCAGGTTGCTCAGATAGTTGACGGTCAGCGTGTCGCCCAGCCTTTGCTGCGACGCCTGCTGCAGCAGATCCTGCTTGGGAAAGATCATCACCAGCGGGATCATCACCATCACGGCGAACCCGGCCAGTGTCCACGCGGACATCAGCTTCGGCCGCGGGCGCGTCTGCTTAGCGCGGGCAGTGAATTCGTAGCTCGTCGATGACATGCTTAGGCGTGGTGAAATGACTGATGCCGTTATGTGTCGAGGCGGGCCGCATCGTCCGCCCTTCGGCGAGTACGCTGCAACGGTTGCCAAGGGACAGATCGAATTGCAGCGGCACTTGTCCGCTCAAGGACAGATCGAATGTATAGCCGGCCGCCGTCTGCCCGGAGGCGGCATGCACGATCCGCGCATTGGCGGAAACCAGATAGGGTGCGGCAGTCGCAGCGGACCGGAAACGGATGTTGGCTTCGCTGTCGCCGAGGTGCAGATATTGCTGGTTTTCGTAGTGGTTGAAGCCTGCCACGGCGGCCTCGATCACCGGCCGGCCGAGCGACAGCGGCGCGCGCAGTTCGCGCAAATGCTCGGCACCGCGCACCCGCCAGCCGTCGCGCGTGCGCGCCACCACCATACGGTTGAAGTCCCGCACTTGATGCACGTAATCGGCGATATGCACCGGCGTGAGCAGCTGCGCCAGCGCCCACCTGAACACGCGGTCCAGTGCTTTGAGGGAGGCCGGTTTGCTGGCGGAATAGGTATGGAAATATATATCGACCGGCTTCAAACGATAAGGGGCACCGGTCATCTCGAAGGTCTCAATGACGCGTTCGTAACCGTAGAAAGGGCCGCGCCAGTCATTGGTGTAGACGTTCTCGTTCTGGTTGGGCGCATAGACCTGGAATTCCCCGCCCTTGGTCACGCCCAGCGGGGCGACCAGCGTCAACGTGGGGAAACTGCGCGTGATGGTGGTTTCGCCGCCGTTCATGCTCGCGACACCGGCCTGCGCCGCGATCTCCAGCGCATCGCTGCCGACATTGCAGTCGCCGGTCCACAAGAACACTTTTACTTTTTTTCCGGGCGGCGCCAGTCTCGTTTCGATATAGGAGATCGATCCGCTGATCTCCTGCTGCAGATCGAATTCGTAATTCTTTAATTTGAGGTGATACCCCTCTTCCTCCGGATTCGCCACCGCTTTTCTCCACTGGAACGGGTGCGAAAAAGAATGACTGGCAATCTCTACCTGAGGCAGGGCAAATATCTCGCGCGCGATGCCTTCCAGTGCGGCGGACTGCGCCGGATACAGACCGTCGGGCGCGATCTCGCCCTGAATGACGGACATCGTCATCGGCAGGGAATATTTCTTCAGTATCTGCTTAAGCAACACTTCCGCACCGTAGGGCGCGCCGGGAAATTCTCCCTTGTTGGCGAATCCGTCGCCATCCATGTGCACCATCAACTTGCGCCGTCCGCTTTCCGTGGTCACATCCGGCACCGGCATGTCCGGCAATTGCAGCGCGCGCCGCAAAAACTCTATCGGGTTGACCACCCAGCGCATGTTTCTGGACGTATCCCCCGCCTTGCCGTTGCCCGGCACAGCGGGCAATTCTACCAGCACATGCGGATTGAGCGCATAGCCGCCCCATGCGGTTAGCGCGATTGCGTCCTGCGTCTCGTTGAGTTCGTTGGCCAGCCTCAACAGTACGTTTGCGTCCCGCGCCTGCAAAGAAAAAAAGGCAGCGCGGTCGAATGCCGGTTGCACTTCGAAGCCGACCAGCGCGTCGCGTTGCTCGACATGCAATCGCATGCGCTCATTGGCCGACTTTGAATATTTCAGGCCCAGTTGTTCCGCATCACCGCTGTCGAACAAGAACGCACCATCTCCCAGAATAACGAACGGCACCCCGGCTTTCTTTTGCCGCATCAGCCAGGCTCGCAATGCCGCGCCTTCCCTGCCCGCCGCCTGCTCCAGCCAGACGACGATCCCCGCATAGCGACCGGTCAGCGGCTCTGCAGGCAGGGTGCTGCGCGCGTCCAGATACTCGACGGTATAGCCCAGATAGTTCAGCGGCATGGTGGCGTAATGCTGCCCATTGGTATTGATCAGGTCGTATTCGGTATTGGCGGTGTTGTGGATCATCAGCACCTTTCGCGGCATCACTTCAATCTCGCCCACGCCGAGCATGTCCAGCCCGGGATTGGTCACCCAGGGAATGAAGCCCAGATCGCGAATCTTGGCCGCCGTGGCGCGGGCCAGGTCGCGCTGGCCGGGCGGCACGTAGTCGATGGACAACACCGGCAGACGGTATTCCAGATGGATACGGTTCAATTGCCCCAACAGCCATTCGCGCTCGTTCGGCGGCACCACGACATACTTCTGCCGCGCGGCATCCCAGCGCTGGAACAGCGATTCGGCCGCCACGGCATAGACCTCCCGATGCACCTGCGGCAGGATCTCGAAACCGCGATTGAAGATCAGTTTGGCTTGCGGATAGCGCTTCTTCAACTCGCAGATCACCGCGACCAGCCCCGCTTCCTGCCGGGCTTTTTCCGCAGCTGTCCTGGTGTAGAGCAGGTAGGAATCGAGCGTATCCAGGAAAAAACCGCGATAGCCCGCCTCCCACAACGGCTTGATGACGCGCTCCGCGAAGAATGCCGGCCACCCAGCTTGCGACTGGTCCAGCACGATGCTGCCCCAGTCGCTGTTCTGCCCCAGCTTCCAGGCGGCCGGGATCGCTTTCAGATAGCCGCGTTCGGGCGAGACCTCGCCCACGGCCACATAGGCGAAGAGCGCGGACTTTTCAGTGCCGTGCAACTTCGGATCGGGAACGTGCAGCGGCTCCACCACGACCGCATCGAAAGCATGCAGTTCATCCCAGGGCGGGTTGGCCCCGTAGAACATGGCGATGCTCGGCTGAGAAGCGAACGCCAATGCGGACATCAGCATCAGCACATGAAAAACGATCCATCTACAGCACGAGAATTTTGAAATCGAATCGCTCACGCCGATGCTTCTAGGAGTTGTTTCAGACCGTCGGCCAGTTTCGTCATGGGGGGCGGGTTGAGTTGCTCGAACATCTTGCGCGGCGTCGCGCCGGAATGGCGGATATCGCCCGGGGCGGGCGGTTCGTGGCGGATCTGCGGCGTGCAGCCCGCGCATTGCGCCAGCGTATCGATCAGCTCCAGCAGCGTCACGCTATGGCCGGTCGCGATATTGCACACCCCGTCCGCATCGCTCATCAACGCACGCTTGTTGAGTTGCGCCACATCCTTCACGAAGATGAAATCGCGCGTCTGTTCGCCGTCGCCGAACACACGCAAGGTATCGCCACGCGTCATCGCGGAGGAAAAACGGCTGATCACGCCCGCATAGGGCGAGGCCGGATCCTGGCGCGGGCCATAGACATTGAAATAGCGCAGCCCCAGTGAGGAGAGTTGGTACAGCTGACGGTACAGCGCCGCATATTGATCGTTGATGGATTTTTCCAGACCGTACGGCGACAGCGGCGCGACCGGCGAGCTTTCATCCAGCGGCAATCTTTCCGGCGCGCCGTAGACTGCGGCGCTGGAGGCGTAAACGAAGCGTTTCACACCGGCGCGGCGCGCAGCATCGAGCACGTTCAGAAAACCGCGCAGGTTGTGCTGGCTGGAACCGACCGGATCCGCCACCGAAGCGGGCACCGACACTTGCGCCGCAAGATGCAGCACATGCGTGATGCCGACCATCGCATGATCGACCGCTTCCGCATCGCGGATGTCGCCGTCCACGATCTGCAGATTGGCATGTGCCGCAAGATTGGCACGCTTCCCCGAAGTGAAATTATCCAGCACCCGGACTTGCGCCCCGTCGGCCAGCAATGCCTCCACACTATGCGAACCGATAAAGCCCGCTCCACCCGTTACCAAAAAATTCATTTTTAAATCTCCAAATCAACTGCGCGTGTATTCATTCTTACGGATTGCATATTCAGCCGCGCCAGAAACACCGAACGACGCTTTGCCTTTTTACGACCCGTGATTCTGTATTAATTGAGCAACGACCATGCCAGCGCAATACGCACAGGCAAAGCCCATTCCAAACAGTAGGTTAATTAATACCCTGCGATTCCGTCAGCTCTTGCTGACCAAATTTGATCAGCAACCGACCATTACTCGACACATGCTAGGAATATGCCCGTCACAAATTGAGAGATAGCCACTGCCCTCTGGGCAAACCATCCAGCGACCAATCGCCGATGCGGTAGCGGATCAGCCGCAAAGTCGGTAAGCCGACTGCCGCCGTCATGCGTCTCACTTGTCGATTGCGGCCTTCGCGGATAGTGAGTGATATCCAGCTCGTCGGTATCTCTTTGCGAAAACGCACCGGCGGATCGCGCAACCACAGACTCTCCGGCTCGGCCATCGCACGCGCTTCAGCCGGCAGGGTCAAGCCATCCTTCAACTGCACACCGCTGCACAATTGCGACAATGCTGCCGCATCGGGCTCGCCCTCCACTTGCACCCAGTAGGTCTTGAGCAGTTTGTGTCCGGGGTCGGTGATGCGGTGCTGCAACTTGCCGTCGCCGGTCAGCAGCAGCAAGCCTTCGCTGTCGGTATCCAGCCTGCCGGCGGGATATACGTCCGGAACGGCGATATAATCCGCCAGCGTCGGATGCAGTCCGTCCTTGCTGAACTGGCAGATCACACCGTAGGGTTTGTTGAACAACAGGATACGACTCATCTCAATCTTTCCAATACTCCGGACTCCGAACATGACAACCGCAAAGATCATTTACACCCTGACCGATGAAGCGCCGCGTCTGGCGACCTACTCATTGCTTCCCATCATACAGGCCTTCACCAAAGCAGCCGGCGTCGCCGTGGAAACACGCGACATATCGCTGGCCGGGCGCATCCTTGCCAACTTCCCCGAGCAATTGACCGAAGCGCAAAAGGTTGCGGATCAACTGGCCGAACTGGGCGAGTTGACGCTGAAGCCGGAAGCCAACATCATCAAACTGCCGAATATTAGCGCATCGATCCCGCAACTGAAGGCGGCGATCAAGGAGTTGCAATCCAAAGGCTACAAGGTCCCCGACTTTCCGGACGAGCCGAAGAACGATGCCGAGAAAGAGATCAAGGCGCGCTATGGCAAAGTACTGGGCAGCGCGGTGAATCCGGTATTGCGCGAAGGCAACTCCGACCGCCGCGCCGCCGCCTCGGTCAAACAATACGCACGCAAACATCCGCACCGCATGGGCAAGTGGGAGAAGACTTCCGGGACCCGCGTGGCGCACATGACCAGCGGCGATTTCTACGGTAGCGAGAGATCCGTGACCGTGCCTGAAGCGACATCCACCCGCATCGAATTCGCGGGCAAGGACGGCAAGATCAGCGTACTCAAGGACAAGCTCGCGCTCAAAGCCGGTGAAGTCATCGATGCTGCGGTGCTGAGCCGCAAGGCACTGCGCAAGTTCTACGCCGAGCAGATCGAAGCGGCAAAGAAAGAAGATGTGCTGCTGTCGCTGCATTTGAAAGCCACCATGATGAAGGTGTCCGACCCCATCATGTTCGGCCACGCCGTGTCCGTGTTCTTCCAGAAGGTGTTCGACAAACACGGCGCGCAACTCAAGGAGATGGGCGTCAACGTCAACAATGGTTTCGGCGACATGGAGGCCAAGGTGCTGGCCTTGCCGGCAGCCAAGCGCGCCAAACTGGTCGCGGACATCGCCGATTGTTTCCGCAACGGTCCGGCGCTGGCGATGGTGAATGCCGACAAGGGCATCACCAACCTGCATGTCCCCAGCGACATCATCATCGACGCCTCGATGCCGCCGATGATCCGCGACGGCGGCAAGATGTGGGGCGCAGACGGCAAAGCCTACGACACGCTGGCGATGATCCCCGACCGCTGCTACGCCAGCATCTATGTCGCCACCGTCGAGGATTGCAAACAGAATGGCGCACTCGATCCGTCCACCATGGGCTCGGTGCCCAACGTCGGCCTGATGGCCCAGAAAGCCGAGGAGTACGGCTCGCACGACAAGACCTTCGAGATGGCCGGCGACGGCGCGGTGCGCATCGTCGACGCATCCGGCAAGGTATTGCTGGAGCAGCAGGTCGAGCAGGGCGACATCTTCCGCGCCTGCCAGACCAAGGATGCACCGATACAGGATTGGGTGAAACTCGCCGTCACGCGTGCGCGTCTGAGCAAGACACCCGCCATCTTCTGGCTGGACAAGGATCGCGGTCACGATGCGCAGATCATCGCCAAGGTGCAAAAGTACCTCAAGGATCACGACACCAGCGGACTGGACATCAGCATCATGGAACCGGCCGATGCCTGCCGCGCCACACTGGCACGTGCACGCAAAGGACTGGACACCATCTCCGTCACCGGCAACGTGCTGCGCGACTACCTCACCGACCTGTTCCCCATCCTGGAACTGAACACCAGCGCCAAGATGCTCTCCATCGTGCCGTTGATGAACGGCGGCGGCATGTTCGAGACCGGCGCTGGCGGCTCCGCCCCCAAACACGTGCAACAGTTCCAGCAGGAGAATTGCCTGCGTTGGGATTCGCTGGGCGAGTTCCTTGCGCTGGGCGTATCGCTGGAACATCTTGCACAGACGTTCAAGAATGACAAGGCGCAGGTGCTGGCGGACACACTGGATACTGCCATCGGCAAAGTGCTCGACAACAACAGATCTCCCGCACGCAAAGTCGGTGAGATCGACAATCGCGGTAGCCACTTCTACCTCGCACTGTACTGGGCGCAAGCGCTTGCCGCGCAGAACAAGGACCAGGAGGTCCGGACGCGCTTCGCAGCACTCGCCAAGGCATTGACCGACAACGAAGCCAAGATCGCCAAAGAGCTGCTGTCCGTGCAAGGCAAGCCGGTAGACATGGGCGGTTATTACCATCCGGACTTTGACAAGGTATCGAATGCGATGCGTCCCAGCGCGACATTCAATGCGGCGCTGAAAGCCATCTAACCCGCCGACGCAGTTCAACAAAAAGCCCGACGCTGTCACGTCGGGCTTTTTGTTTGGCTGCACACCGCGAATCGCGGCCTGAGCAGCCGTTCAAATCATCAATCTTTCTTTCTGACCAATAGCATGACCGCGCCGACGGCAATGACGAGGCCGAGCAACCATATCCAGTATCGCTCCAGAAAGCCCGCTTCCTGGACTTTGGCTGCCGCTGGCGGCACCACTACAGGCGCGGCCGGTTCTTGCACTGGCGCAGCAACAGGCACAGGTACCGTCTCCGGCTCCATCACTGGTTCGGGTGCAGGCTCAACCGGCTTGGGTGCCGCCTTGGCAACTTTCTTATGTTTCTTCTTCACAACCGGCTTGGGAGCCGCCACTTGCGATGCCGGGGCCGTCTCAGCCACAACTTCGGGCTCGGCAGCGGGTTCTAGCGCTGCCGTTTGCTCGGCGACCGGTGCAAGCTCGGCGACCGGTGCAGGTTCGGCGACCGGCGCAACTTCTTCCTTCGGCGCTGTCGCACAAGCAGTCAGCGCAAGCACAAACAGTATTGCAACGGTTAGGGTTGATTTATTCATTTGATATCACCTTCTCTTAACGCGTTTGAAATGACAGCTGGGAGCCATCCTCCCACAGTCGGTCCGAACAGGCAAACAAAAACAAAAAGCCCGCTGTTCTCACAGCGGGCTTTTTTACGGCAACAAAAAAACCGCGAATTAGGCGGCTTGAATGTTGGAGGCTTGCTTACCCTTGGGGCCTTGCACGACTTCGAAAGACACTTTCTGACCTTCTTTGAGAGACTTGAAGCCGCTCATGTTGATCGCGGAGAAGTGCGCGAACAGGTCTTCGCTGCCGTCATCGGGAGTAATGAAACCGAAACCCTTTGCGTCGTTGAACCATTTAACAGTACCGTTTGCCATGCTTTGCTTCCTTACAAAAAACGCGGGTGGATTCCCGCCAACTGTTTAAATCCAAGACCGCACATGGCAAGACCAGTACTGCAGATACTTTGATTCAAACACCTGCGCGCTTTTTAACCCAGCTTTTAGCGCACCGTCAAGCGGTTATTGTATTTATTTGCGCAACGGGCTTGAAAAAGCCTCGCTAATCGTCAAATATGCAAGCGAACACAATGCGACAATGATTTCGATGGCAACCAAGCAAGAGAACGTCCAACTACTGGAGCGCAGCAAAACCAAACCACCAAAGATGTACAAGGTGATTTTGCTGAACGATGACTTCACCACCATGGAGTTCGTCATCGAGGTGTTGCAAACATTTTTTTCGATGAACATGGAACAGGCAACCCAAACCATGCTCAAAGTGCACAACGAAGGTTCTGCGGTGTGCGGCCTGTATACCAGGGACATCGCGGAAACCAAGGTTCAACAAGTAGTCGGATACGCAATACAGCGCGGGCATCCCCTGAAATGCCGTATGGAGGAAAACTAAATGATCGCCCAAGAACTCGAAGTCAGCCTGCATCTCGCTTTTGTCGAGGCCCGTCAGAAGCGCCATGAATTCATCACCGTGGAGCATCTGCTATTGGCGATGTTGGACAATCCTTCGGCAGCGCATGTGTTGCGCGCCTGCGGCGCGGACTTGGAAGAATTGCGCA
Source organism: Sideroxydans sp. (assembly GCA_011620315.1). Taxonomy (GTDB): domain Bacteria; phylum Pseudomonadota; class Gammaproteobacteria; order Burkholderiales; family Gallionellaceae; genus Sideroxyarcus. The sequence continues at coordinate 4,572 of WOZO01000024.1, read as the reverse complement.
GTGTGCTATCGCAGCATATCGAGTCGCATACGCCCGTCGTGCCCGGCACCGGCGAAGTCGACACGCAGCCGACCGTCGGATTCCAGCGCGTGATCCAGCGCGCAATCCTGCACGTGCAGTCCACCAACAAAAAAGAAGTGACCGGTGCCAACATCCTCGTCGCTTTGTTCGGCGAGAAGGAATCGCATGCCGTCTATTTCCTCAACCAGCGCGCCATCACCCGCCTCGATGTGGTGAACTACATCGCGCACGGCATCAACAAGACCGCCGAGGCACAACCTGCCACGCACAGAACAGAAGGCGATTCGGAAAGTGACGCACCACAGCAAGGTGACAGTGCCCTGGCAAACTACACGCAAGACCTCAACGCCTACGCACTGGAAGGCAAGATTGATCCGCTGATCGGCCGTGCGCAGGAGCTGGAACGCGTGATCCAGACCCTGTGCCGCCGCCGCAAAAACAATCCGCTGCTGGTGGGCGAAGCCGGTGTCGGTAAAACCGCCATCGCCGAAGGCCTGGCGCGCCGCATCGTGGAAGGTGAAGTGCCCGACATCCTCAAGGACGCACAGGTCTATGCATTGGACATGGGCTCGTTACTGGCCGGCACCAAGTATCGCGGCGACTTCGAACAGCGCCTGAAAGCGGTTCTGAAAGAACTGAAGGACGCACCGAACGCCGTGCTGTTCATCGACGAGATCCACACCCTGATCGGTGCGGGCGCGGCCTCGGGTGGCACCATGGACGCCTCCAACCTGCTCAAGCCCGCCCTCTCCAGCGGCGCGCTGAAATGCATAGGCGCGACCACCTATCAGGAATATCGCGGCATCTTCGACAAGGATTCCGCGCTGTCGCGTCGTTTCCAGAAAGTCGACGTGCCGGAGCCGTCGGTCGAACAGACCATCGAGATCCTGAAGGGATTGAAGTCGCGCTTCGAAGACCACCACAGCATCAAGTACAGCGCCGCTGCGATCACCAGCGCAGCTGAACTTTCTTCGCGCTTCATCAACGACCGGCATCTGCCGGACAAGGCCATCGACGTGCTGGACGAGGCCGGTGCCGCACAACGCATCCTGCCCAAGTCAAAACAGAAAAAGACCGTCGGCAAGCACGAGATCGAGGAGATCATCGCCAAAATCGCGCGCATCCCGACCCGCACCGTGTCGCACGACGACCGCAATGCGCTGAAGAATCTGGATCGCGATCTGAAAGCGACCGTGTTCGGCCAGGACAAAGCCATCGACGCACTGGCGCGCGCCATCAAGATGTCGCGCAGCGGTCTCGGCAATCCGCAAAAACCCATCGGCAGCTTCCTGTTCTCCGGCCCGACCGGTGTCGGCAAGACCGAGGTGGCACGGCAGCTCGCCTACAGCATGGGCATGCCCATCCATCGTTTCGACATGTCCGAATACATGGAACGTCATGCCGTGTCGCGCCTGATCGGCGCGCCACCGGGTTATGTCGGGTTTGAACAGGGCGGCCTGCTCACCGAAGCCATCAGCAAGCAACCGCATAGCGTGTTGTTGCTGGACGAGATCGAGAAGGCGCACCCGGACATCTTCAACATCCTGCTGCAGGTGATGGATCACGGCACGCTGACCGACAACAACGGTCGCAAGTCCGACTTCCGCAACGTGGTCATCATCATGACCACCAACGCGGGCGCGGAAGCCCTGAACAAGGTGCAGATTGGCTTCACCAAGAGCGCATCAGCCGGCGACGAGATGGGCGACATCAAGCGCCTGTTCACCCCCGAGTTCCGCAACCGTCTGGACGCCATCGTGTCCTTCGCCGCACTGGACAAGAGCGTCATCTTGCGCGTGGTGGACAAATTCCTCATGCAACTGGACGAGCAACTGCACGAGAAGAAAGTGGACGCGATCTTCACCGACGCACTCAAAGACTATCTCGCCGACAACGGCTTCGACCCGCTGATGGGTGCCCGCCCGATGGCGCGGCTGATCCAGGACACCATCCGTTCCTCACTGGCCGACGAACTGCTGTTCGGCAAGCTGTCCAACGGTGGCAAGGTCACGGTCGATGTGAGGGACGGCAAAGTGGAACTGGAATTCGAGGAAGAAGAAGCTGTCCCGGCATAAATCGCACTACCGGGGGCGCTTCGCCCCCTCCCCCAGCGGCCCGCTGCACTTCGGCTCACTCGTCGCCGCAGTCGGCAGCTATCTCGACGCAAAATCCCATCACGGCATCTGGCTGGTACGCATGGAAGACCTCGACACGCCGCGCTGCGTGCCGGGCATGGCAGACGACATCCTGCGTACGCTGGATGCCTTCGGGCTGCATTCCGACGAGCCTGTCATCTATCAGAGTCGGCGCACGGCGGCATATGACGAGGTGCTGCAGCATTTGCGCGATAGCGGTGCGGCCTACCCCTGCTGCTGCACGCGCAAGGAGATAGCCGACTCGGCGCTGCACGGCATCGAAGGTTTCGTCTATCCCGGCACCTGCCGCGAGGGCATGGTACATCTGCGCGCAACACCCGCTTGGCGGGTGCGCACCGACCGCCCCTCGTCCCCGATTGCATTCGACGATGCATTACAAGGACGCATCCGCCAGAACCTCGCAAGCGAGATCGGCGACTTCGTGGTGAAGCGCGCGGACGGCTTGTTCGCTTATCAGCTCGCCGTGGTGGTGGATGACGCGTTCCAGAAGATTAGCAACGTCGTGCGCGGTGCCGACTTGCTGAATTCCTCGCCGCGCCAGATCCATCTGCAGAACCTGCTTGACCTGCCCACCCCGCACTACATGCATCTACCGGTTGCGGTGAACGCGGCAGGCGAGAAGCTGAGCAAGCAGACGCTGGCCCAAGCGGTGGATAGCGCCCGGCCGGTCAACGCGTTGTGGCACGCGCTCGCCTTCCTGCAGCAGCATCCGCCGCAGGCCTTGCAGGATGAGCGTCTGGATACGGTGTGGGAGTGGGCGCGCAGCAACTGGCGCGCCGAACGGCTAGTCGGCTGTCGCGCCCTGTCGGCGATGACGGATGAACTGGATCATCGCGGGAACGAATGAGAGGAAAACGATCACAAGTATCATCAGGGTGAGATTGTCCTTGATGACCGGGATGTTGCCGAAAAAGTATCCCGCCAGCGTCAGACTGCCTATCCATGACACCCCGCCGATGATACTGAACATCACATACTGACGGTAGTCCATGGTGCCAATACCGGCCACGAACGGCGCAAAGGTGCGGATGATGGGCAGAAAGCGCGCAAAGATCACCGTCTTGCCGCCATGCTTCTCATAGAACGCATGGGTCTTTTCCAGATGCTCGTGCTTGATGAGTCGTGAACCAGCACGGTCCAGCAGTCTCAGGCCCAGCAGACGGCCTATCCAGTAGTTGGCGTTGTCGCCCATGAAAGCGGCGAGAGTCAATAACGGAATCGCCACTTCCAGTTGCAGCGATCCCATACCGCACAGTGCTCCGATCACAAACAGCAATGAATCGCCCGGCAGGAAAGGGGCGACGACCAGACCTGTCTCGGCAAAGATGATCAGAAACAGAATAGCGTAGACCCACACGCCGTATTCCTGCACCAGGCTGAGCAGATGCGTATCGAGGTGTAGGACGATATCGAGAAATACGGCGAGGAATTCCATCATTTACGGCAACACTTCTTCGGCTTCGGACTTTTCCGGCTTGATGAAATCTTCGCGCGAAACGCCGAACATCATCAGCAAGGGGCTGGCGACCAGCACCGAAGAATAGATGCTGAACATGATGCCGATGGTCAGCGCCAGCGCAAAGAAATACAGCGTCTCCCCACCCAGTAACAGCATGGCCAGCACCATCAACTGCGTGGAACCGTGCGTGATGATGGTGCGCGACATGGTGCGTGTGATGGCGTTGTCGATGATTTCGGCGACGTCGGCCTTGCGCATCTTGCGGAAGTTCTCGCGGATACGGTCGAACACCACCACCGATTCGTTCACCGAGTAACCCAGCACCGCCAGCACCGCTGCCAGCACCGACAGCGAAAACTCCCACTGGAAGAAAGCGAAGCAGCCGAGGATGATCACCACGTCATGCAAGTTGGCGATGATGGCAGCCAGACCGAACTTCCATTCGAAACGCAGCCACAGGTAACCGACGATCCCCAGCGACACCAGCAGCAATGCCATTGCGCCATCCTCGACCAGATCCTTGCCGACCTGCGGGCCGACGAACTCGACGCGGCGCAACTCGACCTCGACCTCGGCATCGGCACGCAGCGCGGCCAGCACTTGTTCGGACAGGTTTGCGCCCATCTTGTTGTGCTTGAGCGGCACCTGGATCAGCACGTCATGCGTAGTGCCGAAATGCTGCACCAGTGCATCCGCCAGTCCGATGCTCGCCAACTCTTCGCGCACCTTGTTGGTATCGCTGGGCTGCGCGTAATGGACTTCGATCACCGTACCGCCGGTGAAGTCAACGCCGAAGTTCAGTCCCTTGGTGGCGAGGAAGAACACTGCCAGCAGGAAAGTCACCAGCGAGATAGTCGTGGTGAGCTTGCCGTAGCTCATGAATGGGATGTCTTTTTTGATGCGAAAGAATTCCATGTTTTTTCCCCTTAACCGATG
>WOZO01000175.1 GCA_011620315.1 Sideroxydans sp. | reverse complement strand
GAGTTGCTTGGTCAGTTGCAGTGTGCTGCTCATAATTTCAGTTCTTTATATTCTGTTTCGTTGAATCCGGTCGCCAGCACCTTGCCGTTCGATTCCAGTACCGGGCGCCTGATGATGTTCGGGTGTTGCAGCAGCAGGGCGAGGGCGGAAGCATCATCCTTGATTCCATCTTTCACTTCCTGCGGCAGCTTGCCCCAGGTCGGTCCGGTCTTCTTCAGCAGCTTCTGCCAGCCGACCTGCTTGAGCCAGCCGTCGAGCATGGCTTCGGTCACACCGTGTTTTTTGAAATCGTGGAACTCATAAGTGACGCCGCGCGCAGCCAAAGCCGCGCGCGCTTTCTTGACCGTGTCGCAGCTGGGAATGGCATAGAGCTTCATCAGGATTTGATTTCGGGGACTTCGATGTTCAGTTTGATGCCGTCGAAGTTCGTTGCGCCAGCGCCCGGTGCGGGGGACTGTGCAGGGTGTTCGACCGGATCGAATGACTTCATCTTGCTGGTCACCGAGTAGTCGATGAGCGAAGACAGGTTGCTGGCGGAGTCGGCATTCTTTAATGCTTCTTCCTTGGTGATCTGGCCGGCTTTGTACAGTTTGTACAGCGCCTGTTCGAAGGTTTGCGAACCGTGCGACACGCTCTGCTCGATGGCCTCGCGGATCTTGTCGATCTGGTCGTTCTTGATCAGGTCGGCGATCAGTGCCGAGTTGAGCAGCACTTCCACGGCGGGCACCAGCTTGCCCTGTGTGTTGCGCACCAGCCGTTGCGAGATCACCGCGCGCATGCACATCGCCATGTCGGACAGGATGCTCTGGCGCGCGTCATACGGGAAGAAGTTCACGATGCGGTTGAGCGCGTGATAGCTGTTGTTGGCGTGCAGCGTGGACAGGCACAGGTGGCCGGTCTGGGCGAAGATCAGCGCGTGTTTCAGCGTGTCGCGGTCGCGGATCTCGCCGATCATCAGCACGTCCGGCGCTTCGCGCATGGCCGAGACCAGCGCCGCGCCGTAGTCTTCCGTGTCGGTGCCGATCTCGCGCTGGTTCACGATGGACTTGCCGTGATGGAACATGTATTCCAGCGGGTCCTCGATGGTCAGGATATGGCCGCTCTGCGTGCGGTTGCGATGCTCCAGCATGGCGGCCAGCGTGGTCGACTTGCCGGAGCCGGTCGCGCCCACCATCAGCACCAGACCACGCTTGTCCATGATCAGTTCTTTCAACACCAGCGGCAGATGCAGGTCCTCGATGTTGAGGATGTTGTTGCGCACATAGCGGATGACGATGGCGATGCTGCCGCGCTGGCGGAACACGTTGACGCGGAAGTTGCCGATGTCGGTGACGCGGAAGGAGAAGTTCATCTCCATGTGCATCTCGAAATCGGCGATCTGCTCCTTGGTCATCATCTCGTAGGCGATCTGTTTGATCTGCTCGTCGGTCAGCTTCTGCTGGTTGACCGGCATCAGGATGCCGTTGATCTTGATGTTGATCGGCGCGCCGACCGAGAAGAACAAGTCGGATGCCAGTTTGTCTGCAGCCAGTTGCAACAGCGGAGTCACGATCATGGTGTCACCTCGATTTTAGGATTCAGGATTCAGGATTCGGGATTCCGGAATCAGGGGGTGAATCCTGAATCCCGGTTTCGGAATCCTGTTTAGATGCCGCGCAACAGTTCGTTGATGCCGGTCTTGCCCAGCGTCTTGGCATCCACCTTCTTGACGATCACCGCGCAGTACAGGCTGTGCGAGCCGTCCTTGGAAGGCATGCTGCCGCTGACCACGACGGAACCGGCGGGTACTCGGCCAAAGATGATCTCGCCGGTCTCGCGGTCGAGGATCTTGGTGGACTGGCCGATGAACACGCCCATGGAGATGACGGAACCTTCTTCCACGACCACGCCCTCGACGATCTCGGAACGCGCGCCGATGAAGCAGTTGTCTTCGATGATGGTGGGGTTGGCCTGCAGCGGCTCCAGCACGCCGCCGATGCCGACGCCGCCGGACAGGTGCACGTTCTTGCCGATCTGCGCGCAGGAGCCGACGGTGGCCCAGGTGTCGACCATGGTGCCTTCATCGACATAGGCGCCGATGTTGCAGTAGGAGGGCATCAGCACCACGTTCTTGGCGATGAATACACCGCGGCGCGCGGCGGCCGGCGGCACCACGCGGAAACCGCCTTCGCGGAATTCCTTGGAGTTGTAGTCGGCGAACTTGGAAGGCACCTTGTCGAAGTAGTTGGTGAAGCCGCCCTTGATGAAGGCGTTGTCTTCGATGCGGAACGACAGCAGCACCGCCTTTTTCAGCCATTGATGGGTGACCCATGCGCCGTCGATCTTCTCGGCCACGCGCAGCTTGCCCTGATCCAGATATTCGATGACGGTGTTGATCGCCTCCTTGAGTTGGGCGTCCACATTGCGCGGGGTGATCTCGGCGCGGCGTTCAAAGGCTTCTTCGATAATGGCTTGCAATTGGGGCATGGTTTTTTCCTGGTTAGAGTTTATTGGTGAATTCGGCGATGCGGCGTACTGCTTCCCGTGTCTCTTCCAGTTCGGCGACCAGCGCCAGACGGATGAAATTCGCACCGGGATTGATCCCGTTAGCTTCGCGCGCCAGGAAGCTGCCGGGCAACACGGACACATTATAGTCGCGGTAGAGCTGTTGCGCGTAGGCTGTATCGGCGATGGGCGTGCGTATCCAGAGGTAGAAGCTCGCGTCCGGTTCGCTCACCGGCAATACCGGGCTGAGGGCTTTGATGGCCAGTTCGAACTTCTGCGCATACAGGCGGCGGTTCTCGATCACGTGCGCTTCATCGTTCCACGTGGCGATGGTGGCGGCCTGCACGGCGGGATTCATCGCGCAGCCGTGGTAGGTGCGGTACAGCGCGAATCTTTCCAGTATGGCCGCGTCGCCGGCGACGAAGCCGGAGCGCAAGCCCGGCACGTTGGAGCGCTTGGACAGACTGGAGAACACCACCAGGTTCTTGTAGTCGCCGCGTCCCAGTTGCTGGGCAGCCTGCAACGCGCCCAGCGGCGGCGTGTCGCCGAAATAGATCTCGGAATAGCACTCGTCGGCAGCGATCACGAAACCATAACGGTCGCTCATCTCGAACAGTGTCTGCCATTCGGCCAGTGGCATCACACGTCCGTTCGGGTTGCCCGGCGAGCAGACGTAGATCAGTTGCGTGCGTTGCCAGACCTCGTCAGCCAGCTGGGTGAAGTTCAGCGCATAGTCGTCTTCGGGCAGCGTATTGAGAAAGTGCGGCGAGGCGCCGCCCAGCAGCGCCGCGCCCTCGTATATCTGGTAGAACGGATTGGGGCAGACCACCACCGGATCGGTTTGGCTGCGGTCGAGCACGGCCTGTGCGAAAGCGAACAGCGCTTCGCGACTGCCGTTCACCGGCAAGACCTGTGTCTTGGCATCGGGCGCGGGGATGTCGTGGCGTTTGTGCAGCCAGTGCGCGATGGTGTTTCGCAGCGCTTCGCTGCCCGCCGTTGTGGGATAATTTGCCAGGCCGTCCAGACCGTCTACCAGCGCATCCATGATGAATGCCGGCGTGCTGTGTTTGGGTTCGCCGATATGCAGACTGATGGGTTTGAGCGCGCTATTGGCAGTGACTTCGCCGAACAGTTTGGCGAGTTTCTGGAACGGGTAGGGCTGGAGTTTTTGCAGGTCGGGATTCATCTTCAAATTTGATGCTCGAAAGAGCGCGCATTATAAAGGTCGGGCGAGTGCCAACAAAACGAAATGTCGTGCCGGTCGCAGGCTTGTTGAGCGGTGCGCTGGTGTGGGGATTGATCTGGTATCCCTACCGGGTGTTGCAGGACGCGGGGATATCCGGTGCGCTGGCGACGGCGCTGACCTACGGTTTTGCCATGCTATGCGGAGTCTTCATCCTGCCGCGACTCTGGCGGGAACGCAACACGCTTGGCGGCTGGGCCTTGCTGCTGGTATTCAGTGCGGGCTGGGCGAATCTGGGTTACGTGCTGGGCATGCTGCATGGCGAGGTGATGCGCGTGCTGTTGCTGTTCTACCTTGCGCCGGTGTGGACCATCCTGTTCTCCTACTGGTTGCTGGGCGAGCGGCTGGATCGCTATGGCTACGCCATCGTGTTGCTGTCGCTGGGGGGGGCATTGGTCATGCTGTGGAAACCGGAGGTCGGGCTGCCGTTCCCGCAGAATGTCGCGGAATGGCTGGGTCTGACGGCTGGCATAGGGTTCGCGCTCTCCAATGTCGTCTCGCGCCGTTCCTCCCACCTGTCGGTGGAGGTCAAATCATTCAGCCTCTGGTTGGGCACCTTGCTGTTGACCCTGCCTTTCCTGTGGTGGCAGGGGGGCATGTCGCAGCAACTGACGACTGTCTCGGCCGGTTTCTGGGGTTTGTTGCTGTTGATGGGGCTGGTGCTGTGCGCGACCAGCTTCGCCGTGCAATATGGCGTCACACATATCCCTGCCAATCGTGCTGTGGTGCTGTTCCTGTTCGAGTTGGTGGTGGCGGCCCTGGCATCCTGGATGCTGGCGGATGAGAAGATGGTTCTGCGTGAATGGATAGGCGCGGCACTCATCGTGTCGGCCACGCTGCTTTCCAGCCGTATGTATCAGGCTGAGGAAGCAAGCACGGCGGCGAACACCTGAACGACCGCGCCGAAAACCGAAGCTCAGGCGATGGTTACTTTTTTGTCCAGATAGACATCCTGGATCGCATTCAGCAGAGTCACCCCATCTGCCATCGGTTTCTGGAAAGCCTTGCGGCCCGAGATCAAACCCATGCCGCCGCCGCGCTTGTTGATGACGGCAGTTCTCACCGCCTGCGCCAGATCGTTGCTGCCCGATGCGCCGCCGGAGTTGATCATGCCGACGCGGCCCATGTAACAGTTCGCGACCTGATAACGCACCAGATCGATAGGATGGTCGGTGGTCAGGTCGCTATACACCTTGGGACTGGTCTTGCCGAACTTGATGGCGTTATAGCCGCCGTTGTTTTCGGCCATTTTCTGCTTCACGATGTCTGCGTTGATGGTGACGGCCAAGTGGTTGGCCTGACCGGTGAGGTCGGCCGCGACGTGGTAGTCCTTGTCGCCGACCTTGAACGCCGGGTTGCGCAGGTAGGCCCACAGGATGGTCGCCATGCCCAGGCTGTGCGCATGTTCGAATGCTTCCGAGACTTCCTGTATCTGTCGGCGCGATTGTTCCGAGCCGTAGAAGATCGTCGCCCCCACGGCCACCGCGCCCATATCAAAGGCTTGGTCAACGCTGGCGAACAGCGTCTGGTCGAATTCGTTGGGGTAGGTGAGCAGTTCGTTGTGGTTGATCTTTACGATGAACGGGATCTTGTGCGCATACTTGCGTGCGACGGAACCCAGCACGCCCAGCGTGGAAGCGACGCCGTTGCAGCCCCCCTCGATGGCCAGCTTGACGATGTTCTCGGGATCGAAATAGGCGGGATTGGGCGCGAACGAGGCGCCGCCCGAATGCTCTACGCCCTGATCGACCGGGAGCAGGGAGAGATAGCCGGTGTTGGCCAGACGTCCCGTTCCATACAAGGACTGCAAGCTGCGCAAGACGCCGGGCTTGCGGTCCTTCATCGCCACTACACGATCCACGTAATCCGGCCCCGGAACATGCAGGGACTCCCTGGGGATGCCTGCACAGCGATGGTTCAACAGGGATTCGGCTTCAGCGCCGAGCAGTTGCGAAATATTCGTCATGATTCTTTCTCCTATGAAGAAAAACGATTTAGAGACCAACGGAAGAGGAGTTCCATCTTACTCCTCCGATATAATTCTGCTACTCGCATCCATCTTTCGGAATCCATCATGAAACCCACCGTACTCGGCACACCACTATCTCCATCCGCCACCAAAGTCATGCTATTGGGCTCGGGTGAACTGGGAAAGGAAGTCATCATCGCCTTGCAGCGCCTGGGTGTGGAAGTGATAGCAGTGGACCGGTACGCGAACGCGCCGGGCCACCAGGTGGCGCATCGCGCGCATGTCATTAATATGGCGGACGGTGCGGCTTTGCGCGCATTGGTCGAACAGGAAAAGCCGGATCTGATCGTGCCGGAGATCGAGGCCATCGCCACCGGCATGCTGGTGCAGCTTGAGCGGGAAGGCGCGGTGCGAGTGATCCCCACCGCGCGGGCCGCGCAGCTCACCATGGACCGCGAGGGCATCCGCCGTCTGGCGGCGGAGACACTGTGGTTGCCGACCTCGCCTTACAAATTCGCCGACAGTATTGAGGCATTGCAGGCGGCGATAGACGGCGGCATCGGCTATCCCTGCATCGTCAAACCGGTGATGTCGTCGTCGGGAAAAGGGCAGTCGAAACTGGACGGGCCGCAGGATGTGCAGACGGCGTGGGACTTTGCCGCCAGCGGTTCGCGCGTGAACCAGGGGCGGGTCATCGTCGAAGGCTTTGTCGACTTCGACTACGAGATTACGCAACTGACCGTGCGCGCACTCGGGGCGGACGGGGAGGTCGAGACGCATTTTTGTGAGCCCATCGGCCATGTGCAGGTGCATGGCGACTATGTCGAGAGCTGGCAACCGATGCCGATGTCCGAGGTCGCACTGCAGCGTTCGCGCGACATCGCGAAAAAGGTCACCGACGACTTGGGCGGACTGGGCCTGTTTGGCGTCGAGCTGTTCGTCAAAGGCGACCGTGTCTGGTTCTCCGAAGTCAGCCCGCGTCCGCACGATACCGGCATGGTGACCATGTGCACGCAGCGCTTCAACGAGTTTGAACTGCATGCACGCGCCATCCTCGGCCTGCCGGTGGATGCGTCGTTGCGCGAGCCCGGTGCGTCGGCGGTCGTCTACGGCCAGATGGACGAGCAGGGTATCGCCTTCAAGGGGGTGGAAGATGCCTTGCGTGTGCCGGGCGCGGACATCCGTCTGTTCGGCAA
>WOZO01000020.1 GCA_011620315.1 Sideroxydans sp. | reverse complement strand
TGCGCCGGCCATTGGGCGTGTCGTACAACACGGCGTGGTCGATCAAGCACACGTTGATGCAGGCGGTGGTCGAGCGCGATAGCGAGCAGGTACTGGGCGGCATCGTGATCATGGACGATGCGTACTGGGGCGGTGAACGCCACGGTGGCGGCGTGGGTCGCGGCAGCCCCGGCAAGACACCGTTTGTGGCGGCGGTGCAGTGCATCGCCGAGGGACACCCCCTCGCCATGCGGATGGATGCGGTGGCGCGGTTTCGCAAAAAGGTGTTGGCCGCGTGGGCCCAACGCGGCGCAGCCTCAGCCAGGATCGGAGGGGGCGCCGGGCATGCGATATCCCCTGACAAACCGGGAACAGTTCGGTTAGACGGAGCCCGGTTCAGGTTTCCTGAAATCCGTGTGGAGAGCTCGGATAATGTCGTTTTCTCGGGCTTCTTATCGTCGCCTTCAGTCGCGACAACATGGCCAGTCGCGCATTCAGGGCGAAATTCGTCCTGTTCTCTATGGCCGATCGACACTGCGTCGCGAACAGCGACTCGATCGCCTCCTCGCTGCCAGGATGAATCGGTGCAGCGACGATTGCAGAGACTGCATGAATGTTCACTCGGCCTCCCTCAAGGAATCCGCTGCCACATCGTCAAGCCGGACGAAGATCGCCCGTTCGAATGCATCACGCATCATAAGGTTCATACGCTTCCTTGGGCGCGCCGCAGTCCGGGCAGCACCAATCGGCTGGGACGTCCGTCCAACGCGTGCCAGGTGCCACGCCCGTATCGGGATCACCGAGGGCCTCATCGTAAATGTGCCCGCAGGTCACGCAGTGCCACTTGGTGAATGGCTTGGCGGTTTCCTCGGCAGCGCCCGACGGTTCCGCCCCCCGCCCGCCCAGCGTCATCACTCCTCCCCCGGGCTGGATTGGGGCTCGAACGTTTCTTCGACCTCGTCCGAGTCCAGTGGAATGAAATCGGGTTTGTCGCGCACAGCACAATCGGGGCAAGCCCAATCCTCGGGAACTTGCGCCCACGGCGTATTGGGCGGGAACCCCTCGTGGGGCTCCCCCCTTACTTCATCGTAAACGTAGCTGCAATCGGGACATTGATACCGCGCCATCGCGCCTTGTTCCTTTGTGACTAGGGTTTTTGAAGGTTTCCGGGATAAGCCGTTGACGAGGATGAAACCTGGCGGCATCCCCCTTTTTTTTGGGGCACCCGGCCCGCACAACTACCCCCCCGGGAGATAGTCCACGAGACGGGTACCCTGCGACCTACTTAGCCGCCGCTCGCGCCGAGTGGCGGGCCCCACAGAACTTGCGTTCGATCTGCTTCCTGCGTGCACCGTCGATCTGAATCTTGCCAAGATCCCCGCCGGCCCATTCCACGACACGGCGATTCATCACCGACCGGAACACGGGCGGGATCATCGCTATGAAGAACATGCCTGGGTAGCCGCTCGGCAATTCCGGCAAGTCCTTGAAGTCTCGAAGGGACTGATAGTGGCGGGTCGGGTGGGCATGATGGTCGGAGTGCCTTTGAAGATGGAACAGGATCAGATTCGAGGCGATATGATTGCTGTTCCAGGAATGCCTGGGCTGGGTTCGCTCATAGCGACCGTCTGCCATTTTTTCGCGCAGCAAGCCATAGTGCTCAATGTAGTTGGCGCTGGTCAACTGCCACCATCCGAAGGCGATTTGGATGGGCAAGAACACCAGCAGCTTGGGGTTGGGTCCAAACACCGCCAAAAGGGATCCATAGAGAACCACGGTAATCAGCAGCGGCGGGATGATTTCGTTGTCCAGGCTCCAGGCACTCTTGCCGGCGCGCTCCAGCCGCACTTTTTCCAGGTTCCAGGCGCGCATGAAGGCGCCCGGAATTTCGCGCAGCGAAAATTTGTAAATGCTCTCGCCCATCCTGGATGTAGCGGGATCTTCGGGGGTGGCAACGTCGCGATGGTGGCCCTTATTGTGTTCGATGAAGAAGTGGCCGTAGCCGACCACGGCCAGAACGATCTTGGCCATCCAGCGGTCGAAAGCTTCTTTCTTGTGTCCAAGTTCATGGCCAGTGTTCAGCGCCAAGCCGTTGACGATGCCCAAGGACAAGGCGAGCACGACAACCTCCCACCAGGCCATCGGCTGGGTTGCCACCCACCATGCCGAGATGATCAGTGAGGCATAATGCACGGGGACGGTAAGATAAGTGAGCACTCGATAATACCGGTCCGCCTCAAGCCGTGGCACAGCAACCTCCGGGGGATTGTTCGGATCGTTACCGAACAAGACATCCAGGGCCGGAATGACCACATACCAGACGAGCAGCGTAAAGGCATAAAACACTCCCCACCCAGTCAGGTTGACAAGGTAGAGGCCGATTAATGGCGCGGCGGGCCAGATGACCGACAACATCCATAGATAGCGTTTCTTGTCCACATAGCGATCTGGCGTGGTATCGGCGGACGGATTTTGTGCGATAATACTCATGACGTTACCCTCCTGGGGCGGCACATTCACTGCATTCTTGATCAACATTAATCGACCAGGTCCATTGACCATGACACCAGCAGGTTTGCGAAGCAACCCCACTAAAGTATGGGATTCGGCCTCTTTCGGGCTCACTAGCTGGAGCATGCGCGTGGTCGCGGTGGGTGTCGGAAGTTCCTACGCGAGGCACCTGGTTTTTGCGAGGGGGCATCTATGAGCCGCTCAGACGCACATGTATTGATCCTTGGTGCGGGCCACGCCGGCGGGGCGGCTGCCGCCCTGCTTCGCCAATATGGGTTTGAAGGGGCCATAACGCTGGTAGGCGAGGAGCCCATTGCGCCCTATCATCGCCCGCCCCTGTCCAAAGCGTGGCTCCGGAACGGTCCCAGCGCCGGATCGCTCCCCTTGAAGCCGGTGGAGTTCTACGTCAGGCATGGCATTGACATCCGGCTTGGTGTTCGTGCTGAAAAGCTGAGGCGTCGAATCAAGACGGTTCATCTTTCGACGGGTGAACTTCTGACCTATGACTTCCTGATCATCGCCACGGGCGCTCGACCGATCAAACTGCCAGTCCCGGGATCGGATCTGGCCGGGGTGCTGGCGTTGCGCACCGCCGTTGACGCCGAACGGCTGAGGGCAGTCATACAGTCAGGCCAGCGCTTGGCTATCATCGGCGGCGGCTATATTGGCCTGGAAGTGGCTGCGTCTGCGCGCGCGCTCGGCGCGGATGTGGTGGTGATCGAACGCGAAGCGCGACCGCTCGCCCGGGTCGCCAGCCCGGACCTTTCCGCTTTCTTCCTTGACTATCACCGGGAGCGGGGCGTCAGCTTCGAACTGGGGGCGACGGTGTCGGGGTTCGATGGACGGGATGGACGCGTGAGCGGCGTCAAGCTCGACGACGGCCGCACGATCGCCTGCACCGCCGTTCTGATTGGTATTGGCGCCACCCCAAATGATGAGATCGCGCAGGACGCAGGGCTGGACACGGCCCGTGGCATCATTGTCGACTTGGAAGCGCGCACTGCGGATCCGGCCATCTTTGCCATCGGCGACGTGGCGCTCCGACCGATGCCTATTTATGACCGCATGTTTCGCATGGAGAGCGTACCCAACACGCTCGAACAGGCCAAACAAGCCGCCAGCGCCATCGTCGGTCGTGCGCCACCCCCAAGTGAGGTGCCATGGCAGTGGTCCGACCAGTACGATCTAAAGCTGCAGATTGCCGGCTACGCCGTCAACGTCGAGCGCGTCCTTCTGCGCGGGGAACCCGCAACCGCTAAGTTCGCCGTCTTCCATTTGAGGGGCGATCAGGTCCAATGCGTCGAGGCGCTAAATTCGCCGCAGGATTTCATTCTTGGCAAACAACTGATCGCCAATCGCCGGTCGGTTGATCTTGGCAAGCTGGGCGACCCGGCTATCGCCCTGAAGGAAATTGCGGAGACCGCAGTTAAAATAGCGGCCGGAGACTGAAAGTTGGTGATCATGGACGCTGTCCTGGAACGCCGACGAGCGGCGACTGAGGGCCTGAGGTCGACCTGCCCAATCGGGCCAAGGCCCACACAAAAGAGTGGTTCTGGTTTGCGCGAGGACGGCCCGTTGCTATAACTTCATTATTATGATGGCGCATATAAAAACAGGCCAAGCATCTGCGAAAGCGAGAGGCGTCCGAGCAGATGTGCCTGCGTCAACTCATCCGCGTGGAGGCGAAATGCGGCCTCGGGAGACCGGCTCTAGCTCCCGGCAAAGTGCCCAGCTGCCCGCAGACTCTATTAATGAGCGAGTGGCGTCCTTTGCCTCCGGATGTCTTTCGCGCCCTCGCCTCATCGCTGTCGATAAGCCGACGCGCTGCTATCTACTTCGCGCGCCTCAGGGCTACGGAAAAACTGTCGCGATGGCGCAGTATTGGGCCGATCGTCGGCAAGCCTGTGCAGCGGCGGCATGGGTTTCCATCAAGGAATGCCGGCGCGATCTGCGGCTGCTCGCGGACCGTATCTGCGCGCAGCTCTCCGCTACCCACGAGGCCGGCAGCCACGGCACGCCACTTCCGCCGCCGGGAGAAAGTCCTCGCAGCCTCAATGACCTCGCTACCTGGCTCTGGGAAATCAAGGATCGACTAGGATCGAAGGTTCTCATCTTTTTGGATGATCTCGAATTTGATCCGCATTCGATAGAAGAAATCGAGGCCTTTATGCTCGCGACGCCCGCCAAAGTGGAATTCATCGCGGCAAGCTCGGCAGACATCGGCTTTGCCCGCATGAAAGCGCGACGAGAGACCCACGAGCTAAGGCAGGGCGCGCTTGCCTTCACTTTCGATGAAGCAAAAGCATTCGCGCTCGCGGTGGAAACGCCAGGGTTCTCAGAAGCTGAAATTTATTCGCTTTGGAAGCGCACCCAAGGCTGGCCAGAAATCTTCTGCCTCTTGATGCAAGAAGCCTCGGAAAGGCGCTCAACTGATCGCCCTGTAGGTAACCGCATCATCGGCGTAGACATTAATTTGGATAAATATTTTCGGAGCACAATACTACGCTCACTGCCTGACGACGTGTGGAAATTTTGTGTTTGCGCTTCAATTCTTGGACCGGTATCAGCAGAATATTTCAACCACGTGTTTCGTCGGAATGATGGGGCTTACTTTATCGACAAGCTTTCCACCGAGCAGATGCTTCTTCAGCCACTGGACCGATCACCGACAGCTTATGAGTTCCACCCGTTGCTTCGCGAATTTCTAGAGCACAGATTCTCGGTGGAGTATCGCGGCTCGAAGCCGAACCTGCTCGTCCGCGCCGCTCAATGGCAAAGAAAAAACAAAAACAGTCGCGAAAGCATCAACCTTTCCTTGCGCGCGGGTAAAAGCCAATTGGCTGCTGATGTCGCATCTGAAAACATGATGGATATTGCGCTGCGGGAAGGCCAGATAGATCAAATTCAATTCTGGCAAGGCAGTTTTCCCGCTGCTGTCATTTCGGGCTCACCAACAATCGCCCTGGGCTTAGCCTGGGCCCAGATTTTTAGTCACGACCATCGGCGGGCAGGCAGACTGTTGGCCGATTTGCGCGCCGCTGACGTTAGCGGTCTTGATCAAAAAATACGCCGGCAAATAGCGTGCTGGTGCGAGCTGATCGCGGCCATCGGCGAAGCGACCGACGACAATCTGTCGGAAAGTTGGCGTCAGTGCGAAGCCTGGATGAAGGTCTACAAGAATGCGGATCTCGTCAGCAAAGGCGCTGTGCTCACTTGTCTTTGCTTCCTTGCGGCCAGTATGCACCGGTTTAGTGATCTGAGGACACTTTCCTTGGAAGCATCATCGGTAAATAACATCGTCGATCATCACTACGCACTGGGCTGGTTTTACGGCGCTATGATTTTCGCCGAGCTTTCAAAAGGAGATGTGCGCGCAAGTGCTGCCTTAATCCAAAAAGCTCGCGAAGGCGATAATGCTCAAATCAACACGACCCCGTTTACCGTAAACCTTTTGAACACGCTAGAACTTGAAATTCAATACGAGGCTAACCAGCTTGATGGCATAGAAGCACGCGTCGACGAGATTCTTGATTTTGTGCGGCGGCATGGCATTGTCGATTTTATATTTTTGGCCTATCGTACCGCCGCAGCAATTGCCCGCCGCAAGGGCAATTCAACACGTGCCGCCGAGCTTCTGCAAGAGTTGCGTGTGATAGCAGGACAATTTGGCTTCTTCCGGCTCGAGGTTCTTGCGCGATTGACGCTCGCGGATATGCTCGTTGTAGATAGCGCGGAGCAGGCGACATCTGTTTTACCGAACCGCAGCGACTCCATCTTTCTCACGACTCACGGGCCGTATCTCCGCGCACGGCAATCGCTGACCGAGGCGCGCATTGCGGCACGGCAGGGAAAGTTTCACCTTTCCAGCCTCCTTGCCAACGCGGCCTTGGATCATGCGCGCCGATTGGAACTTGGCAGACTGGAGGTTGCGGCGCTACTGTGCACCGCCGTTGCTTGTGCGGGGGCGGGAAGATCGGCCCTCTCTGAACAACGCGTAGCCGATGCGATCGATATTGCTTCGCGACTTGGGTGTTATCGTACCCTACTCGACGAACGATGGCATCTGGAAGCGCTTGGATCCATCTCCGCGCCGCTGCTGAATCTCATCCCGAGCGAGGAGGAATTTGGGCGTCGAGACCCCGCGCTTGGTGACCATCGCGTCCGTTCGCCGAGAAGTGGGAGCGCCGTTGTACTCACGAGAAAGGAACTAGCGATGCTTCAAAGGATAAGAGAAGGGCTCTCTAATCGTGATATAGCGATCAAGCATCGCATAAGTGAAGACACCGTCAAATGGCATATCCGCAATCTATTCGCTAAGCTGAAAGTCAAGAACAGAGTTCAGGCGCTGCTGGAATCAGAGAGGCTCGGAATTCTACAGTAGGCCTGCCCGTCAACCCAATGCTCTCAACTTAAGCCTCAGCACGCCAGTTTGCGCGTGCGCCATTGTCTGATGCAGGCTGGGTGCCTGCGCCGGCGTTGCCAGCGC
>WOZO01000105.1 GCA_011620315.1 Sideroxydans sp. | reverse complement strand
TGGCCGAGCAGTACGTCCTTGCGGTAGATGTTGTCTTCGACCTGGAACCATTCGGCCGGC
This sequence comes from Sideroxydans sp., assembly GCA_011620315.1. Taxonomy (GTDB): domain Bacteria; phylum Pseudomonadota; class Gammaproteobacteria; order Burkholderiales; family Gallionellaceae; genus Sideroxyarcus. Next base: position 6,994 of record WOZO01000105.1, on the reverse strand, counting down.
CATTGTTCGAGCGGCGTCTCATTGCGGATCAACTCGACCATCTGGTCGACGCGCGCCATGTCCATGCGGGTGATGGCGCGGTAATTCACCAGCACCGCCGGCCCCTGGTCGCACATGCCGGTGCAGGAGGTGGTGTTGATACTGAGCAGGCCGTCTTCGGAGACCTTGCCGGGTTGCACCCACAGTTGGCGGCACATCTGTTCCATCAGGTCCTGATTGCCCAGCATGCGGTCGGTGATGTTGTCGGAGAACAGTACGCGATATTCGCCGACGGGCTTGAGGTGCAGGAAAGAATAAAAGGAGGCGACGCTTTCGACGCGCGCGCGCGGAATGTCCAGCGTGGCGGCGATATAGGACGCGGCACCGTCCGGAATGTGACCGGCGCAGGCTTGCACTTCGTTCAGCACCTGCAGCAGGTTAGTCTTTTCACCACAATGTCTTGCGACGATCTCATGCAAGTCTGCGTGAAGATCGCAGCGGGGTGATTCACCGTAAATCGGATTGGCATCTGGTAGCATACGGGCCGCTTCTTCGTTGGTTGGATTGCAATCATCTGGCGAAGTCGTCAGGCACGATTATGAATCAATATCCACTTCATTTCGCATCTTTGTTGCAGGCTTTTTTGCGTTAGGCAGTCCCCGGTCATCTCAATGTTAAGCAAACTCAATCCCACCCAACGCGCGGCCGTCAAACATCTGGGGTCGCCCCTGCTGGTGCTGGCCGGTGCGGGCAGCGGCAAGACCGGCGTGATCACGCACAAGATCGCCTACCTGATCAACGAGTGCGGCTATCCGGCGCGCAACGTCGCAGCCATCACCTTCACCAACAAGGCGGCCAACGAGATGAAGGAGCGCGTGGGCAAGCTGCTGGGCGGGCGCGAGGCCAAGGGGCTGACCATCTGTACCTTCCATGCGCTGGGCATGCAGATCCTGCGCGAGGAAGCGACGCATATCGGCTACAAGAAACAATTCTCCATCTTCGATACGGCAGATACCGGAAAGATCATCAGCGAACTGCTGGGCAGCCCCGACAAGCAGGAGATCCGCACCGCGCAGAGCGTGATGTCCAACTGGAAGGCGGCTTTCCTCACCCCGGCGCAGGCGCACAATCTGGCCGAAAACGAGGATCAGCAGCGCCTCGCCCTGCTCTATCAGCGCTATCAGGAGACGCTGCGCGCCTATCAGTCGGTGGATTTCGATGACTTGATCCGTCTGCCGGTGGAGTTGTTCCAGAGCAATGTCGAAGTGGCCGAACGCTGGCAGCACCGTTTCCGCTATCTGCTGGTGGACGAATATCAGGACACCAACGACTGCCAGTACCAGATGATGAAGCTGCTGGCGGGCGACCGCGCCGCCATCACCGCCGTGGGCGATGACGACCAAGCCATCTATGCCTGGCGCGGGGCGAGCACGGCCAACCTGAGCAACCTGCAGAAGGACTACCCGACCTTGCAAGTGATCAAGCTGGAGCAGAACTACCGTTCTTCGCAACGCATCCTGCACAGCGCAAACGAGTTGATCAAACACAACACCAAACTGTTCGAGAAGAAACTGTGGAGCGAGCACGGGCCCGGCGATCAGGTGCGCGTGTTCGCGGCCAAGGATGAAGAGAACGAGGCGGAAGCGGTGGTGCTGCGCCTGCTGGCGCACAAGTTCGAACACCGCACGCGTTTCGCCGATTACGCCATCCTGTATCGCAGCAACCATCTGTCGCGCGTATTCGAACAACAGTTGCGCACGCACAAAGTGCCGTACACGGTCAGCGGCGGCACCTCGTTCTTCGACCATGCCGAGATCAAGGACCTGACCGCCTACCTGCGTCTGATCGCCAATCCGGACGATGATCCGGCTTTCATCCGCGCCATCACCACGCCCAAGCGCGGCGTCGGAAACAGCACGCTGGAGAAGCTGGCGACGCATGCGGGCACGCGTCATATCAGCCTGTTCGAGGCGGCTTTCGAGCCGGTCATGGCCGAGTTGTTGCAGCCGCGCCAGCACGAGGACCTGGTCACTTTCTGCAACTTCATCAACCGCATGCAGTCGCGCGCGGACAAGGAGCCGTGCAACGAGGTGATGAACGACCTGCTGGACGCCATCGACTACGAGACCTGGCTGTTCGACAGCTTCGAACCCAAGCAGGCCGAGAACAAGTGGAAAAACGTGCAGGATTTCACAGGCTGGATGAACCGCAAATCCGAAGCGGACGACAAGAGCATGATCGCCATGACGCAACTGATCGCCCTGCTCAACCTGCTCGAATCGCAGGACAAGGAGCTGGATGCGGTGTCGCTCTCCACCCTGCATGCATCCAAGGGGCTAGAATACGGCCACGTGTATCTGGTGGGCGTGGAGGAAGGCATCCTGCCGCATGAGCGTAGCGAGGAACCGGAGCAGATCGAGGAAGAACGCCGCCTGATGTATGTCGGCATCACCCGCGCGCAACGCTCTTTGCAGATCAGCTATTGCACGCGGCGCAAGCGCGGCAAGGAATCGGCCGGTTGCGACCCGAGCCGCTTCATCGCCGAGTTGCCGCAGGACGATATCGTGTTCGCCGGTGTCACGCAGGTCGGCAGCGCGCCCGCGGTGAGCAAGTCGGAAGGCTTGGACAAATTGGCAAAATTGAAAGCGATGCTGGGTACAGCCTGACACGGAACACGGTCAAATTCCGGTAAACTTCGTTTGTTCCAATATCAAACAGATCAATCCGGATATTTACCTATGAAGATCGCAATCGCCGGCACCGGCTACGTCGGACTCTCCAACGCCATCCTGTTGGCGCAACACAACGAAGTCGTCGCGCTCGACATCCTGCCCGAGAAGGTGGCGATGCTGAACCGCAAACAGTCACCCATCGAAGATGTCGAGATCGAAGACTACCTGCAGCACAGGACGCTGAACTTCCGCGCCACGCTGGACAAGGTCGATGCCTACACCGGTGCCGACTACGTCATCATCGCCACGCCGACCGATTACGATCCCGAGACCAACTACTTCAACACGCGCTCCATCGAAGCGGTGATCCAGGATGTGATGCTCATCAACCCCAAGGCGGTGATGATCATCAAATCCACCATCCCGGTCGGTTACACGGCCAAGGCGCGCGAGCAGTTCCACTGCGACAACCTGATCTTCTCGCCCGAGTTCCTGCGCGAAGGCCGCGCGCTGTACGACAACCTGCACCCTTCCCGTATCGTCATCGGCGAACGCTCCAAGCGTGCCGAAACTTTCGCCGGACTGTTGCAGCAAGGCGCGGTCAAACAGAACATCGACACCCTGTTCACCGACTCCACCGAGGCGGAAGCGATCAAGCTTTTCGCCAACACTTATCTGGCCATGCGCGTTGCCTACTTCAACGAGCTGGACACCTATGCCGCCACGCACGGGTTGGACACCCTGCAGATCATCAAAGGTGTCAGCCTCGACCCACGCATCGGCGACCACTACAACAACCCCTCGTTCGGTTACGGCGGTTACTGCCTGCCCAAAGACACCAAGCAGTTACTGGCGAACTATAGCGATGTGCCGCAGAACCTGATCCATGCCATCGTCGAGTCCAACACCACGCGCAAGGACTTCGTCGCTTTCGACATCCTCAAGCGCAACCCGAAGATCGTCGGCATCCATCGACTGGTGATGAAGAGCGGCTCGGACAATTTCCGCTCGAGCAGTATCCAGGGCATCATGAAACGCATCAAGGCCAAGGGGATCGAAGTCATCGTGTACGAGCCGTCGCTAAAGGAAGACAGCTTCTTCCATTCGCGCGTGGTCAACGATCTGGCGCAGTTCAAGCGCGAGGCGGATGTGATCGTGGCGAACCGCATCACCGACGATATCCGTGACGTGGCGGACAAGGTGTATAGCCGCGATCTGTTCGGCAAGGATTGATGGCCTGATTTGCAACAAGGTTATTACTGTTTTGAAAGCTGGTAGCATGCGTTCAGGCGGAAATAAAAAAGAGAACGTCAAGTGAACCCACTATCCATCCGCTCCAGCGGCATCCTGCTGCATCCTACTTCTCTCCCCGGCCCCCACGGATGCGGAGATTTCGGCCAGGAAGCTTATCGCTTCGTCGACTGGCTGGTCGAGTCCGGCCAGTCGCTTTGGCAGATGCTGCCATTGGGTGAAGTCGGCCCGGGCAATTCTCCTTACATGAGCAGTTCGGCTTTTGCCGGCAATCTCATGCTGATTGACCTGCTCGCGCTGGCCGAGCATAAATGGCTGACCCAAGATGAGTTGAACGCCTCCCCCGCTTTTTCAGCTGATCGCGTCGATTACCCGGTTGTCACAGCCTTCAAGATGGGCATGCTGCGATTGGCCGCAGCACGTTTCTTCGCCAAGCCGGGCAAGCACATGGGCGATGCCTATGCCGCCTTCTGCGAGCACGAAAAACACTGGCTGGATGATTTTGCTTTGTTCAAGGCGCTATGGGCACATGAATCTTGGCACGAATGGTCCGAGTGGCCAGAGGGGCTGGTCAAGCGCGAGCCCAAAGCGATGGCCTCGGCGATTAAACAACATGCCGACGAGCTCGCATTCTGGAAATTCTGCCAGTGGTGCTTTGCCTGGCAATGGGAGGCACTCAGGAAGTATGCCAAAGCGCGCGGCGTCCATCTTGTAGGCGACGTCCCCATTTTTGTGGCGTACCAGAGTGCGGACGTGTGGGCGCACCAGAAATTGTTTGAGCTGGATGAGCGCGGATGCCCCACCGTCGTGGCGGGAGTGCCGCCGGATTATTTCAGTGCGACCGGCCAACTTTGGGGCAATCCGCTTTACCGCTGGAAGGCGCATGAAGAAAGCGGCTACGCATGGTGGATCGCGCGCCTGCGCCACGCTTTCAATCTGTTCGAGCTGGTGCGCGTCGATCATTTCCGCGGCTTCGCCGATTACTGGGCGATTCCGGCCGGGGCACCGAATGCCATTGACGGCCAATGGATGCCCGGTCCCGGTGCGGCCTTGTTCGAAGCGCTGTTGGCGACGTTCAAAACGCTCCCCATCATCGCGGAAGATCTGGGCTTGATCACCGCCGAGGTGGTGGCACTGCGCGACAAGTTCAACCTGCCCGGCATGCGCATCCTGCAGTTCGCGTTCGGAGAAGACGAGCGCAACTATTTTCTGCCGCATCACTACACGGCGAATACGGTTGCCTATACCGGTACGCACGACAACGATACCAGCATCGGCTGGTGGCATTCGGCTACGGACCACGAGCGGGATTTCGCGCAAAGCTATTTGCGCACGGACGGACAGGAGATTAACTGGGTGATGATGGGGGCGCTTTCCGCATCGGTGGCCAATGCCGTGATCTTCCCCTTGCAGGATATTCTTGGGCTGGATAGCGCCCATCGCATGAACACGCCCGGAACGGGGAGCGGAAACTGGGAATGGCGTTTTACCCGTGCCTTCATGGCTTCATGTGATACAGCAAGGCTGGCCGCCATCGCGGAAAGAGACAAGCGCAATCCGCGTTCGAAGTGAATGGTCGGGTAAATCAAAAAAGGTTGAATCGCGAGATTCAACCTTTTTTAATTCCTACAAGTGCGATCCTGATAGATATATCAGGATCGCATTGTCTTTTGGAGAGATTACTTCTTGACGCCGTTCACAGCCGCCTTCAGCGTGGCACCTGCCTTGAATGCAGGGGCCTTGGAGGCTTTGATCTTCAGCTCTGCGCCGGTGGCAGGATTGCGGCCGGTACGTGCTGCGCGCTTGCGAACTTCAAACGTGCCGAAGCCAACCAATGCAACGTTATCGCCCTTCTTCAGTGTGCCGGTGATGATCTCGATCAGTGCTGCGATGTTGCGATCTGCGTCAGCCTTGCTGCTGCCTGTCTTTGCGGAAAGTGCATCAATCAGTTCTTTACGGTTCATACGTTTCTCCTTTGGTTATCGGGTGGAATCAACTCCGGAGTGGATTGTTCTAGATATTGTGAGCTTTTGCAACAGGAAAAATTATGTAGGCCTGAAAATTGTCGGATCGCCGATATTCCCCGCCACGCTTGGGCAAAAAGGGGTGTGCGATGAAAAATATTCAAGTGCTGGATTCTGAAACTACTTTTTGTTTGGTGCCCGGAGCCGGAATCGAACCGGCACAGAGGTTTCCCTCCGAGGGATTTTAAGTCCCTTGTGTCTACCAGTTTCACCATCCGGGCTGGCGACTCGATAAATCAGCGGGGATCTATGCGATGCGATGGGGCGCGCATTATACATACGCGAAAATTTATTCGTGAAATTGCGAATTTTTTTCGCAACTTTGTTGACACAAATTTCTTTCTCAATATAATGCGCACCTTCTCTTCTGCGGGAATAGCTCAGTTGGTAGAGCGATACCTTGCCAAGGTATAGGTCGCGAGTTCGAGTCTCGTTTCCCGCTCCAAATTTCCGGGAAAGCAATAACAGCTTTTCCGTGTTTTTAAGTGGTATGGCTGGCCACACGGCGCGATAGCAAAGCGGTTATGCACCGGATTGCAAATCCGTAGAGCCCAGTTCGACTCTGGGTCGCGCCTCCACTCTCAAACCCAATAGCAGCGGCCTTTATAGGCCATTCAGCCCATCCGTACGATGGGCTTTCTCTTGCTTGTTTGTCCAGAAAACCCCCATAATCTCCCATCAAACCACCCTGCCTGGGTGGCAGAACCAACCGTGGATCGCACAATAATCCGATGACGGGAGTTTGCTTTGGGAGAGCGGCATGGCATCTAAAAGGAAGCGTAGCACGGGCAGCTGGGAGTACGTCGTCAAAAAGAAAGGCGTGCTGCCACGGCCTATCTCGCTCACGTTTTACGACGAGGCGGAGGGTGATCGGTACGTGGCGCATCTAGAGGCGCTGCTGGCCAAGGGGATCGTGCCGGAGGAATTCAAGCAGAGGGAGCAGGCGCGAGGGATGCAGTCGCTGGCAGATGCGATAGATGAGTATCAGCGGGCGGTACATATCACAGACGATGACTATAGTGGACCCATCCGTCAAGACAGAATTCAGTCTAGTTTAAGCTGGTCTGT
>WOZO01000074.1 GCA_011620315.1 Sideroxydans sp. | reverse complement strand
GCGGTGTATTTCGGCGAGCAAAAGCGAATTAATGCATGGCTATGGTCAGGAGCTGGATTTAGCACCGTCGCGCTGCTTCTACCACTGGTACTATTTCTTAAGCCCTCACGACAAAGCCTGCACGGAGATGCTCGTTTCGCATCGGCCCGAGAAATTCGGAAAGCAGGGTTAACGGGAAATAGGGGAATCATCGTAGGCAAAAAAGGCTCCGGCTACTTGATGTTCGATGGCTCACAACATGTTTTGCTCTCTGCGCCAACTCGCTCAGGAAAGGGGGTTTCGGTCGTCATCCCGAACCTTCTCACTTGGCCTGAAAGCTGTGTGGTTCTGGACATAAAGCGGGAAAACTGGGATATCACCAGCGGCTATCGACGCAAGTACGGCCAGCGCTGCTACTTGTTCAACCCTGGGGCAAGCGATGGTCGAACGCATCGATATAACCCTTTGGGCTACATCAGCGAAGACCCTGGTAAACGCATCGACGACATCCAGAAGATCGCAAACATGATCTTCCCGGATGTGCAGGGCACTGACCCGATTTGGACAGCAACTCCGCGCAGTCTGTTTCTTGGGGTCGTTCTGTTCTTGCTGGAGTCACCTGGAAAGCCCGTAACGCTGGGTCAGGTGCTGCGAGAGACATTGACCGATGGCGATGGAAAGGACTACTTTGACAAGGCTGCGAAAGACCGCAGGGATTGCGGCAATGGACTGTCGGGTGCATGCGTTCGTGGCCTGCAAAGCTATACATCCATCGCCAGCGAGAACACGCGCAGCGGGATCATGACCTCGTTCCGGTCGAGGCTTGAACTGTGGATGAACCCGGCGATTGACGCTGCCACCAGCGAAAACGATTTCGACTTGCGAGACCTTCGCAAGCGCAAGATGTCAATTTTCATTGGCATCACCCCTGACAACCTTGAGCGTATGGCACCGCTCATCAATCTGTTCTTTCAACAGCTTGTAGATTTAAATACTCGGGAACTCCCCTCACAAAATCCCGATTTGAAATATACGTGCCTTCTCTTGATGGACGAATTCACGTCAATGGGCAAAGTCAACATTTTGAGCAAGGGAATTAGCTTTATTGCAGGCTACGGATTGCGAATGATGCCCATCATTCAAAGCCCGGCGCAACTCACGGACGTTTATGGCCGCGAAGCCGCTGAAACTTTCCGCACCAATCACGCCCTCAACATTGTATTTCCGCCAAAAGCATCCGAAACCGAATCTGCACGCGATATTTCCGAATGGTTAGGCTATACAACTACTAAGAGCGCATCGAAGTCCCGAAACACTGAAATATTCAAGCGCCGCAATTCATCGGAGAGCGTCAGCGATCAACGTCGCGCGTTACTTCTTCCTCAAGAAATAACCTCTTTGGGTGAGGATGCAGAATTGATCGTTTTGGAAAACGTCCTCCCCATTCAAGCCAAAAAGGTTCGATATTTCGCGGACGCGAAATTCATGGATAGACTCAAGGAAGTTTCACCATCATTGAGTACTATTGGGGGAAGATTGCCCACTAAGAAAGAGATGGACGATGCAATGCGTGCTGGTGAACTGGCGGCACCCGTTCCACTGCTTAGCATAAATGAATATCAAGATGTAATTGCTTCTGCTGAAGGATCAATTGAGCAGGTAAGCAGCAGTACCAATCTCCATCGCGCATTTATTCCTGATGACTATCCGCGTATTTCTGAGATTAATTTCGCACTTGATTTATCAAGCATCAAACCGCCTCCAGAAGGCGAACGCACCATAGAGAAGTTACACGAATATGCAGACAGAATAAGCCGGGAACAGGGATTCCTAGTTTAGAATGTTGTCGATTATGAAAATGGAATTGATATGTCACAAGATCAAATCAAAATTACCCCCGAAAACTCCCCGAAAGAGGCTGACGAGTTATACAAGCATCGTCCTGCTTTCGGCATCATGCATATTAACGATCAACCAGCGACGGCAATTCGTTATGAGCACGTTGAAAAGGACGGGCACGACCGTTACAACGTGAATTTCCTGTTGGATGGCAAGTCGGTAGTTCGATTGAAAGACTTGGACACGGAGTGCCTGGCCGACGCTGTGGGCGACAAAAACGCGGCTTTCATCCATGCCAGCAAGGAAAGTCAGGGGGCACTCAGAGGGGAAGCGCTGTTGAACGAATATGGACTTTCGCCCGATGAAAATACCCGGCGCATGATGATCAAGGAAGAGCGAAAGGGGACTGTGCTGGACCCGGAAGCACTAGGCGCGGTTGCGGCCAGGCGCCAGGCCGACACGGACGCTGCAGCGAAGGAACTGGCACTGCACCGCCAAGAGGCTTTGAATGCGATTTCTAAGGACATACGCAAGCTGGAGCAAGGCACGGGGCAGGGCAGGGACGGCGGGGACAACGAAGTCCAGTCGGATGAAGTTTTCAGCCCAACAGAAGATGACCGCAAGCCGATAATTCCTCAAGAGGTGGCTGCGAAATACCTCAAGGTAGGGGACAAGTACCATTTCCAGCGCAATCCGGAAGCAGTCGCGTTCCGCGACAGGGGCAGCAAGCTGGAGACACAGACAAACAGCGCCGCCGTGGCCGACTCCATGGTACGGATCGCCCAGGCGCGGGGTTGGGACGAGATTCGCGTCACAGGAAGCGAAACCTTCAAACGAGAAGTGTGGATGGAAGCGGCCGCACGCGGAATGCAGGTACGCGGCTACTCCCCCACCGACGCGGACAAAGCGAGGCTCGCTGCAATCCAAAGCAAGGATGAGTTTCGCGGACGCGAAAACGTGAACACCGTCACGGGCAAAAAGACCCACGAACAGGGGATGGTGGATGCTTTCAAGAACGAGCGACCGGAAGCAGCGATGCAGAAGTACCCGGAACTGGCGGGAGCGTATGCGGGTGTCGAGGCAGCACGCCGCAAAGTGGATCAAGAGCGGCTATCTGTCGAACAGGCCAAGGTAGTCATGGATCGCCTGAACAAAAACGCACTCAATGCCATTGAGCGCGGCCACGTGCCAAAGATCAACGTCACCGACAGGAACCAAGACCGCAACAGGCAACAAGAGGTGGCTGCAAGCCGCCACCGCGACAAAGAATTTGGACGTTAAGCAGAGGCCCCCACCATGAAACAAGCACTCCTAATCACCCTCACTGCCCTCATGCTCGGCGGTTGCGCAACGGAAGAATTTTCCACTGGCATGACGGCTACCTCGCATTACATGGCGTCGGGCCATGTCGGCACGGCCAAAGCGTGGGTGTATGCACAACGCACAATATTTGAGGGCAGGGCGGGGCAGGAATATCTATTCAGCACAACTGCCGGCGAACCCATCAAAGCCGAAAAAATAGGTGATTACTACAGTCTCCCTTTACTGGAACGAGACTTTATTGCGCGCGAAGGCGTCCATACTATGCGGTTCGTCCTTGCTCCCGCCACTTGGACATTTACACGAACTGGCGCAACGTATGAATCCCCCCACAGCAATGAATTCAACTTATAGCGAACTGTTGAAGCAGCGCAGCGAACTGGATCAGAAGATCGAGGAAGCGCGCATGCAAGAACTGGATGCGGCTCTAAAACAGATCCGCGATCTCATGGATCAGTACGGCATAACCGCTCAAGAAATCCTGCCAACAGGAGCGCGGGGGCCCGTGCGCCGCGAGCGAGCGAAGGTCGAGCCGAAGTATCGCGATCCCGCAACCGGCACCACCTGGTCCGGGCGCGGCAAGCCTCCAGCGTGGATTGCAGGCAAAGACCGCGAACCCTTCGCAATCGCCAACAAGGCGTAAAATCAAGGCTTGAAAAGAGGTCGCGTCATGGCAACGACAACACAGTTCGACAGCTATTTTTTTGGCTCTGGACTTGTGGACGACGCTCGAAAGGGCGTAGCCCAAGCTGTTGCGCGCACCCGTGCCGCTGGCCTGCCCGTTGAAGGCTACGCCAGCAGCCCAGCTCCACAATCCACCAAAGATCCCTTCCCCGGCCCCACGGCGCACAGTGATGCAGCACCGGGCAAGCCCGCCGACAAAGAGCCAAAAAAAAAGCGGGCCTGATGAGTCAATCGGGCGATGCGCAGAAAGATGGATCTGCGCCGGTGATGTTTGTTTTTGCGGGGCCGAATGGCTCCGGTAAATCATCCATCAATGCCCAGGTTCTCAAAAATCCTGCTCTGGGTTTTTTAGGCGAGTACATCAATGCCGATGACATCGCCAAAAGTATGGAATCACAGATTCCAGACTACCAAACCCGCAACATCAAAGCCGCTGAATTAGCGGAATCGCGGCGTGTTACGGGGTGATCGTACTTTCCGTGCAAATTGGTGCGCTTCGCGAAAAAAGTTCTTTCAAAAACAACCACTTGTGAATATCTGAATTTCCGGCGCGCCGTCCTTTGCGTGCAGATTGGTGCGCTTTGAGGGTTGCGGCTCCCTTTCATCAGATGTCACCGCCATCGTCCCACCGGGCTCAGTTCGGTTTGACGGTCTATGCCTAAATTGGCATAATCACCACTAATGTCCACCCAGCCGCGCAAACCGCTCAAATGGGTCGGCTCGGCCAAGCGGGATCTGGACGGAATGCCCGAGGACGTCCAAGACGTGTTCGGCCATGCGATCGACCTGGCGCAAGCCGGTGGCAAGCACCCGGACGCCAAGGCGCTGAGCGGGTTTGGTTCCGCCGCGGTTTTGGAAGTGGTCGAGGATTTCCGGAGCGACACGTTCCGGGCGGTCTACACGGTCAAGTTCGCGGGCTGGGTCTATGTGCTGCACTGTTTTCAGAAGAAGTCCAAGAGCGGCATCAAGACGCCGAAGGAGGACCTGGACCTGATCAAGGCACGGCTGAAGGCTGCGGTGCAGGATTTTGAGGCTTGGCAAGCAAAGCAAGGAGTAAAGCGATGAGCCAGAACAGCCACATCACCATCGAAGAAGGCAGCACCAACGTCTACGCGGACCTGGGCTATGCCGACGCTGCGGAAATGCAGCGCAAGTCGCAGCTCGCGGCTGAGATTGCCCGCGCCATCAAGGCGCGACGCCTGACGCAACAGGGAGCCGCCGCGCTGCTGGAAATCGATCAGTCCAAGATCTCCCGCATCACGCGCGGCCAGTTTCGCGGGGTCAGCGAGGCGAAGCTGCTGGAACTGGTGGCCAAGCTGGGGCATGACGTGAAGATCGTGGTCGGTCCAGTACGGCGGCGTGCCGGTAAGATCGAGCTGCAGTTCGCCTGACGCTGCGACCCGTCAAGATCGCCGGGCTGCGAAAGCCTCCCCCATCTCCCGCGCCCGCTTAACCTCGTCGCCGTGCAGGTAGATTGAGGTCGTCGAAATCGATGCGTGCCGCAGGTTGTCGCGCACGGTGGTCAATTCGGCCCCGCGCGCCAATGCATGCGTAGCATGGGTGTGGCGCATCCAATGTGGGCTGGCACGGCGCAGTTTCTCGGCCGTGGCCGGGCTGTCCTTCTCAATGACTTCGGCGACCTTTGTGAAAAAGCGTCGCATCACACTCCACAGCCGCGTCGCGGTGATGCCCGCTGTACTCTCTTGATCGAGGCTGCCAATGAGCGGTGCCAGCGGATCCCATCGCGCGGGCGTGATCGGCAGCTTGCGCTGCATCAGATACCGGTCCAGCGCCGCACAAGCCAGTGGCGGCAGCGCCACCTTGCCGGCCTTACTGCCCTTGCCCACCAGGTGCAGCCAGCGATCACCATGCGCATCGGTCTCGATCTGTCCCAGCGTGGCGCCGACCAGCTCCCCGATGCGCAGGCCCGTGGCGTAGGCGAAGTCCAGCACGAAGCGCAGGCGCTGCGCCGCCGGTGCCTGCCATCCATGTCCCCATTCCAGGCCTTCGGCGACCGCTTGGATCACTGACCATTCGCCTTCGCCGAAGACCCGGGTGACGGCCAGCGATTCGGAGCGCGATGCGCCGCGCACCTTGATGCCGGCGAACGGGTTGGCCAGCAGGTAGCGCTGCTGGATCAACCAGCGGAACATGGCGCCCACCACCGACAGCGCGTAGGCCACCGATCGGGCTGACAGTCCACCGATGAACGGCCGCCACTCGGGCGACGAGCGCGGCCGCGCCGGGCCGATCCAGCGGGCCCTGGGCGCTGGGTGTCGCAAGAAGGCGCGAAAGGCGACCGCGTCTTCTGTGGTGAGCGAGGACAGCGCCCGGCCGCGCTCCACAACGGCCCACAGAATCAGCCGCTCGGCCTCCTTGCGGTAGGCCCGCTGGGTTGCAGCCGATTCGTGCAGCGCCAGCCAAGCCTGCACCGCCTCGTAGTCGTCGTTTGCGTCCAGCGTGCAGGTGGCCTTGGGTGCGCGGAAGGTGCCCCGCGAGCCGTCGACCTCATGGGGCACGCGCAGCCTTTCCCAGGGCGCCACATCATCTTGAGCGCCGATGGGCACCAGCGCGCGGGCTTGCTGCGTGAGGTGCGCGTGCGCGGCGAAGAAGGCTTCGATCTGCCTGGCGCTGGCCGCGCCCAAGCCGGGAATGCCCGTCCACCAGCGCCGGCGCCGCGGAATTCGCACCGTCAGATCGGCCAGGGTCTTGAAGCCATGGGCTTTCATGGCGCCGGCGGCACGCGCCGGCAGCCAGCGCTCGAGGTCGTCCGTCACCATGGGCGCGGGCACCGGCAGATGCCGCAGCGTCTCGATCGCATCCATCACGGCGCGGGCGCGCTGCGCGCGTTCCGCCGCCGAGTGTTCGAGCAGGCTGGCCAGGTCTTCCCGGTGCCGCTGGCGCGCATGCTTGGTCAGCTGCCGGCGGATGTCGCCCAGCATTGCGCGAGAGGACTGGCCGTCCGCCCTGTCCACCCCAAGATATTGGGCAACGGCCGCTCGCGCACCCAGGCCCGCGTACCAGGCGCGCAGCGCCGCGAGGGCCGCGGTGCCGGGGAATTCCTTTTCCGCATTCGCCGGCTTGGAGACTCGGGTACTTTTCACGATCGCCAGTTTAGTGGATCGACATGGCTATTGCGATAAGAAAGATTATCTCAATAGCATCGTCAATGAACGCGTCATGAGGCCGATGCAGGTGGGTGCGGACATGACCGATGTGCTCATTCAGTGCAAGATTCGCCGCTCGGTAATCTGCTTTCCTGCGCAAAGCCAAGCTCAGCAGTGTTCGAACCTCTTCGAGCGACATGTCCATCGCCCGGCACAAGCAAATGAAGCGCAGCTGGTGGATGTCCTCGCCGGTGTATTGGTCATGCGGGTGATCGACGACAACTTCAAGACGATCGTCCAACTCCTGTCGACTGCTTGGCTATTTCTTGGATTGGCAATATTGCTCATTAGGCGAGTACCCGTGCCATTGCCAAGCTCGAAGCATCCGGATGTGCCGGGCGCTATGCGGCTGCTTTGGTGGGCTTTTTCCTGGCCTTGGTATTGCACGAGAAAATAGACTTGGAGCGAATCGCTTTGTTTTCAACATCGCTCAACTGTGCCTCAGCTGTAGGAGTGCGCCTGCGCGGTGAGACCGCGACGGCGGCTAGCGTAGCGGCAATGCCTGTGCAACTGGGGAGTCCCTCGGCGAAAAGGGCTGTACCATGCGATGGCACGTGACGAGCAGACAAAAACCCCTTTCCGAGCGACTCTCGAGACGTGCTCGCCCCTGTCGCAACGGGGGAACTTAGCCATGGATACCTTGCATTTGACGCGCCGCAAATGGGTTGTGGGATTTGGACTGGCGCTGGTTGCGACCGCGGCGTGCATCGCTGAGCCTTCCGCCAGCGACTTCATCTCTGGCCGGATCGTCAAGATCGATCACGAGGCAGGCAAGATCACCCTGCAGCACGATGCCATTCCCTATCTGCACCTTCGGGCCGGGACGACGACCTTCAGGTTCGTTGAGGCGAAGTGGCTGATTGGCAGGCGCGACGGGGACCGGGTCCGCTTTCAGGCGGATCGGTTCGATCTCAGCCTGAGAATGACGGCACTGATCTACGTGCCATCCTGAAACGCAACGAGGCGGACTCGCCGCCTCGCTCAAGTGCTGCGTAAGCAGCTTACTTCCTCTGTTGTCCGCCCGACGTATCGCGGTGTCCGTGCGGGTCCAGGTCCCCGGGTTTGTGGCCCTCGTGCGGATGATGGGCGCCAGGCTCTTCCGTTGTGCCTGTTGGTGGAGCGCTTTTGTCGCGGTGGCCTTGGGGATCCAGATCACCTGGAACGTGGCCTTGGTGCGGATGATGGGGGCCGGGTTTCTCGGCGGGTTGATTGGCCATGATTTGCTCCTTGGATTGAAGGGCCAACCTTAGCGCTACCGCACTTCCTGGGTGGTAGGACGGCATCCCGAAATTGCGAAGAGCTGGCGGTAGCGCGTTTACTCAGCCGTTGCGCCCGACGGTATCAGGACCTGACCCCCGGCGTGCCGCCGCCTGCGGATCGTGCCCATGAATCGTGGCCTCCAGTTTCCTGACGGCGCGCCAGGCGGCCGGCCCCGACAGCATGAATAGGACGGCGGCGAGACCGAGGTACAACCACCCCAGCATGGTCAGCGAAGCGATGGCCTTGGCGGCATCCGCGCGATAGACAAAGGCGAGAACGATCTGGACCGAAAAGAGGGCCGCCAGCACGACTGCCGATAGCAGGCTGAAGCGCAACCGGAGCAACAAAGCCACTCCAAATAGCGACTGTGCCGCGGTCAGAAAAAATTCCTCGTGCTGCCGCGCGTCCAGCGGCAACGACGCAATCGCTCCGGCGCCGACGCTCATCGCCAGCGGCAGCATGCCCACCAGCAGGGTCCACTGGTTGATCTTGTCGCTGATCATAGTTGTGAGCCCGCCCTCGGCGCGCCCCGAAAGGACGAACAGGATGGCGATGACGACTGCCGGCGCCTCGCTCGCCAAGGGTGCAAGCCACTGGATCAGCAGGAACTCGTCGATGCCCAGGATGCGCCCTGAGGCGACGATGGATTCAGCGAACGGCTCGGCTGCCGCCAGGATCACGCCCGCGGCGACGATCGCCAGCCCGGCCATCCAGGCCCACTGCTTTCGCGGAGAGAGCTCCGACAGCGCCGCGGCCGGGCCGGGCTCATCGTCGGCTTCGAGGCCCGTTTCCACCTTCGGCAGCCGGCTCGTGAACCAAAGATAGGTGCCGAAAATCAGGACCAGAATGACCGTGTCAACCAGATTGATGCGGTTCTTCAGGACGATCGAAAATGCGTAGACGCTGGCCACCAATAGGAAACCCACTTCCAGCACGTTCACGCTTGCCAGTTCGATGGTGCGCTTGCGGGTGCGCCACCAATGAAGGAACACCATGAGAGGCCACGCCACGCCGACCAGCAGCCGGTTGGCGCCTGTCATATTGGCCGCGGCATAGTGCACATAGTTCGACTCAGGCGCCTTGCCAGCCTGGTACGCGTAGTACATGTCGACTGCATACTCGGGCAGGACTGTGATGAGTGCGACGAGAGCCAGTATGAGGCCCTGCGAAATGCGCTTCTCTGCGGCTTCGGCGCCCCACGAGAGCATGAAGCCGGCCGCCAGCACGGCGAGCCCGAACACGGCCGTGTCCACGACAGCATTGGGGCGCCATCCGCTGATCCGGAAGATGGCGGCCGGGACAATCGCGGCAATGGCAATGGCCAGCAGGACAAGAAACTTTCTCATTGTTGTGCTTCGCAGTACGTTGGCGGGTTTGGCCCGGCAGCCGATCTTACCCACGAGCTTGTCTGCTGTGGGGCCCTCGGCGGGCCTGACTGATAACTCGACCTCATAATCCACTGTTCACAACGGCTGGAGCTGCATAGTAGCCCAGCAGCTTGACAACAAAAATCGGAGTGCACCCATGGCCAAAGCCGAAAAAATCCGCCTCGACATTCCCGTCCTTCTATCCGGCGTGGAAGATGTCAAGGACCTGTGCGTGGCGCGGCTCATCTCGCTGCTTTCAGGTCGCAACGGCATCAGTGAGGTGCATGTTGCCAACGCCGGGGGTTCGCAGCCGCCTCAGTTGTGCATTCACTACCGGCCCGACACGATCTCGCTGCAGCGTGTGCGCGAACTCGCTGCCTCATCGGGCGCCGAGCTGGGCGAACGCTTCGCGCATCTGGCGTTCCACACATCGACCCAGCACGCGCGCGCCGCGAGGCGCCTGAGCGACAAGATCTCCGCACTCCAGGGCGTGGTCGAGGCGGAAGTTTCAACCACGGGTTCCGTTCGCATCGAATTCGACCGGTCGCTGGTCGATGAAGCGAAGGTCAGGTCCGAACTCGAAATGCTTGGGCTTCCCCTGAAGCCAGCGAGCTCGGCCCCGGCGAAACACGGTGAAGGCGTGCATTCGCACGACGGCCATGCGCATGAGGGCGGCCATGCGTACGATGACGCGCCAACGCCGCACCAGGGTCATGCGCATGCCGAGCACGGTCACGATGACCATGCCGACGGGAAGGACCATGACCACGACCATGCGGATCACGCCGGCGCGGGCCATGCCCATGACCATGGCGGGCCCTTCGGAGAAAAGTCCGAATTGATCTTTGCGTTGCTGGCGGGCCTCATGGTGCTCATCGGCTGGCTGCTTGCGTGGCGCGACCTCGCGCCCGAACTCGTCAGCAAGGGCTTTTACGTCGCCGCGTATGTCTTCGGCGGCTACTACACGCTTAAAGAGGCGATCGAGAACATCCGCGCGAAGCGCTTCGAGATCGACACGCTGATGCTCGTTGCCGCCGCGGGCGCAGCCGCACTCGGTCAATGGGCCGAAGGAGGCCTGCTCCTGTTCCTGTTCAGTCTTGGCCACTCGCTGGAACATTACGCCATGGGGCGGGCACGCAAGGCGATTGAAGCGTTGGCCAAGCTCGCGCCCGAAACTGCGCTGGTGAAACGGCCCGACGGCAGCACGGAACAGGTCGCGGTGGCGCAACTCGTAGTGGGCGACGTGGTGCTCGTCAAGCCGAACGAGCGGCTGCCCGCCGACGGCTTCGTGGTGCGTGGCGAGTCCAGCGTGAACCAGGCCCCCGTCACCGGTGAAAGCGTGCCCGTGGACAAGCGGCCGGTCGACGATTCCCAGGCGGCGTTGCGGGCGTTCGAGAAGGTTGCCGCACTGCACAAGGTGTTCGCAGGCACGATCAATGGACCGGGCGCCATCGAAGTCATGGTGGCCCGTGCCTCGACGGAGTCCACGATGGCACGCGTTGTCAAGCTGGTCACCGAAGCTCAGACGCAGCGCTCACCCACGCAGAATTTCACCGACAAGTTCGAACGGATTTTCGTTCCCGTCATCCTCATTGGCGTGGTTCTTCTGCTGTTCGCCGGCTTCGTCATCGACGAGCCGTTCAGCACCACTTTCTACCGGGCCATGGCCGTGCTCGTGGCGGCAAGCCCCTGCGCGCTGGCGATTTCGGTGCCTAGTGCCGTGCTGAGCGGCGTGGCTCGCGCCGGGCGCAGCGGCGTGCTGGTCAAAGGCGGCGGCCCTTTGGAGAACCTGGGCACCCTGACGGCGATTGCGTTCGACAAGACGGGGACACTCACGGAAGGCAAGCCCCGGCTGACGGACGTCGTTGCCGGCCCCGGTTCGAGCGAATCGGAGTTGCTGACGGTCGCGCTGGCGGTGGAGCGGCACAGCGACCATCCGCTGGCCTCCGCGATAGTCGAAGGCGCACAAAAGCGACTGACCTCGGGCAGCCCCGAACCCGGCGTCGAATCGGTGCAGAGCATCACTGGCCGGGGCGTATCGGCACGAGTTGCCGGGGAAATGTTGCATGTGGGCAAGGCCGCCATGTTTTCCGAGATCGGCGGGGCGCCAATGCCGCCGGAGGTGGCTCGCGCCAACGAGGCGCTCATCGCCCAGGGACGCACGACCATGGTCGTGCGCCTGGGAGAGCGCTACCTGGGTGTGCTCGGCGTGATGGATACGCCCCGGCCGGCCGCAGCGGGCGTGATGCGAGCCCTCAAGGAGCTCGGAATCGAGCGCCTGATCATGATCTCTGGCGACAACCAGCGCGTTGCCGAAGCCGTGGCGCAGAGTGTCGGCCTTACCGAAGCGCAGGGTGATCTGATGCCGGAACACAAGGTGGATGCCATCAAGAAGTTGCTGGAGAAGGGAAGGGTCGCGATGGTGGGCGATGGGGTCAACGACGCGCCGGCCATGGCGAACGCGACCGTGGGCATTGCGATGGGCGCGGCCGGCTCAGATGTGGCGCTGGAGACCGCGGACGTGGCGCTGATGGCCGACGACCTGAGCCAGTTGCCTTTCGCGGTCGCGCTGTCGCGGCGCACGGCGCGGGTGATCCGCCAGAACTTGTGGGTGAGTTTGGGGGTTGTGGCCGTGCTGATCCCGGCAACCATCTTTGGGCTGAACATTGGCACGGCTGTTCTGTTCCACGAAGGATCGACGTTGCTCGTGGTCGTCAACGCGCTGCGCTTGCTCGCATTCGAAGGTGTGCCTTCCGTCGGCGCCGTGGTTCCGCAAGCAGCGCCCACCGCTGCCTCCTGAGACCGAGTCGCTAGCCCTTGTTCGCGTTTGCCGCCTTCGCAGGTACGGCCTTCTCGGCCTTCTTTTCTGCCTTCATGTCGGCCTTGGCGGCTTACCGTCGGCGTGCTCGGGATCTCCCCGCAGGTCCAGGCAGTTCATGCCATCAAGGACCGTGCGAACGCGTGTGCTCTGCTCGGTCAAGGTTTCCCTGACAACCTCAGCATGGCTGACGGGCGGACGGCCCAGCATGTCATCGGCCAACGCCGTGATGGCTGCCAGCCGTTCATGGGCATCGCGCGCGCTGTCAGCAGCAATGTCCCGCATCGATTCAATGGAATGGCGGTACTCGATTGCGCGCTGTGCCTGTTTGGCCTGGACGCGCTTGGTGCCCGAGCGGACGATGTCGTTGGTGTGCCGGTTGTTCCGAAAAATCGCCTCGTCACTAAGCTCGCCGAGCAGGTGTTTGAGAAAGCACACGATCTCGATCGAGCGGGTACCCTCGATGCGGCGGGCGGTTTCGGGGGGCGGCCGATTGACCACGGCCTGGGCGAACGCATGAATGCGCCCAATCGAGAGCCCTTGCAGGTCCCACAGGTGCACGCCCAGTGTTTTGAGAGCATCAATGCGTGAGTTCACCTCTTTGAGGCCCTTCACCCCATGTTTGCCGGCCGATTGCTTCAACCACTCCAGCAACGAGATGCCAGGAGTCGGACTCTCTTCGTGCATGACCTTGAGCACCGCGCGAAGGCGTACTGGAGTGACCGCTGCTCGAATTGTTGCCAGGGCCAGGTTCTCGACAACCTGAAACGCAGATCGGGCCAGGTCGAGCACCACACGCTGGCCTGGCAGGACGATCCTGCTGCCGAAGAGCCATTCCTGCGCGCAGGCGAGGAGGTCATCGACGGAGGAGGCGTCGATCGCCTGCTGGGACAATGCTGCCTGCAAGCGTGCCTCGGCGTTAGAGTCGTAGGTAGAGAAGAGGAGTTGTTCTCGAACCCAAGCCCTATGGTTGCTGATGGTCCGGTCGGCATTCGAGTACAGCGACTTTAGGGAGGCAATCGCGGTCGAGTGGATGCCCAGTTGCTCGCACAGCATTTTCAACATCGCACTCGGCATCTTGAGCGCGGCATCGGCATTCCTGCCAGTCAGCGCGAGGAACGACAGCTGCACGGCCAGTCCCAGGTGGTAGCGCTTCGCGTAGCCACTGTTCCTAATTTCCCTGATCAACTCGTCCGGTAAACGGCAGTGCAGCTGCACGTCATCCGCATTCATGCCAGACGGCAGCTTTTCGTAGCCTACGAATCTGTATCGGTAGCTCGACATCAGCGTTCTCCTTCGCTCCGGGGAACACTATAAATCGCAGCTAAGTTGTTGTCGCCAGAGGCTTATTTGGAGATGGATTCCGAAATTGCACGGAAACCGAGACTACCCCGTACCCGGAATCGGTTTGTCCGAATACGACACGGTGCCATCTGGCAGAACAGACTTATAGAGAATTTGCTCTGTCGCGTGTGCCAAGCTGGCGCCCAAGGCAAGATGCGCCAGCAAGACGCCAGGAGCAATCCGCGTGAGTCTCATGACATGATCCTTCGCATGACGCCAGTGCATGAGGCAACTATCGCAGATGTCACCGCTCGGCGATGTAGGACTGCCCGCGCAGTTGCCGTGATCCGAAAGCCCTTCTGTCGCGTCGAGCGGAGGTGGCGACGCAGGCGCTATATCGTCTCTCTCAGGACTTCAGCCACTCCAGCAGCTCCGGCCCGAGCAGGGCCGCGTTGAGCTCTTCGTCCGACTGAGCGACGAAGGCTTCCAGGTCGCGGATGACCACCAACCCGGTGTTCCTGAAACGGCTGGCGATCGTCTTGACGAACTCGAACTTGACGTTCCGGTCTTCGCAGGCCCCTATGAAGAGGAAGTAGACCTGGTCGCCACGCCGCTGGGACTCCTCGAGCACGCGGGTGGTGCGGTCTTCGTCGTTCTTTTCGTTCTCGCCGTCCGTGATGAAGAGCACCAGGGAGCGCTTTTTCTCGTGAGTGTGGGGCGTCCCGTGCCCATGTTCGTGCGTTGGCGAGTTGAAGAGCCGCCACAGGAAACCCTTGCCCTGCGGCGTCTGGTGCGCCTCCTCGCATTCCTTCCAGCCAAAGTGCTCCAGCGCTCGTTCGATCACGAAGCTGTAAGTCGTGCCGCCGTTCCAGCCGGGAACCCGCTCAACGATGTTGCGCGTGACGTAGCCTTGGGCATCCTCCGGCGTGACGCTACCCACGTAGTGCGCACTGGGTTCGCCCGAACTGAAAGTGAAGACATCCATCTTCCGGTCCGGGTCAAGCACGACGCAGTACGGCACGAGCCGCTCAAGGAGGAGGCTGGTCGTGCCCTCTTCGTGCTCGTGCTCGAAAGAGCCCGAGACATCGATAATCGCAGCGGTCTCCGCCTTGACGTTTGCGACCACGCCGGCCTTGTCGAGCGCGAGGCGCAGGACGCTGGCCGATTTTTCTAAGTTGAGTGTGAGTTTGCCGTTTATGGTGCTCTCCTTGAAGCGCAGCGATTGATCTAATAGCCGGTTGCCAATCACAGGGTACCCGAGATTTGGCTCAGGCTTTGTCCTGCGTCACATGTGCCCTTTGGCTCGCAACACTTTCGGCAGCACCCACCATAGAAGAAGCAACAGCCCCCCGGTGAGGGTGGCGAACACGATTCCGACCCCGTGACCGAACACGGTGGAAAGCACCAATTGTGTCGCCAACGTAAGTGCCATCGCGAGCAAAACCGCCCCCACGACGATCTGCCGCGTTGCCAAGCGTTTGAAACCGGCGCGGTCGGTCAGCGGGCGGATGACCCGGTGCTGCACCGCCGGTGCACTGAGCAGCACCAGGCTCAAGATAGACAGGGTGAATGTCGCGAGAAAAACCGTCTTCTCCGAAGCGACGATATTGGCGAAGCCGCTGTTGAACGGCACGGTGATGAGAAAGGCCGACAGCAACTGGGCACTGGGAAGCAACACACGCAGCTCTCCCAGCATGTCGGTCAGGTCACCGTCATCATCGGCGGTGACGCCGACGACGGCATCAGCCGCTTTGCCGAGATCTAGCTCGGTTTCTTCAGAATTCATCGGGATCTTTGTTCAAGCAGCGTTCATTGACGGGCCAGTATCTGCAGTGGCATGGTTCGCTAGCATAACGCGACGGTGCACGCCCGCGATTGCGCCTCACGCACTCCACAGCCGAGACGCCCTGCAGCGGCAACTCTGCTGTTCTTCAGTCGCGCGGTGCAGAATCGCGGCCATGGCTGCTGCGCCCCGGTCCGACCGGTCATTGCTTTTCATAACCGGCCTGGTCCTCGCGGGCTTGATGCTCTTGGATGCGACCTCACTCGACGTCGCGCTCGCACGCGCCATGGGGGGCGCCGAAGGATTTCCGCTTCGCGACCATTGGTTCTTGACTCAGGTACTCCACACAGGTGGCCGCCGCGCGGCATGGGTGCTGTCTGCGGGGTTGGCCTTGGCGGTCTTGTGGCCAGTGGGACCACTGCGCCAGCTCAATTGGCAGTCCCGCGTGCAGTTGGCTGTGACAACCCCACTGGTGTCGCTGTCCGTCTCGGCCTTGAAGTGGCTCAGCCTTACTAGTTGCCCTTGGGATCTGAAGCTTTTCGGAGGATGGTTGCCCTACGTGCCGCACTGGAGCGCAGTGGCCGATGGGGGCGGCGGACATTGCTTTCCTGCGGGACACGCCTCGGCCGGCTTCGCCTTTATCGGAGGCTACTTTGTTTTCCGGAACGTCGCCCCCCGAACAGCGCGCATTTGGTTGCAGGCCTCGCTGGCGAGCGGCCTCTTGCTCGGGCTCGCCCAGCAGTTGCGGGGTGCGCACTTTATGAGTCATACCCTTTGGACGGCGCTCGTAGCCTGGTGCATCGCCTTTGCGGTGGACACCGCATGGCAGCATTGGAAGCGCGAGTGACGACGGCGTTCTCCTTCTGTTGCGTGCCCATTCCCGCCGGACGCGTAGGACACGAAGCCAAAAGAACGCCGCCTTACCCTGTTCGAACTGCCGGGCAGGATACATTCAGAGGAATCGACCCGGCCACCTGGTCATTTCTCTTCGGTTAGATGCGTTTGCAAGGAGTGTCCTCATGGGATTTTTTGATCAACTGCGTGGAATGATGGGCGGCCATCACGGCGGCGGCCACGGCGGTGGCCACGGCGGCGGGCACCATGGCGGCTACGGCAACTACGGCGGTCCCCCGCCGGGCGGAATGCCGCCCGGCAATTACGGCGCCCAGCCTGCGCCGCCCGGGGCAGCATGCGCAAAGTGCGGCACGTTCGTGACGGCAGGCACGCGCTTTTGCCCGCAGTGCGGGGTTGCCCAGACGGCGACAAAGTGCGCCGCGTGCAGCGCCGATGTGCCGCCCGCCGCGAAGTTTTGCCCCGGGTGCGGTAAGCCCGCCGCGTCCTAAAGGGCCAGCCACTGCTGCACGGTGTCCTTCGCGGACGGTGCTGCGCTGAGTGTCTGGTGGGTAACCACGCGGCCGCGCGCGTTACCCTGTCGAAGTCGCAGCAGCGGGAGTGCAACAAGTCACATTGCCATGACACCGCAGTGGGCTGAGGAGATGGTATGACGGACACGTTCTTCGCGATCCCATGGCGCCAGATGCTGCTCCCCGAGTTGTCGTGGGCAGAGAAGCTGGTGCGCCCGCTTTTGGTTTACCTCGTGCTGTTGCTGATTTTCCGGCTTGCCAACAAGCGCGAGATGGCCAGCGCAACCGTTTTCGATTTCCTGATTGTCCTGATGATTTCCAACGTCGTGCAAAACGCGATGATAGGCAGCGACAACTCGGTGCTGGGCGCGGCCGCTGGAGCCGCGGTTCTCGTTATTCTCAGCTCGCTGTTGAATCGCGCTACCTCGCGAAATGTGAAAGTGCGCGCACTTCTCGAGGGCGCTCCGGTGCTGCTGGTGCAGGAGGGCAAGGTCGAAAAAGAGATGATGAGAAAATTCGATGTTTCAGACAACGAGCTATTGGCCGCGATTCGCAAGCAGGGGATCATTCGCCTATGCGACGTGGCGTTCGCAATTTTGGAGTTGGACGGCAGCATCAGCGTGATCAAAACGGATGACGACATGCGGCCGCATGATTGCCTTCCTTTTGAAATCGCGGGCAAGGAAAGCTACGCTGCCGAGGACGCACCGAAGGTGCGAAACAAGAATGCAGCATGAACACAGCGAACACGACCGCGCCAAGGACGAAAAGCAGCCATCGTGATGCGACACTTCAACGCCTGACGCTTTCCTTCCTTTCCTGTCGGGACTGGCTCGCGTGCGCTCGGCCTCGTTTTACGGGCTTGGCCTGTAGCGCTGCTCCCATTCGGCCCAGGCGGCCCTGGCTTCGGCCTTGCAGGCGTCCCTGGCGTTGTGCTTCACGGCGTCAGGGCACATCTCGTCCACCTTGGCGGCCGCTTTGACCTTTCCAAGCGAACCGGGGCAGAAGACGATCTTCCCTCAGTCATGAGCGCCCCCAAGGGCCATCGCAGGCGTACGTCCGCTCCCCTCCAACTCCCACTCGGCGGACCATTCCTGCCCACGCCGGTTCATGACGGCGTAGTTTCGCTCGGCTGCATAGATCTGCATTTGCCCGGGCAAAGGTTTTAAGCGGACCGGCTGCCCACGCAAGGGGTTCTCGCCCAACGCCGCGAGATAGCCGAGAACACGGGCGTAGGACGCTGGCGGCGGTGGATGCGCAATTCCAGACGCCACAAGCTGATGCAGGATCGTTCCGTCGGTGAACCGCATCTCGCCCCGCGTGGCGAGATGTATTTCGCCCGAGAGGACGGTGACCGGGTTTTGGCCCTCGGTAGCGTGACGTTGCAGCGTCTCCAGCATTCGCTGCCACTCCGCACGGTGCGACCGGCTCTGCCATTGATCGAGCATGTCGTCCTCGTATTTCTGGACGCCGGGGAGCACGTCCAGCAATTTCTCGATCCAGCTGAACCGCGGGCCGAGGACCGGCACGCTTGACATGACCAGAATCCGGTCGTCTCGATTGGTTTGCGCGAGCGCCCGCTCAAATGCGGTCCAGCCCGCAGGGCCCATCACCCGCGTCGGCCGGCGCTCGGAGCGAAGATCGGGCGCTATCACGGAGAACCGCGGGAAGCGGACGACCTGGGTCAGACTTTGGCGTTGGCTCTCATCCCCTCCGACCGGGGGCGTTTCATCGGTCGCGCCGAGCTGGAACAGCATGAACATGCGCCGCGCGACATCAAAGAGGCCGCGACCGACCTGGCCATCGAGGAGTTTTTCCGGAAGACTGCCCCAGCCATCGAAGATGTCATGGTCGTCCCACATCATGAGCGAAGGCACTCGGGCATTCAAATGGGCGATTTCCGGCTGAGCGTAGAGCGTCAGGTAGCGGTGGAAATAGTGACTCTCCGCCGCCATGCGCATATCTGCGCTGAACACGTGGTCTGTCTTTTCCTTCCTCGCGTTCGCCGCCCATCGAGCGAGGACGAAATGCGACTGAAAGACTTCGTCGGCATAAAGCTGATCGCCACCGCGCAGAAGGAGGGCGAACGGCGTACGCGCGTGCTCGGCCGCCAGACGGCGCCACATCGCGTTGCGTTCGTTCGACGGTTGACCCGCCTCGGACTCCTGGCCATTGCAAGAGACGTAGGCGATCCGCACATCTCCTGAAAGGTCTGCAGCCACCGGAAAAATGACATCGCCCAAACGGTAGGCGGCGTTCTCGCGCGAAGGGAGCCGGAAGTCGTATCGCCAGACCGTCTTGCCGAACTGCGAATACAGCCGCGCAGGCATGGCCTCCTGACCATCGGCGGGAACCAGGAGGGGCGGATCGAGGTTGTCCGGGGTGACGACGATGGCGGAAAGCCGACATTGATTTTCATCGGCGCCCCGCGCGAACAGGAGTGGGCCGACGGTTTCTGACAGGGTTGTCATGTCAGGTCACCGTGTGTTGGAGGCCGAAGGGTGCACCGGCGCGCTGCCAAAGCACCATCGGCGGTCGCATCGTGCACCGATGTCGGCGGCCTTCATGGGGTGGTCAGCTTCCCGACTTCCAGGCCCGGGTGCCGCACACGGCCCGGGCCCGGCTCGGCGAGATCGAACGTGGTTATGCCGTTTTCCGTTGCCCGCTGCAGCCATTCAGGATGCGCGATGGTGTTGCGCATGTCACGAGCGCCCGCTTCCCAGTGCTCCTTCACCATCGCCCGGGAAAACTCATAGTCCTTCGAATCAAGTTCGTACGGCTTGTCCCGGTAGATCAGATGAACGATGTCCACAGGCTGGTGAGTCAGGTGCTCCCGCAGCGTGGCGACTGCAGGATCGGAGCGCAACCGCGCAGGCAGCTTCTTGATGAGGTCCGCCACCGCCTGCTGCAGGTTGACGCTGGAAGCCAGTGCGTTCGTGTTTACGCGGGTGCGGCTGGAATAACCGATGTCCTTTTGCCGCTCGATCACCTCCGAGATGGTGGTTGGCATGGGACCGCGGGCGCTAAACAAATCCACCTGGAGCACGACCAGGCGACGGGTGCGAGGAAACGAGTCCAGCACATACTGCAATGGCGTGTTCGAAAGGATGCCACCATCCCAATAATGCTGGCCGTCGATTTGCACGGGAGGAAAGCCCGGGGGCAGTGCGCCGCTGGCCATGATGTGCTCCACGCCGATCTTGTGGGTCTGGTTGTCGAAATAGATGGAGTTTCCGGAGCGCACATTCACCGCGCCAACGCTCAATCGGATTTCCTGCCGGTTGATGCGATCGAAATCGACCAGCCGTTCCAATGTCGCCTTCAAAGGCTGGGGGTCGTAGTAGCTCAACACACGGGCACCGCCACCAAGCAAAAGTGCCGGGTCGGCCCGTGGCCGAAAGAAACCCGGAATGCCGGCCAGGGCGGCGCTGGCAGCGCTCCACTGGTTCAGCCACGCGCGATCACCCCAAGAGGTCGGCATATTCTGCGCCGGGCCCGAAGAGACCTGCTGCCAGAACTCGGCTAGGCGTGCAACTCGCTGAGCTGGTGGATTGCCCGCGATGAGGGCAGCATTGATGGCACCGATCGAAACGCCGGCCACCCAGTCGAGCTTGTTGTCGCTTTCGATCAATGCCTCATAAACGCCCGCCTGGTACGCGCCCAGCGCTCCTCCGCCTTGAAGGACCAGGGCCTTGGTCGCCGTTTCCATGGGGATCGATTTAGCCAAAGTACATCACCTCTGTAATACGCTCGCCGCTGCCGCTCAAAATCTGGTGCTGACGCCTGCCGACACAAAGGCCCGCGGGGACGTGCTCCCGCGCACGCCCTTGCCCGCGCTGAAGTCCAGTTGCACATTGGGGGTGAGCAGGTAGCCAAGGCCGGCGTCGAGGATGACAGCGGCGCGCCCGGCCCTCTTTTCTGGGGATTGCAGCCCCCCGTCCACGAACAGGCTCAGGGATGCTGTCGGGTTGTAGCTGAGGGTCGCGGCGAAAGTGCGGGCGAAAAACGTTCGCCCCTCATCGTCCTCGACGAGGCTGACGCCTACGTTCGGGTTCAGCGACCAGTTCTGCGCGAAATCCCAATCGGCCGCGAGTCGCAGGTCGCCGCTCGTGCGACGACCGCGAAAGTTGCCCGATCCCGACGGCGGAATCACCCTGGCAATTACGCCCAGGGAGGGTGCCGCCCGATCCGTCGGGTCCGTGATCTGGTACTTCGCACCGAGCGCAACGGGTGCGCGTCCCTCGTCGCGGACTAGTGAACCGAGCGAATCGCGCGAAGTCTGGAAGACATAGGAATTCGTCTCCAGTCGAAGCTCCCAGCGTGGGCTCACGCCGGCGCGCAACAGCAGTGGGGCCATCACACGGTGATCGGAGACGCCCGCGACGCGGCGGAACTCTTTTTGAACTCCCGCCTCAAGTTGCAAGCGGCCTTGGCCAACCACCTTGCTACCGTCGGCAATTCCCGGGCGATCGGCATTGATGGGCTCGTCGGCCTGAGCCAACGCAACGCCTGCGCCAAGCAACGCGACCGCCATGGCCACCGCCAGTTTCCTGATGTTTTGCGTCATGAATCTACTCATCGCTAGCTCGTCGAGGTCTTCAACTTCTCGACGACGTGCTGAAGCTGGTACGCCAGTTCGCCCGCCTCGGTGGGCGTGATCCTGGCCTTGCTGGCCGGCAGGGCTGCGACCGCGGCGATGCTGGCAAGGAATCCTGGCAGGATGACCAGAGCCACGTCCTGAATGGCGCCCACCATGCGGATCGGCTGCTCGATCTGCAAGGTCCTGGTCGCACCACACTGGCGGATCAAGGCCAGTGTCTGGGTCAGGCTCATGGCTCGTTCGGTAAAGCGCTGCGCCACTGCGTCCTTCTGGTTGCGCAGATGTTCGGCGAGGAACAATGCAGCAACCGCCGCGGCTTCAAGCTGCGCGCTGGCCGCGTCCGTGCGTTCGGCCACACGCAGGAGCTGGTCCCTGAGGTCCAGCAACTCTTGCAGCGCCGCGGCCATCAGCGCCACCAGCTTCTCCAGTTCGGCCTGCGCCAACGCCAGTTCGCCGGGCGTGTCAATCCGTGCGCTGGGCCACTTGAGCATCCGGCCCACGACGCCACTGGAGCCATGCCCGCACGCGGCCAGCAAGTCGATCGACCCCAGGATGTCCATTGTGCGGGTTAGATAGCCTTCTACCTTGCGCAGCACGGGGCTGCGCGACAGCGCGAGCGCTTGGGTGACGAGGTCGCTGTACACCTGCTGCAGATCGTGGCCCCAGAGGATCGCCTTGCGCTCGGTTGCCTTGTCCACCACGAACGCGCCGATGAGCGCGGTTGCCTGCGCGTAGACGTGGGCCGCTGCTCCTGGCGAGAGCCTTTCGAGGGCCTGCGGCTGAACGTCGATGCGCCGCCGTTCGGCTCCGGGGATGGCCGTCGGTTTTCGAACAGCGGGGCCTGCCTCAACGACAGGAGCCGACGCATCGGTTCTCCGCGCCGAGGCTCCTCCGGCCTTGCGCGGGGAACGGGCAGGCGGCTCGACCACGGTCGGTCGCAGCTTCTTGTCCCCCGTCTGCATGGCGAGTTTCAGGAGAAGTGGCTAAGGACGTCGTTAATGGAGCCAGTGAAGCCGCGGCCCACCGGCGCGTACTCCCAGCCGTTGTCGCCATGCATGACGCTGCCGAGCTGGACCACGTTGAAGTCCCCGAATTCCTTCGCGAGCTGGTAGGCGCCAAGTTCCCGCCCACTCTCGTCCGCGATGGTGACGGTGCAGACCTCGATGTCCGCGAACGCGGCCTCTTCCTCGGACTCGGCACCGCCTTCGTGCTCCTGGCCATGGCCGGCCTTGTGGACCGTGGCGAAGAGGGGAATCTCATTGATGCCGGCGGGAAGCCGCGACCCGTCGATGACGATGGCTTCAGTGTTGCCCTGCACCCGGATGTCTCCGGAATGGCGCAGTCCGCCCGAAGGCGTGGCAAAGGAGCCGTCCGCAGCGGCTACCAAGACGCCGGTCTTCGGGCTCATCCGGGTCGTGTTGTAGGTGGACAGAATCTGCTCCAGGGCAGTCACCTTCGCGCCGCCGCCGCCGTCGTTGCGCGCTTCCAGCGCGTGAATGTCTACATCATCCTCGTGACGTGCATCGCACTTCCACGCGACCGTGACTTTGAAGCTTGCTCCCTTGTTGAGGGCCAGCTGCAGCTTGGGGGCCGGCTTCGCGCCGGGTTTGTCGAGGGAAAGAGTGAGCATGAAATGATTCCCGCTGTCATGATTTGTGGAGCGCGGCAAGGTCCGCGCGCGACTGTTCGAACATGCTCCGCGCCTGCTCGAACTTTTCTTCAGTTTCCTTCTTGGCCGCTTCAACCAGTTGGTGGATCTCGCGGGTCTGGGCGATGATGGCCGCGATCTGCTCGGCCTGCGCCACGCGGTTTTCGCCGGGCGCCTTCGCCGCGGTGACCGCCACGTCCTTGGTCGCCTGCCCGCGCAACTGTGTGAGCTGCTGGTCCAGGCGCGCCTGGCGCTCGGCGATCTGCTGCACGGATTTCACGGCAAAAGCGCCATGGATCGACAGCAGCGTCATCTTGATCGAAGCAAAGCGCGAAGAGACAGTGGTGGCCGTCTCCTGCAGCGTCGCCACCCCGGCGGCCTCGATCTGTTGGATCACCATCTGGTCTGCCGGCAGGCGCGTATAGGTGCCTTCCAGCGCCAGTGCCCGGCTTTCCAGCAGCCTGAGTTTGTCCTGCAGCTCGCGCACGCGGGCCTGCGCGGCCACATCGGCGGGGTCGGCGGTTGTTTGCTCCTGCGCCACGTACTGCCTGGCCTTCTCGAGGAAGGCGCGGGCCACTGCAGCGTCGAGGGTGAAGCTCGAGAAATGCTCACCATACGATTTTTTGAGCGTGTCGAGCGCCTGCAGTTCGCCGAACAGCGTCTTCATCTCCTTCGACAGTTCGCCTTCGAGGTGTTGCATCTCGTCGGCCAGAGTCCGCGTGCGGCCAGCCACCAGATCGCCGACTTCCTGCATGAATTCACGAAAGGCATCCTCGGGTTTGCGCCCGGCAACCTTGGCAATAAGGCTGGCGAAAAATCCGCGCTGCTCACCCCTCTGGATCTTCTCCAGGATCTCGGGGAGCTTGGCGTCGTCGACCCCCTTTTCCAGGCGCTCGAACAGCGCGAACACCTTGGCAGCCGTCTTCTTGTCAAGACGCACCAGGAAGCCGTCCAGAGTCTGCTGCAGCGCCTGTTCAGAGCCCAGGCCGATGTTGATGATGTCACCGGGCGCAACCGCGCCGAAGTCCAGCGTCCGCAAAGCCTGCTGCGCCTGCGGTACCTGCTCCGGCCGCAGCACGATGGCGCCGGTTTCCAGGGGCGGTGCCGGGATGGGCAGGGTGGCTCGGGTGTCGGTCGCGCGTACGGCGGCGGGGAGTTCGGTGGGTTTCATCAGCTCTTCCTTAAGCACCACGGCGAGTCGCCGGGCCAAGCCTCACTAGATCACATGGCGTTGGTGCAACCATTATTGTCGCTTCCTGTGACTCCACGAGGGCGCGTCCCCAATTGTCGGGATGCGGTCTTTCCGTCGCTGACTACGACAATTAAGATCAATCAAAATCGCTGACCACTGGACTGGCCCCAGTCAGGGGGGGCGGGTGCAACTGCGCTGCGGGTCGCGTTCGGCAGCGCTGCCGGGCAATCTGCTGCACTGATGTTCTCAGGAGTGTGCAGCTTGTCTACCAATGAATCCGATCATCCCCGAACGTCCGGCACGGGTATTCCACGCCTGCTGACCGCTGCACCAGCGTTCTTCCGCATCGCCGAGGTCATGCGCATCACCGTCCTGAGCAGCGCTACGGTGTACCGGCGGCTTGCCGACGGTATATTTCCGCCACCGGTGCACCTGGGTGGGCGGGCCTGCGGCTGGACGCCGGTAGCGCTCCAGGCGTGGATCGAGAATCCCGGGGGCTACCGCGCACCCCGCTCGCCGCATGATGACGATACCGACGTGATGCCAGCATCGCCAAGGGCGGGCCCACGATCACTGCAACGCCGGGATCGCCGCGAAGCTGAGGACATTCACGAGAGGGGTTGGCATGGCACTTCCAGCCTCCAGCTTTCTGCCGCGAAGGGCTTGTCATAGTCGTGGGGAGAGACCACAAAGCATCCCCCCAATCCACGCTACGATATCATCGGCTTTCACCGCAATCGCTGTTTTGCGAGCGGCGGACCACCGCGACGACGCCAGCAATTTTCCTTGAGCAAGTTCCCATCGACCCCCGGCCCAGCCCTGCGCTTTCGTCTCTCGCAAGGAGCCGTGGCGTGGATCGCGGGACTCTGGCTGATCGCAGCCGACAATCCCGCCTTTTGGCGCAGTCTTTGGATGTCGCGCGACGTCGGCGACGTCCGGGTCCTTGCCGCTGTCGGTGCACTGGCGCTGCTGCTGTGGGCGGCCTTCAGCTTTATCTGCCGCCTGCTGTGCTGGCCTCGCACCGGCAAGTTTGCCGTCGCGGCACTGCTGCTGATCGGAGCGGCCGCGGCACATTTCATCGGCACATACGGCATCTTCATCGACAAGGGCATGGCCCGGAACGTTGTGCAGACGGACTGGCGGGAAGCGACGGATCTCCTCTCCTTCCGTTTTGCGTTGGACGTCGCGCTGCGCGGCATCCTGCCCGCCGCCATCCTGGTCTTTTTGGTGGAAGTGCGTTACGCCCCATGGCGTCGTTCCTTGATGCAAATCGGCTGGCATGCGCTTCTGCTCGGCGTCGTCGGGGCCGCGTCTGTCTTTGCGTTCTTTGGCGAATATGCGGACATTGCGAGGAACCACCGCGAGTTGCGCCATCTGCTGACGCCCACCAACGTCGCGAATAGCGCGTATGGACTGTGGAAGGAGAGCCGCGCGCAGCGACAGCCCGTCACGAGACTGGCAGAGGACGCGACCCGGCCCGCAGCGTCCGCGTCCGCCAAGCCTCTCGTCGTGGTGCTGCTGGTCGGGGAGACGGCGCGGGCAGCATCGTTCTCGCTCGGAGGCTATGGGCGGCCCACCAATGCGGCACTGGCGGGCAGAGACGTCGTCTACTTCGACTCCGTCACGTCCTGCGGAACGGACACGGCAACATCATTGCCTTGCATGTTTTCCGACCTGGGCGAAAAGAATTTTTCAGTCAACAAGGCGAACGCACGGGAAAACGTCCTGCACGTGCTCCAGCGCACAGGCGTCGGCGTCACTTGGCTGGAAAACAACTCCGGTTGCAAGGGCGTGTGCGATCGGATCGAGACCGAAGACCTTTCCGCGGCGGGCGCGACCGGGCTGTGCGCTTCCGGCGAGTGCCTGGACGCCATCTTCGTGGACGCGTTGCGCCGGCGCTTGCCGAAGTCGAACAGCGACAGCCTCCTGGTTCTGCACATGAAAGGCAGCCATGGTCCTGCGTACTTCCGACGCGCGCCATCCGCTCGCCCCTTCGCGCCGATCTGCGCTACGGCGGTTATCCAATCCTGTACTGAGGAATCGCTGCGCAACACTTACGACAATTCGATCGCCTACACGAGCGAAGTACTCGCCCAATCCATCGACCTGCTTGCGGCCGACAACACACGTGACACGGTATTGCTCTACGTGTCGGACCACGGCGAATCGCTGGGCGAACGCGGCATCTATCTTCATGGGCTCCCCAAGCTGATCGCCCCCGCCGAGCAGACGCGCATTCCGCTGCTGCTTTGGATGTCCGCCGGCGCCCGGGAGCGGCTCGGCGTGGACACGATCAAGCTGCGGGAGCGCGCTTCACGTGCGGCGTCGCACGACAACCTGTTCCCGACCTTGCTCGGCCTTTTCGACGTGCGGGCCAGGATCTATGACCAGAATGCGGACTTACTCGGAACCGTAAGGGACCGGAGCCCAGAATTGGTCGGCCCGCGCTAACGCGCGGATCGGCCGGTTCTGCGGATACGCACATCCCTTGTGTTGAGCCGCCCCACCAAGTGCGGTCTTGGCAAAGAGGTTCGGGGCGTCAACCTAAACGACCGTCGGCGCGATATGCTTGCGAGCTGTCGCAGTCATGGAGACTTACCATGGGATTGGTACATCGGCGCAGGGTCATCTTCTTCGGCGTCTGGACATGTTACGCGGCGGGCGCAACTCTGGCGAGCCAGCCTTCCGCCTCCGATTTGATCGCGGGTCAGATCGTCAGCATCGATCACGAGGCCGGAAAGATCACCTTGCAACACGCGCCCATTCCCTACCTCCATCTGTCAGCGGGAACGTCGACTTTCCGGTATGTCGAGGCCAAATGGCTGATCGGTCGCCGGCCTGGCGATCGTGTCCGATTTCAGGCCGATCGCATCGACATGTCTTTGCGCATGACCGCCTTGTTCTACATCCCTGGTTGAAACCGGAACGGGATGGCGCTGCCATCCCTTGGATGCCCGCGACGGCTTACTTCTGTCCGCTGGCGCCAACACTGCGTAGGAGAGCGCCGCACTGAGCACCGTGCGAACGCTCACAAGAAGTCTCCACCCAATTGCTCACCACGTGACCCGGTTCCAAAGCGCAGCCGCAGCTCGCGCTCAGGGCAGCAATTCGGCCAGTGCTTGCACGAGCGCGTTCGACCGGCGTGCGCTCGCTTCCTCGTTCGCCGCCGCATCGGCCTGCCGCTGCAGGTATTGCGCGGTGACGCGCCTGCCCTGACGATCACCGTCGCGACCGTCCTTGTTCCGCACCTGCTTCGCTGCACGTTGTACTTCTGCTTCTGAGATAACGGAGCCCCTTTGGTTAGAGATTGAACTCGATCGGCGGGGGCTGCTGCACGTATGGCTGGACGCAGCCGATCTGCTGCCGACAAAGTCGCTTAAGAGGTGTTAGGTTCGCGGGCCATTCGATGAAGAGACGCGGCGGGATGCGCCTCACGCTGTCGCACTGCGTCGAGGCGTCGGCGGCAATCTGAGAAGCGCCTGCGCATACTTGTCGACGCTGAAACTGAATGTGCCGCGGAAGTTGATGTGGCTGGAGTGGGCGGGACCCATCCGCCGCAGCCAGGCGTCGTCAATTTCCATGCCGCCCTTGCGCAGGCGTTCGACCACATCATTCATCCGGTTGGTATTCCAAGCGATCACGATGTTGGTCAGCAAGGCGTGCGAGCCGGAGATCGCCTTCATCTCGTCGCGCCGCCGGCCGCGCTCGGTGGGCAGTTTGCCGGTGTAGACAACCCGCTGCAGCTGATGAACCGACTCGCCCCGGGCAAGCAACGTGTGAATCTCGCGGCGGAAGTCCTCGATGGTGACGTAGTCGCACAAGAAAATGCTTCTCAACAACCTGCCAAGATGTTCAGCAGCGCGACAGGCCGGATCACCTTGAGCCGCGCTGCCGAGAAATCGCAGTGCGAGATCGGCGCCGATCTTGCCCATGCGAATGGAGGCGATCAGCCGCAGCAGTTCATCCCACCCTTCGCGGATGGCCCTTCGCGAGAGGCGCTTGACCGTCACGCGCTCGATGTTCTCCGGCACGGCGAAGCCTGCCGGCAGGTAGAGCTTTCTCTCGGCCAGGTCGCGCAGGCGCGGGCACAGGTCGAATCCGAGCAACTTGGCCACCGCCATGGCACCGTTGGTGTAGCCGTGGGTGTCGACCGCCAGCAGGGACAAGCGAATGCGGTCCTGGCTGCGGTTGTGCTGCTCCACGCCCTCGATCGCCACCCCGGCTTGGCGTTCGTTGAGCACGATCGGCTGGTCGTAGACGATGCCCCATCGATCCAGCAGGTGCGTGTAGATGCCCGCCGCGTAGGTACGCCGGCGGGGATCGACGCGGGCGCTCCACAGGTGGCGGGATGCGTCCAGCGACATCATGTCGGCCGAGGCCTTCTCGCCGCTGCCCCAGTGGGCGGCCAGCGGGACGCGGCCCTGGAATTCGACCACCCGCTCGTTCGCGCGCCGCAACCGGCCATGGGTTTCCAACGCCCGCATGGCCACCGACACTTGCGCCGTGTCAACGCCCGGGATCATCGACGCAGCGGTCTTGGCGTCGATGTCGGTGCCGTGTGCGAGCAGCGCCGCATACAGGGCAAGCAGTTGCGCCACGGTTTCGGCTCGATGTCCGAGCAGCACCTCACTGACGCTGCACAGCGCGTCCATCTCCAGCAGAATGTCGGGGAATTGCACGTCGCCGATCAACTGGTAGATCAGGTCGCGCATGCGGCGCGGCTCCCCATCGTCAGGCAAGGCGGTGACCGCCGGCAGATGCAGCATCCCGTCGGCGCCGATCTCGATCTTGCCTTTCTGGCAGGCCTCGGACACAGCGATGACGCCGACCTTCAGATTGTCCAAGGCGGGCTCGATGAATTCGTCGGCCGTGCGCGGCAACCCCAGCAGGGCGATGTACTTGTCGCGCTCGCGCGCCCACTCTTGCGGCGAGATCAGCATCTGATCGCGCTGCCGGAAACTCAGCGAGTGATCGATCCACACCTTGCCGCTGCGCAGGCTTTTGCGCAAGGACATCATGGTGCACGCGGCAAAGGCCTGCAGGCCGCTCTTGGGATCGGCGTCATGGACAAGATCGTGCCAAGCCGCACCCACCTCAGGGATCTTGAACTCTGGCGGCAATTCCGTCGCCTTCATGCCTTGGAGGTCGCGCCAGGCAGTCCACTGCGTAAAACCGGTGTCGTCGGCTTGCCCCCCGAATTCGAGGCCCTCCAAGCCGCCCAGAAACGCCTTGACGCGCTGCTGGTCCGCCGCCAGGGCCCGGCGAACATGGGACAGGAAGCTGCCCTGGGGCGTATCCAGCAGGTCCGACAAGACCTGATCGGCCTCCATACAGCGCACGCGCCAGGTTTTTGTCTCGTCACGCAGGACCACCCTGGCCTTGAGCGCCTGCTGGCGAGCGGTGCTTTCTGATCGACTCCGGCTGGTCTGGGCTTTCTGTGCAGCGTCGCGAAACAGTTTCTGGCTGCGCCGGCTGCCTTGCTGTATCGCCAGGTCGGTGAGTTCGAGCAGGGTCATGCGCAGAAAGCACACCAACTCGATGGTTTGCGTCGTGTCCTTGATTTCTTTCGACTTCGCGGGCCGGCGCGCTTGCATCTGCTGGGCGTAGGCGCGCTGTTTGGGGATGGCGATGTCGTCGAGCGGCCATTCGTGTGCCGTCAGTCCCTTGAGATACCGGATCTTTTCAAGGACTTCGGTCAGGCTGGTCGGGCCGTGGCGCCTTGACGGCGTCTTGAGCCATTCGAGATGGGTGGCAGTGCCGTCAGGGCGCTGACGGTAGGTTGACTCGCGGCAGCTCTTGAGCGTGGCCGCCGGCACGGCTTTGCTGATGGTCTGCAAAATCTCGGCTTCGGTCGCAGCGAACGCGGCGCGCGCCCAGTCCTGCACACGCCGCGGACCGGGGATCAGGATGCGGTGCTCGTACAGCCAGTGGCATGCCGCAGTGGCGAGGTCGTCGGAGTGGGAGGCTTCGGCGGCCTGCAGCTTGAGCAGGGCGACCAGCTGCGCCTCGGACTGTTCGTCGAGGTCCTTGAGGCCCAGGTGGGTTTTCGCCCAGAGCTGGTGTATGTACAGCGTCTGGCTGCGCTGATAGATCGAGCGCAGGCTGGCGATCGTGGGCGCAGTCGTCCTGAAGGTCTCGCCGACGTAGCGCAGGAGATTTCTGGGCAATACCGTGGAGCTGTCCAACGGGCGGCCCACCGCTCGCAGATACAGCACCATCAACGCCGCCGGCGCGCGGTGGTCGGAGCGAAACTGCGCGCCTACTGCCTTGATGTCGGCCGCAGTGAGCAGGAAAAACTGATTCAGGTCGAAGTCGGACAGGCGGTTCGACAGGCCCTCCTGGCCAACAAAGCGAAGGGCGTAGGTTGACATGGCCGACGTCGAGCAGGTGTGGTTGGCCAAGTGTACGACGGCCGTTGAGCGGGCCTAACTTGGCGTATTTCGGTCGATCAGCAAGGCTGCAAGCCGCGCCCGGAAAGGGTTCGCGCGGAAAACGCACCAATTTGCACGAAAAGTACGATCACCCCGTTACCGCGTTGCAGGCCGGACACTCGTTTGCTTTCGAGTCGGTTATGTCCACCCCGGGGTGACCTCTGTTTTTGTGCAGAATCAGAATTCGACGGCAAAAATCCCTTTGACTCCAATTACTTAGCGCTTTGCAGACGCTTTCTTCGAGGTAAAAAATCTTCAAGAGTTTTGCCCCGCACCAGGGCTTCGTTCAACCATCTGGGACGTCGGCCCTTTCCGGCCCAGGTATTGCCCTCAGCGTCTTGATAAACACCCGTTTGGCTATCTGAAGGCGAGTCTCTTTGTAGGGTCTTACGCGGAGCCAATTTCGTGCCGAACCTACCCGCACCCATTTCAAACAAGTCATCCGGCACAAGATCGAACTTGGTGATCGCCTCTTTCAATAGCGGAATGATTTCCTCGGCCTCGCGGGCTTCACTCATCGCCTCTTCGAGGCGTTTCTTCATCTGGGTGAGTGT
The DNA here is from genome assembly GCA_011620315.1 of Sideroxydans sp. Taxonomy (GTDB): domain Bacteria; phylum Pseudomonadota; class Gammaproteobacteria; order Burkholderiales; family Gallionellaceae; genus Sideroxyarcus. The sequence goes on along the minus strand of WOZO01000074.1, from coordinate 4,036 downwards.
CTTGGGCAACGCGATCTCAATTCAGAACCCTGCCAACTTCCTTCCACCGAACTACCGCGAAGTCCTCCACGGATTGGCGAGGTGCTGGGAACCCGCACTGCCACTCGTACCTGCTTCGAGTCAATTCGTCGAGCCCGGTCCGCGTTACGACACCGGTCCTCCAACCGTCTTTCCAGGCAAAACGGCCTTCGTAGACAGGAGTCGCGCACCCAGTCAACACGGCCGACGCCAACAACGTCACGATCCAATAGGGTCTGAATGCCATGGTGTCTTGACCTCATTTTTTGATGCTGTGGTGCAAACTGCATGCAGCCAAGCACCGCTATTGAAATCAGTCGGCCTTTGCGATCAGCAGCCGAAGCTACTGCACCGATATGGTAGGGCCTTCAGTACCACTCAGTGGTGATCGCGAGATCGCGGCCTCTTGGGTGATCTGGACTGAAAGCGCAGCGCCTGATTCTCTCTCAGTCTTTTTGCAAGGCGACGGCTGTGCTTTGTTCGCACCTCCAGCGGCGGGTGATACTTTAGCCAGAGATGACGCAGGCTCCAGAATACCAACACGGATATCAGCAACCCGATCCATATCCAGAACAGTTTGGTAAATAGTCCGTCCTGGACCGGCTGCATAGACATGTATCACTCCACTCGCCGAACCCGACGGGCGTCATGCTTTCTCCGCAGGGCGGCGCGCACCAAGGCTGTAGGTGACGTCTGCACCCCGCGCAGCGACATCTCCCCTCGTGCGGGGAGTTCTTGCCAAACTTGGAGTTGCCACTTGGCCATACCGCATGGCAGTTGCGATCTCGTTCGCGCTACTTCAGCGTGAAGCGGACGGAAGCCACGGCCTTTCCAACCTTCGAGACTGCAACCACGGCTTTTGTGCCTGAGGCGACCTTGAAATTGCCGGCGGCTTCGAGCTTGCCATCCACGGGCTGGAGCTGGACTTCCTGCTTGTCGCTACCCGCCAGGAGAGTGGCCTTCGCGGTCATGCCTGAAACGTCAAACGGCTTGCCGTGGTCGCGCATGAACAGTTGCAGCTTGTCGGCCTTGGCCACCAGCTCGTAGTCCACATCTTTCGCTTGAGCGGTGACGCCCCCGTGCATCGGCTTGGCTTCGTGGCCGTGGTCATCGGCAGCGAAGGCCGTGCCGGAGATCGATACCGCGAGCGCGATGAGGACTTGAGAGAATTTCATGAAAGTTCCTTTGGAGCGAGATTTATGGAAAGGAGAGGTCCCGCCGCGAGCGGGACCTTTCACAACTACACGGGAGCGGACACGTCTGGGGGATGCGAGGGCTCAGCGGACACGTCCTCATCTTCCTCATCGGGCCGGTGGGCCAGACGGTAAAGAATCGGCAGCACGAGAAGCGTGAGCAGCGTGGACGAGAGAATTCCGCCGATCACCACGGTGGCCAGGGGACGCTGGACTTCAGCGCCGGTGCCTGTCGCAATGGCCATTGGAATGAAGCCCAGCGAGGCCACCAGGGCAGTCATCAGAACCGGCCGTAGCCGGGTGAGCGCGCCGTCACGGATTGCTTCGTCAAGACCAACACCGCCTTCCCTCAAGCTGCGGATGTACGAAATCATCACCAGACCATTGAGCACGGCCACCCCAGAAAGCGCGATGAAGCCGACAGCCGCAGAGATAGACATCGGAATGTCGCGAAGCCAAAGCGCCAGGATGCCCCCCGTCAAAGCGAATGGGATGCCAGTGAAGACCAGCAGACCATCCTTGACGTTGCCGAACATAGCGAACAGCAGCACGAAAACCAGCAGCAGGGACACCGGCACGACGATCTGCAGGCGCTGCGTGGCCGACTGCAAGTTCTGGAAGGTTCCGCCCCAGCTCGTCCAATAGCCGGTAGGAATCTTGATCTGGGCCAGGCCTTTCTCAGCCTCTGCGACGAAAGAGCCCACATCGCGCCCGCGCACGTTGGTGCTCACGACGATGCGGCGCTTGCCGTTTTCTCGGCTCACCTGGTTGGGGCCAGGAGCAAGCTCGAATGTTGCTACCTCGCCCAGCGGGATGAAGTTCGTTTTGGCCTCTGTCCCATTGGCAGAACGCGGCAGCGGGATAGGAAGGCGCTTCATCCCTTCGAGATCGTTGCGCAGGGATTCAGGCAGACGAACCAGGATGTCGAATCTGCGGTCGCCCTCGAACATAGTGCCGGCCTCGCGTCCACCGATAGCGGTGGCCACGGTGTCTTGAATGTCGGCAACGTTCAGACCATAGCGAGCAGCCTTCTGGCGGTCGATGTTCACGGTGAGCATCGGAAGCCCCGTCGTCTGCTCAACCTTCACCTCAGAGGAGCCCTGAATCTTCTGCAGCATTGCGGAGACTTCTTCTGCGGACTTGTTCAGGACATCCATGTCGTCACCGAAGATCTTCACGGCTACGTCACTGCGCACCCCGGAGATCAGCTCGTTAAAGCGCAGCTGAATGGGCTGGGAGAACTCATAGTTGTTGCCCGGGATTTTCCCGGTGACTTCCTGAATCGCCGCGAGTAATTCGTCGCGGGTTTTTCGAGGTTCGGGCCATTCGGCCATTGGCTTGAGCATGATGTACCCGTCCGAAATGTTCGGCGGCATGGGGTCCGAGGCAATCTCCGCAGTACCGGTTCTGGCGAAGATGCGCTCGATCTCGGGGAATTTCTCTTTCAAGGTCCTTTCAATTTGCTGCTGCATTTGGACTGACTGGGAAAGGCTGGTGCCTGGGATGCGCAGCGCCTGGATCGCAAAGTCGCCTTCATTGAGATTGGGTACAAACTCGCTGCCCATACGCGTGGCGATCAACCCGCACAAGATCACCGCAACTGCAGCTGCGGTCAGTACGACCGCCTTGGCGGCCATGACACGGTCGAGCAGTGGACCATACAAGCGCTTGGCATGGCCCAGCAGGAAGTTTTCCTTCTCGCTGACCCGATTGCCGATGAACAGGGCCACCGCTGCGGGGATGAATGTCACCGACAGAACCATGGCGCCCAGCAGTGCCGCGACCACCGTGAATGCCATGGGGTGGAACATCTTCCCTTCAACGCCTGTCAGCGCGAAGATGGGCAGGTACACCACCATGATGATGAGCTGTCCGAACAGCAATGGACGCCTTGACTCCTGGGATGCCAAAAACACCTCATGGAAGCGCTCAGCCCGCGTCAGTGGCCGACCGTGGTGCGCTTGTGCATGGGCAAGTCTCCGTACGCAGTTCTCAACGATCACCACCGCTCCGTCGATGATGATGCCGAAGTCCAACGCTCCCAGGCTCATCAGGTTGGCGCTCACCTTGTACTGAACCATACCCGTGAAGGTAAAAAGCATCGACAAGGGGATGACCATTGCCGTGATGATGGCGGCACGGATGTTGCCCAGAAAGAGGAACAGGATCACGATCACCAGAACCGCGCCTTCCAGCAGGTTCTTCTTCACCGTACTGATGGCTTTGTCAACAAGCACGGTACGGTCGTAGACAGTCACCGCGTGCACCCCCTCTGGGAGGCTCTTGTTGACTTCCAACATCTTCTTGTCCACCGCCTGCGAGACAGTCCGGCTGTTCTCGCCGATCAGCATGAACACCGTGCCGAGGACCACTTCGCGTCCGTTGTCTGTTGCAGCACCTGTGCGCAGTTCCCGGCCAAGGCCAACTTCTGCCACGTCGCGAACGCGCACAGGAACACCGTTGGCGCTGCTGAGGATCACGTTACCGATGTCTTCCAGCGACTTCACCTGACCAGGTGCACGAATCAGATACTGCTCGCCACGCTTTTCGATATAGCCCGCGCCCACATTGCCGTTGTTGCGGTCCAGCGCAGTGACCACATCCTGCAGTGTCACGCCGAGAGAAGCCAGGCGTTCAGGGATGGGCGCGATCTGGTATTCCTTGGCAAAGCCGCCAATGGAATTGATCTCGGTCACGCCAGGAACATTTCGCAGCTGTGGCTTGATGATCCAGTCCTGAATCTCGCGCAGGTCTGTCGCGGTATAGGGCGAGCCGTCGGGCTTCTTCGCCCCGTCCTTGGTTTCGACAGTCCAGAGATAGATTTC
>WOZO01000099.1 GCA_011620315.1 Sideroxydans sp. | reverse complement strand
GCTCCTCTCGTGAGATGAGGCGGATTGCCTCACTTCACAAGTTAGGGAAACAGAATCTGAGATTCAACCGCTCCTACGATCAACCCGGACTCGCGGATCGGAGCGCCCATACCGCGGAGCGGTTTAGTCCTCGGCCGAAAAGTTGCCTTTTTAGACTTACTCATTTGGACAACACTTACAGCTTCTCCGGTCTGAAGAATTACATCGAATGAATAATCCATAGCGGCTCAGCTGAGCGCGATGCGGTCGAGATATCGCGCGCGATACAGTAATCGCGGATGGTGCGGATCGTCGGTGAAGGCGCTGCGGTCGTGCAGGACGTTGTTGCAGAGCAGGCCCATGCCGGGCTGCAGGCGGGTGTTGAAGACTTGCGGGACGTCGGAGGCGAGCAGGGCTTCCAGTGCGGTGACCGCGGCTTTTGTTGCTGCGTCGTCTTTCCATTCGATGCTGCGCGTGCGGGCGGTGTAGCGCATGTGCAGATGGCCTTGCGCATCGACCGAGAACACCGGGCCGCTCTGGGCGGCGCGTACGCCGTCGGCCACGTCCAAGCGCTCGGGGATGGTCATCACATCATGCTGCATCAATGCTGCGATGTGAGCGGGGTTCTCGTCGCGCAATTTCAGATAGCACAACTCATGGTCCATCAGGCGGTTCTCGCCGCCGCTGGCCGCATCACGCACGCAATGCAGCACCATGGCGCGTATCTGACGTTCGGGCGGGTTGTAGTAGCCGTCGGTGTGCCACTTGACGGGTTTGTCGGTGTAGGGGATGTAGTGCTTGCGTGTGCCGCCGTCGAACACGCGGATGGATGACACGCCGTCCTCGCCGGCCAGCCAGTTGGCGTCGAGTTGGTTCAGACCGAATTGCGTGCCCAGCTTGCGCAGGATGTCGCTGTCTTCTTCCAGCATGGGGCTGGCGTAGATGGCCATGTTGCAGTGCTTGATGCGTGCCGCCAGTTCGGCATGCTCTCTAGTGCTGAGCGCGCGCGGGTCTTTGACTTCGACGATGAGGTCGGCTGCGGTGCGCGGGGCGTTGGCCAGCTTGGCGTCGCGCCAGCGCTGGTAGGTTTCCTCGTCGGCGAGGTCGAAAGGGTTGGACATTCAGTCTCCGCTGGTGCCGCTACGGCGGCGTGCCGGACGGGGTTCTTCTTCCCACAGGCCGCGCAAAGTCTTTTCCACCAGCTTCACGGTGTCGGGCGCTTCGAAGCTGATCATCGGGTCGATGATCCACTTGGCGTCTTCCTCGCTGAGGATCTGGCTGATGCACCAGGCGAGATAACGATAGAAGCCGTAGTCGGGGCCGTTCTCGTCGTAGCCGAAATCCGCATACTCGCCGGCACGGCGGTTGAGCAGGTCGATGAAGTCCTGTTTGCAGGTCTTCTGATCGCTCTCCAGCAGACGGATGCGGTTCTCGGCATAGGTCTCACCGCTGCGATTCGCCAGATTGCCGGTGAAAATCTGCCGATCTTCTGCGGAAAGTTTGCGATAGGCGACACGGTCTGCGACTAGGATGAGGAACACCAGATATTCGGCGAGGAAATCCAGATACTGCGGGCCGACCTCGATGGCGAAATCGTCCTTGCGCGTGCGGCGCAGGGCGGCATCGGCGAGACGCCACAGCGTGAAGGCGAGCGCGTCCGAGATCTCCTGCGGCGTGCGCGCCCGGCCATCCTTGAACCAGTTGCTCTTGATGCGGATGGCGACGTGCGCCTTATCCCTTGCGGATGTAGAACTCATGCACACCTGCCGCAGTTTCAAGGGTCTCCAGCACGGTCATGCCGGTGGTCGCTGCCCATCCTTCGATGTCCGATGCCACGCCCGGACAATCGCTGACCAGCTTGAGCACTTCGTTAGCCTGCATACCGTTCAGCAACTTCTTGGCTTCTACGATAGGGCCGGGGCAGACTGCGCCACGGATATCCAGCGAGACGTTGGCATTGGGATGCTTCGCGCTCTTGCCGCCTTTCTGGATGTGGTAGCCGGTGCTGCCGCCTTCCATCTTCTCGGTCTTGATGACGGAATTGCCGGTCAGTTCAGCCCAGGAGAAAAGATCGTCCGGTGTGCCGGGGCAGTTGGAGATCAGCAGCAACACCTGGCCGGGATTCAACTCGTCCACCATGCGTTTTGCACCGATCAGCGGCTTGGGGCAGGACAGCCCCTTCATATCTAGAACTACATGTACGTTGTCATCCATTTCCATGCTCTCCTTAGTAGCCGCCCTTGCCATAGGGCTGGGGCAGACCTGCGACCTTGGCAGCCTGCTTGGCCGGGCCGGTGGGGAAAAGATCATACAGCGCCTTGCTGTCTGCATCCGCCCAGAATTCGTTCACACCTTTGAGCATGTTGCGGAAGTTCGGGGTATGTCCCTCTTCACGATATTGCTCGCGCATGTAGTTGATGATCTCCCAGTGCTTGGGGGTTAGCTCGATGCCTTCGGCAGCGGCGATCACGCCCACCACTTCCTCGCTGAAATCCGGCTCCAGCAGGAAGCCGTCGTCATCCGTCTCAAGTTCATTGCCAGCTACTACGTATCCCATCTTCAAGCTCCTTATATTTAAGAAACAACTACAACAAAACATGTCCACGAATCCTCTTCGTGGTCGCCTGATTTTTGATTTATTCCAGACCGGAGATGACCTTGTACGGCACGAAGATGCCGCACCCCAGATTGCGTCCCGTTCCCATGCCGACGTACTGGACGCGCAGGGAGTCTTCCGGTGTCAGATCGTGCATCACCAGACTGAAACCGCTGATGTCCTGCTCGTGGATGTTCAAGCGATGATGTCTGCCGCAGATCAGTTTGCTGCTGACCTCCAGTGTGGCCAGCGTGGCATCTACCATCGCCATGAATTCCACCTCGTCAGTCGGACCGACCACCAGATGCGCATGCAGCGTGGGGTAGGGCTGTATCTCGCGCGTCTTGCCTTGACCCAGTTGTACGGTCGCATCGCCGATCTGCAGCGCCTGCTCGGACAGCGCCAGCGCCGCATCCAGTAAATCCATGGGCAGGCGCAGTGCCAGCTTGGCGCGTTTGGGCAGCAGCAGTTCGCCGTTGTTGTTGGGGCCGCGCAGGGGGATCACGCCCACTGCCTCGCTTGCGGCCAGCGCCGGGGCGATGCGCAGCAGGGCTTCCCAAAGTTTGTGCGGGTAGTCGGCGGGGATGCTTTCGCCGTGCAGGTCGAAGCTGATGTCGATTGCGCTCATGCCTGTTGCTGGGATTTTGCCCAGTCTTGCATGATGGTCGCCCATTTGCTGGCGGTGGCCGGGTCGATATCGAAGATGGTGAAGCGCTTGCCTTCGCGGATGCGCACGCGCAGCATGTTCAAGCCCCCTTCGTCATGATCGACATGCTGCAGTTCGATCTGCTGTTTGCCGATCGGCGCGGTGAATTGATCGAGTGCAGTGATATGTGCCATGGCTATACCTATGTGAGTTTCCCGGGTGCCATAGTTAATGGGTCGGGTAATGCGGCAAGTCTAGCCGCAATGCCACCTGTATTGGAATACTACCGGGGAAGGTAAAAGCACCCCCCATTAGAGTTACCTAACATACCCGCTCAGGGTGATGGTCTGCATGGGGTCACCCTCGTAATATGCTCAACCATTAGAAATCGGGACGAAGAGCCCGGACGTAATCAACCAACCCTGCCGAGCACTGCATAAGCCAGAGGCACAGCAAATCGAAAGGAAAGACATTATGGCCAAGAAGATGCATGACACGCCTAACCTGGATCAACTGGAGTCCGGCCCTTGGCCCAGCTTCGTTACCGGCCTGAAGCATCTGGCTCAGGACAAGGACTACGTGGTTGACCTGCTGGGTCAGCTGGAGGAGTCCTACAAGACCAAGAAGGGTTACTGGAAGGGCGGCACAGTCGGCGTGTTCGGTTACGGCGGCGGTGTGATCCCGCGCTTCACCGAGCTGAAGAACGCGGACGGTTCCGCCAAGTTTCCCGACGCGGCTGAATTCCACACCCTGCGCATCATGCCTCCTCCCGGTATGCACTACGATACAGCGACCCTGCGCAAGTTCTGCGACATCTGGGAAAACCACGGTTCCGGCCTGATCGCTTTCCACGGCCAGTCCGGCGACATCATGTTCCAGGGCGCGACCACAGAGAACGTGCAGAAGTCTTTCGACGAATTCAACGAGATGGGCTTCGACCTCGGCGGTGCCGGTCCTGCCGTGCGTACCTCCATGTCTTGTGTGGGGGCCGCACGCTGCGAACAGTCCTGCTACAACGAAGCGCAAGCGCACCGCGCGGTGCTGAACACCTTCCTCGACGACATCCACCGTCCTTCGTTGCCGTACAAGTTCAAGTTCAAGTTCTCGGGCTGCCCGAACGACTGCATGAACTCCGTGCAGCGTGCCGACATGGCCGTGATCGGCACATGGCGTGACAACATCCGCACCGACGAAGGTCTGGCCAAGACATGGTTCGCCAAGCACGGCATGGACGAGCTGGTGAACGACGTCGTGGCGCGTTGCCCGACCAAGGCGTTCCAAGTCAAGGAACTGTCCAAGATCAAGGCAGGCGAGCACACTTCCACTGTGGCGGTGAACGACACCCACGGTATCGAGATCAGCAATCAGGATTGCGTGCGCTGCATGCACTGCATCAACGTCATGACCGGCGCTTTGGCACCGGGCAAGGACAAGGGCGCAACCGTGCTGGTCGGCGGCAAGAGCCACCTGAAGATCGGCGGCCTGATGGGCACCGTGGTGCTGCCGTTCATCAAGCTGGAAACCGAAGAGGAAGTCGAACAGCTGGTTGACTTCGCGCAGCGTACCATCGACTTCTTCGCCGAGAATGCACTGGAGCACGAGCGCACCGGCGAGATGATCGAGCGTATCGGTCTGGCCAACTTCCTCGATGCGATGGAAGTCGATGTCGATCCGGCCATGATCAATTCGCCGCGCATGAACCCCTATGTCCGTACCGACGGCTGGGATGCCGAAGTCGCCAAGATCAACGCCAGGAAGCAAGCAGCCTAACGAGCAGGAATAAAATTATCTGACAATGAATTTCGCGATTGCTCGTTTCCCCCTCCTCAATCCTCCCCCGCAAGCGGGAGAGGAGGCAAACGGATCGCTACGCGACTTTTATAACTCTGGAGATAGAAGATGAATCAAGCCGTCCAAGCCGCACCCGCAGCAAAGCGCAAGCCGAAGGAAACCGGCGTGCCGGAGAACACCAAGTACCTGCACCCGACGCTGGCAAAGAACTATGGCAACTGGCGTTATCACGACCGTCCGCGTCCGGGCGTGCTGCATCACGTGGCACACAGCGGCGACGAAGTATGGTCTGTGCGTGCCGGTACGCAGCGCCAGATGGATGTGTACACCATCCGCAAGCTGTGCGACATCGCCGACAACTTCGCCGAAGGCCGCGTGCGTTTCACCATCCGTTCCAACATCGAGTTCATCGTGTCGGACGAGAAGAAGGTCGCACCGCTGATCGCCGAGCTGGAGAAGAACGGCTTCCCGGTCGGTGGCACAGGCAACTCGGTCACCATGATCGCCCACACCCAGGGTTGGCTGCACTGCGACATCCCCGGCACCGACGCTTCCGGCGTGGTGAAGGCGCTGATGGACGAGTTGTACGACGAATTCCGTCGCGAAGAGATGCCGAACCGCGTGCACCTGTCCACTTCCTGCTGCGAGATCAACTGCGGCGGTCAGGCCGACCTGGCCATCATCGTGCAACACACCAAGCCGCCGGTGATCAACCATGATCTGGTCGCCAACGTGTGCGAACGCCCGACAGTCGTGGCGCGTTGCCCGGTTGCGGCGATCCGTCCCGCCATGGTCAACGGCAAGCCTTCGCTGGAGATCGACGAAGCCAAGTGTATGTGCTGCGGCGCCTGCTATCCCCCGTGCCCGCCGATGCAGATCAACGATCCGGAATTCTCCAAGCTGGCCATCTGGGTCGGCGGCAAGAACTCCAACGCACGCGGCAAGCCCACTTTCATGAAGATGGTCGCTGCCGGTCTGCCCAACAATCCGCCGCGCTGGCCTGAAGTCGGTGCCGTAGTGAAGAACATCCTCACCGTGTACAAGGAAGATGCCCGTCCGTGGGAGCGTCTGGCCGACTGGATCGACCGTATCGGCTGGCCGCGTTTCTTCGAGAAGACCGGTCTGCCGTTCACCAAGTATCTGATCGACGACTGGCGCGGTTCGCGTTACAACTTGAACGCTTCGGCACATATCCGTTTCTGAGCGAGGTGACTGAATGAAGTTCGGGATCGTAGTCAACGAGGGGCCGTACCAGCATCAGGCGAGCGATTCTGCTTACCTGTTCGCCAAGGCGGCTATCGAGTCAGGACATGAAGTGTGGCGCGTGTTCTTTTATCACGACGGCGTGAACAACGCCTCGCGCCTGACCGAGCCGCCGCAGGACGACCGCAACATCGTCAACCGCTGGACCAAGCTGGCGGAAGAACACAAGGTTGACCTGGTGGTGTGCGTGGCGGCAGCGTTGCGTCGCGGCATCAAGGAAGAGAATCTGGCGCAGGGCTTCCGCATCTCCGGTCTGGGGCAACTGGTCGAGTCCGGTATCAAGTGCGACCGTCTGGTCACCTTCGGCGATTGAGGAGAACGATATGAGTGACAACAAGAAATTCATGTTCGTGAACCGCAAGGCACCTTACGGCACGATCTACGCGCTGGAATCGCTGGAGGTGGTGCTGATCACCGCCGCTTTCGACCAGGATGTGTCGCTGGCTTTCCTCGACGACGGTGTCTACCAGTTGAAGAAGGGCATGCAGACCAAAGGCATCGAGACCAAGAACTTCTCGCCCACCTACCGTGCGCTGGAAGATTACGATGTCGAGAAATTGTACGTCGAAAAGGAAGCGATGGAAGCACGCGGCCTGAACGAAGACGACTTCATCGTCGGCGTCACCGTGCTGAGCCGTGCCGAGATGGGCAAACTGATGGACGAGCAAGACGTCGTTCTGAGTTTCTAAAGGGGAAAACATGCTACATATCGTGAACAAATCCCCGTTGACCAGCGGCACGCTGGAAAGCTGCCTGAACACCATGGCCGACGGCGGCGATGTCCTGCTGATCGAAGACGCGGTGTATGCCGCGACCAAGGGCAACGCCTATGAATCCAAGCTGAGCGCGGCCATGGGCCGTTGCAAGGTGCACGTGCTGATGCCCGACCTGGAAGCACGCGGCCTGGGCGACCGCCTCATGGCGGGTGTGGCGGGGGTCGACTATGCCGGATTCGTCGGACTGGCGGTCAGCAACAAGAATTGCCAATCCTGGCTGTAACAAATCGCGTTGCGATACGGTTCGTTGCCTCCCCGCAAGGTGAAGCGCGAAATGAGGGAAGAGTAGTCAGCAGCAACCATTATTCATAGAAGGAGATACAACATGGCTAGCATCGAAGTCGGCGGCAAGAGCTACGAAACAGACGAAGAAGGATATCTGGTCAACCTGAGCGATTGGAACGCGGAAGTCGCGGATTACATCGCCAAAACCGAAAGCATCGAGATGACCGATCAGCACTGGGAAGTGATCAACTTCCTGCGCGAATATTTCGACGAGTATCAGATTGCACCCGCAGTGCGCGTGCTGACCAAGGCCATCGGCAAGAAGCTGGGCGCGGAGAAGGGTAACAGCGAGTACCTGTACGGTCTGTTTCCGTACGGTCCCGGCAAGCAGGCATGCAAGATCGCCGGTCTGCCCAAGCCGACCGGTTGCGTCTAAGAGGCAGGATACGGGATGCGGGATGCAGGATACAGTGTTGTGGGCAGTCAGCTGACGCCTGCACTCCATATCCCGGACCGGCATCCCGCCCAGCCCCCTGTATCCTGAATCCTGGTACATGATATGAGTGTGATTTTCGCGATCCTGTTCTACCTTGCGACACTTGTGCTCGTCGTGGGGTTGCTCTCCCGTATCAATCTGTATGCGCGCACGCCCGCGCCACTGAAGATCCCGACCACACCCGCGCCGACCACCAGGACCGGCGTGGTATTTCGCCTGACACGCGAAGTGGTGTTCTTCGAAAGTCTGTTCAAAGCCAATCTGTGGACGTGGGCCATGGGCTGGTTGTTCCATGCCAGCATGGCGCTGGTCGTCTTGCGCCACCTGCGTTATTTCACCGATCCCGTCTGGGGTTGGGTCGCATTTATCCAGCCGTTCGGCATCTATGCGGGCATCACCATGCTGCTGGGCCTGTGCGGGCTGTGGGTACGCCGCCTGTTCGTCGAGCGCATCCGTTATATCTCCACTCCGTCCGACCATCTGTGGCTGGTGTTGTTGATCGTCATCGCCGCGTCCGGTCTGCTGATGCAATTTGCCTCGCATACCGATGTGATTGCTGTGAAATCCTATTTCCTCGGCCTGCTGCATTTCGATATCGGCACGCTGCCGTCAGACAGTCTGCTGCTGTTGCACCTGTTCCTCGTTTTCGCACTCCTGGCACTCTTCCCTCTAAGCAAGCTTCTACATGCGCCAGGAGTCTTTTTTTCGCCCACCCGCAACCAGACCGACGACTGCCGCGAGCATCGCCATCTGAGTGCCTGGGCCGGCAAGTTGGAATCGGAGAAATAAGATGGCTGACATCACCGCACCAGCCTACCGCACCATCCCCATCATCCCCGCGCTGAAGCCGGGCGCGATGGAAGGCAAGGGCCCCTTCATCGCCAACGAGAAGATGCAGGAGGCACTGGGATTCCCCGGCCAACTGGTGGACGACTGGCATGACAAGGCCATCGCCAAGATGGGCGATCTGCTGGGCAAATTCCGCTCGCTGCGCGTGTTCATGGATGCCTGCGTGCACTGCGGTGCCTGCTCCGACAAGTGCCATTACTTCATCGGTACACAAGACCCGAAGAACATGCCGGTGGCGCGTCAGGATCTGCTGCGCAGCGTGTACCGTCGCTACTTCACCTTCGCCGGCAAATATTTCCCAAAGCTGGTCGGTGCACGCGACCTGACCCGCGAAGTGCTGGATGAGTGGTACAACTACTATCACCAGTGCTCCGAGTGCCGCCGTTGTTCGGTGTTCTGCCCCTACGGCATCGACACCGCCGAGATCACCATGGCCGCGCGCGAGATCCTCGCTTCGGTCGGCATGGGGCAGAAGTACTCCAACGAGATCATCGCCAAGGTGCACAAGATCGGCAACAACCTCGGTCTGCCCGAGCCGGCGCTGGTCGATACGCTGGAAGGTCTGGAAGAGGACGTCAAGGAAGATACCGGTCTGGACATCAAATTCCCGGTGGATGTGAAGGGCGCGGAAGTGCTGCTGATCACACCGTCCGCCGACTTCTTCGCCGAGCCGCACATCGACGGCCTGATCGGCTATGCCAAGGTGTTCCATGCTTCCGGCACAAGCTGGACGCTGTCCTCGATGGCTTCCGAAGGCGCTAACTTCGGCATGTTCATCGGTAACTACGAGCAGCTGCGCAAGATCGCGCTGCGCATCCGCGAGGCCGCGCTGGAGCTGGGCGTGAAACGCATCGTGGTGGGCGAGTGCGGCCATGCCTGGCGCGTCGCCTACAGTTTCTGGAACACGCTGTCCGGCGTGGGCGACGGTGCGGACGAGACCGACCGCTTCGCGCAGATGCTGCAGAAGCAGCTCGACCACCGCTACAGGCAGCCGACCCATATCTGCGAGTTCACCTGGGACCTCATCCGGCGCGACGCGCTGAAGTTCGACAAGTCCAAGAACGACCAATTCGTCATCACCATGCACGACTCGTGCAACGTGGCGCGCGGTTCGCGCATGGGCGATTTGCCGGGCGGACAGTTCGAGATCCCGCGCAACATCATCAAGGCGGTGGCCAACAACTTCGTCGAGATGGACCCGAACACCACGCGCGAACGCACCTTCTGTTGCGGCGGCGGCGGCGGTCTGCTCACCGACGACCTGATGGAACTGCGCGTGAAGGGCGCTTTGCCGCGCATGGAAGTGCTGAATCAGGCGGTGCAGGAGCACGGTGTGAATTACATGGCGGCCATCTGCGCCATCTGCAAGACACAGTTTTCAAAGATCATGCCCGTCTACGGTTTCGACCGAAAGATGGTGGGCGGTGTGCACCAGTTGGTCAGTAACGCGATCATCTTGGGCGATAAGTAACTTCAATCTGGAGGCATAGCGATGTCGGCAACAATTGATACCCCACAAAATCTGACTTTCCGTCGTTACAAGGACGGCGACAGCAAGGTGCGTCGCTGGAACGAAAAGATCTTCCAGGCCAGCTTCTCTTACAAGTGCCCGACCTATATCCAGTCCACACCGCCGTGCCAGGGCAGTTGCCCGGCCGGTGAAGATATTCGCGGCTATCTGTCCATCGTGCGCGGCACCGAGAAAGTGCCGGTTGGTGCTGACGGTAAGACACCGATCATGCCGTGGCAGGAATACGCCTGGCGCCGTCTGACCGAAGCTAACCCGTTCCCGTCGGTGATGGGCCGTGTTTGCCCGGCACCGTGCGAATCCGGTTGCAACCGCAACGAAGTGGAAGACCACGTCGGTATCAACTCGGTCGAGCATTTCCTCGGCGAATATGCAATCGCCAACAAGCTGAAATTCAACAAGCCGAACGTGGCCCCCACAGGCAAGAAGGTTGCTGTATTGGGCGGCGGCCCGGCCGGTCTGTCGGTCGCCTATCAGCTCACGCTGAAGGGCCACGAAGTCACCATCTTCGACGACCACGAGTTCCTCGGCGGCATGATGCGTTACGGCATCCCCGGTTTCCGTACCCCGCGCGACGTGCTGGACGCAGAGATCCGGCGCATCCTCGACCTGGGTGTGAAGACACGCATGAAATGCCACGTCGGCAAGGACATCACACTGGAGCAGATCCGCAAGGAGTTCGACGCGGTGTTCCTGGGTATGGGCGCGCAGGCCGGCCGCGCGCTGCCTATCGCCGACGCCGAGGCACCCAACGTCGTGACCGCGACCGCCTTCCTGAAAGCGTTCAACGATGGCCGCCTGCAACATGTCGGCAAGCGCGTGGTGGTGGTCGGCGGTGGTGATACCTCTATCGACGTGGCAACCGTTGCCCGTCGTCTGGGTCACATCAGCCATGCCAACCAGACTGACACCGAGCTGGCCATCACCGGTCAACTGGCACACGACGTCGCCGAAATTTCCGCCAAGGAAGGTGCTGAAGTCACGCTGACCTCGGTGTTCCCCATTGACAAGATGCAGGCCAACAAGCACGAGATCGAACAGGCGCTGGCGGAAGGCATCGCCATCAAGGGCGGTCTGGTGCCGATCGGCATCGTGCGCGATGCGAACGGCCGCGCCACCGCGCTGCGCGTGATGCAGTGTGAGGCCAAGTTCGTCGGCGGCAAGCTGGAGATCAAAAATGTCGAAGGCAGCGAGCAGGATCTCGAAGCCGACCTGATCGTGTCCGCCATCGGACAGGCGGTGGACTTCACCGGTCTGGAAGAATTCAACAACGGCAAGGGGGCCGTGTCCACCGACCGCAACTATGTGGTCAACGGCAAGCCTGGCGTGTTCGCAGGCGGTGACGTGATCCGTCCGCACCTGTTGACCACGGCCATCGGCCACGGCTCCATCGCCGCCGACGGTATCCACAACTTCCTGCTGGGCATTGATCTGGAGAAGCGTCCGAAGATCGACGCGCACCAGTTCGACCTGATGCGCAAGATGGCGGAGAAGGGCCTTGAGATCAAGGAAGCGACCGAGCCATTGCGCGGCACCTGCAACACCAACGTCGCCGTGCACAACTTCGACAACCGTTCCGACCGCTACATCATTCCGCACGACAAGCTGTTCCTGGGTCACTTCGGTTTCACGCCGCGCAGGCAGCGCCACATCATCACGCTGGACGAGCAGACCGCACTGGGCAACTTCGAGGAACGGCTGAATCCCTTGCCTGAAGCGGATGCCGTGGCCGAAGCCAAGCGCTGCATGAGCTGCGGCATGTGCTTCGAGTGCGACAACTGCGTGGTGTACTGCCCGCAGACCGCGGTGTACCGCGTCAAGAAGAGCGAGGCGACGCTGGGCCGCTATGTCGCGACCAACTACGACAAGTGCATCGGCTGCCATATCTGCGCGGACGTTTGTCCGACCGGCTACATCCAGATGGGACTCGGCGAATAATGAAAAAGCTGTTCTTCTCCTTGTTGCTTTGCCTCTGCCTCCCGGTCTGGGCTGCGGATGCACCCAAGCTGGACATCGGCAAGGGCGGACAGTGCGTGGAAGATACGCAATGGATGCGCAAGAACCACATGCACTTGCTCAAGCATGCGCGTGACGATGCATTGCGTCTGGGCATCCGCGACGAGAAGCGCAGTCTGAAGGTGTGCATCGAATGCCATGCCAGCACCCGGGACAACAGCGTGATCGCGCGCGCAGACAGTTTCTGCGTCGGCTGCCACAAGTACGAAGCGGTCAAACTGGATTGCTTCGAGTGCCATTCCGGCACGCGCAAGAGTGCATGGCTGGCGCAAAGGAACGCGAAATGAGCGACATGGATATGAATCGCCGCAATTTCCTCAAGACATCGGTCGGCGCGGCGGCGGTCGCCATCGCGCCGGGCATGCTGTTGTATTCGGTCGCGCAGGGCAAGAGCGAAGGCGCCAGCAGCAAGGTGCGCTGGGGCATGCTGATCGACACCAACCAGTGCAAGCCCGGTTGCAACGATTGTGTGACCGCCTGCAACAATGAGAACGGCTTGTCCGGCGAGACCAAGCCCACCGATTCGCAGTGGATACGCAAGATCGACATCAAGGATATCAGCACCGGTCGCGAGATATCGCTGCCGATGATGTGCCAGCACTGCGAGCATCCGCCCTGCGTGGACGTGTGCCCGACCAACGCTTCCATGAAGCGCGCCGACGGCATCGTGCTGGTGGACAAACACCGCTGCATCGGCTGCCGTTATTGCATGATGGCCTGCCCGTACAAGGCGCGTTCCTTCGTGCACGAGCCGCTGACCGGCCAGAACCCGGACGTGCCGCGCGGAAAAGGTACCGTCGAGAGCTGCACGTTGTGCGTGCACCGTATCGATGTGGGCGGCAAGTCGGCCTGTTCCGAAGCCTGCCCGAACAAAGCGATCATGTTCGGCGATCTGAACGATGCGAACAGCGAGATTTCCCGAAAGGTGCATAGCGTGGCCTCGGTACAGGTGCGTGCCGATCTGCGTTTGAACCCCGGCGTTCGTTATCAGGGACTATGACCATGGCAGCCACACCGACACTCGAATCGTTGCATTTCAAGAACCGCCTGTACTGGCTGCTGCTCGCCGCAGGAGGTCTGGTCGCCGCAGCCGGCATGTATGCCGTGCACATGATGGAATCGCACGGCCACATCATCACCGGCATGAACAACCAGATCGTGTGGGGCATGCCGCACGTGTTCGCCATCTTCCTGATCGTGGCCGCTTCCGGCGTGCTCAACGTCGCGTCCATCGGATCGGTGTTCGGCAAGGCCATCTACAAGGCGCGCGCGCCGCTGGCCAGCCTGCTGTCCATCGCCATGCTGGTAGGCGGTCTGACCGTGCTGATGCTGGACCTCGGTCGTCCCGACCGCATCATCGTCGCGGCGACCAACTACAACCTGAGATCGGTGTTCGCCTGGAACGTGCTGCTGTATTCCGGCATGGTCGGTCTGGTGGTGGTCTATCTGTGGACCATGATGGAACGCCGCATGAACCCGTACAACAAGATCGCCGGCATCGGCGTGTTCGTGTGGCGCTTCGTGCTGACCACCGGTACCGGCCTGATCTTCGCTTTCCTCACCGCTCGCCAGGCTTACGGTTCGGCATTGCTGCCGCCGATGTTCATCGTGCTGTCCTTCGCATGGGGCATGGCTGTGTTCCATCTGGTGCAGACCAGCATCTACATGTGGAACGAGAAAGAGATCGATCCGTCCATCCTGTCGCGCAAGAAACATCTGCTCGGCGTGTTCGTGCTCGGCTCGCTGTACATGGTCGCCACCTATTACTTCACCAATGCCTACTTCGCGCACCAGCAGGGCTTCGAGCGTTTTATCCTGCTGGATGGCGGCATCTACCCGGGCCTGTTCTGGTGGGGCTATTTCCTGCTGGGCAACATCGTGCCGCTGGCCTTGCTGTACGCGCCGGGCATCCGGCGTGACCGCTGGGCCGCGCTGGCCGCGTTGCTGATCATCCTTGGCGGTTTCGCGCTGCTGTATGTGTTCATCATCGGCGGCCAGGCCTGGCCGCTCAACATGTTCCCCGGTTATGAAGTGAGCAGTACTTTCGCGGACGGCCAGATCAGCGCCTACAGCCCCTCGATCTATGAGTTGCTATTTGGGCTGGGCGGATTGTCCATCGCCTTCCTCATCACCACCGTCAGCGTACGCGTGCTGAACTTCATGCCGCAGGACAAGCCGTATATCGCGGACTGATACGAAATACAGACCGTCCACGAAATACACGAAAGACACGAACAGAGCCAAACAACCGGAATGATGGGCTGAGTTGATGAGGCAACCGGATTCAGTGATGAATTGATTCGTTTCGTGATTTTCGTGTATTTCGTGGACAGATTCTTTTAGGTCCGACATGAATAGATTCCTGATCTCGGCAGCACACAAATCCTCCGGCAAGACCATGGTCAGTATCGGCCTGTGCGCGGCGCTCGCCGTGCGCGGCCATGCCGTGCAGCCGTTCAAGAAAGGGCCGGACTACATCGACCCGATGTGGCTGGGCCAGGCTGCCGGCCATGCCTGCCGCAATCTCGACCTGTATCTGATGGAGAACGACGATGTCGTATACACATTCTCGCGTCATGCGTCCGAGGTGAATCTGGTCGAGGGCAACAAGGGACTCTACGACGGTCTGGCACTGGACGGCAGCAACAGCAACGCCGCGCTGGCCAAGTTGCTCGACCTGCCGGTGATGCTGGTGATCGACGCGCGCGGCATGACGCGCGGCATCGCGCCGCTGATCCTCGGTTATCAGGCGTTCGACAAGGACATCAACATCGCCGGTGTCATCCTCAACAATCTGGGTGGCAAGCGTCACGAATCCAAGCTGCGCGAGGTCATCGAGCACTACACCGACGTGCCGGTGATCGGTGCCATCCAGCATGACGAACAGCTTTCCATCGTCGAGCGCCATCTGGGACTGATGCCCAGCAACGAATCGCATGTGGCCAACGCCAAGATCAAACAGATCGGCGAGGCCATCGCCGAGCAGGTCGACCTCGACCGACTGCTCGAACTGTCGCAGAAGACAGAACTCCCTCTCCTTTGCAGTGAGAGGGTAGAAACTGTGAGCCCAGCTACTTCTGCCCCCATCCCAACCTTCCCCCTGCAAGGGGGATGGGGTAGAGAAGGACAAGCGGATAAAGTTGTACCGTTTCCCCAGCCGAAAGTCCGCATCGCCATCGCGCGCGACCGCGCGTTCGGCTTCTATTACGCGGACGACCTGGATGCGCTGGAAGCCGCCGGTGCCGAGTTGGTGCCGTTCGATGCCCTGCGCGATGCGCATCTGCCCGAGGTGGACGGCCTGTACATCGGCGGCGGTTTTCCCGAGACCTGCGCCGCCGAACTGGAAGCGAACACGGCCCTGCGCGGCGAGATCAGGCAGGCCATCGCCAACGGCATGCCGGCCTATGCCGAGTGCGGCGGGCTGATGTATTTGTCGCGCGGCATCGCCTACGAAGGGCGCAGCTTCGACATGGTCGGCGCCATCCCCGGCGACGTGAAGATGCACGCCAAGCCCATCGGTCGCGGCTATGTGCATCTGCAGGAAGACGCGGAACATCCCTGGCCGCGCCCTGACGCACCGGCCAAACAGATCAAGGCACACGAGTTCCATTATTCGAGTCTGGAGAACCTTCCGCCGGACAGTCGCTTCGCTTACCATGTGGCGCGAGGTTACGGCATCGACGGGGAGCGCGACGGCATCATCGTCAACAACCTGTTGGCCTCCTACACGCACCTGCGCACCATCGGCAGCTGCTATTGGGCGACCCGCTTCGTCGGCTTCATTCGACGATGCAAGGGGCAAACACTGGACTCAATTTCAATCAAAGAGAAAGCGATATGACACAAGCACTGTACCAAGCTGCCATCGCGGCATTCGACAAAGCCAATTCCGCAGACCCCAATCTGGAAGTGTTCGAGGGCAAAACCTATCCGAAAGAACTGCTGTACGCACAGCGCATGACCGAGATGCAGGAGCGCTTCGCGCCGGACGCATCGGAAGCCGTCAAGCTGGCCTGCCGCGCGCAGCACATTCAGCGCTGGAAGAGCCCGCGCAGCGACTACCCGATGGACAAGAAGGGTTACATGCTGTGGCGCACCAACCTGTACAAGTTCCACGCCGAGACCGCAGGTAGTCTGATGAAGGAAGTCGGCTACGACGACGAGATGATCGCGCGCGTGAAGACCATCGTCGGCAAGAAGGACCTGAAAAGCAACCCCGAGACGCAGCTGATGGAAGACGTGGTCGACCTGTGCTTCATCGAACACTACATGCTGCACTTCGCCGAGCAGAAGCCGGACTACGACGAAGAAAAATGGATCCTCATCATCAAAAAGACCTGGGACAAGATGTCCGACAGCGCGCACGAGTTCGCGCTGGCAGGCAAGATCAAACTGCCGGAGGCACTGGTGCCGCTGATCCTGAAGGCGGTACAGGGATAAATACTGAACCAATCTGTCCACGAAAGACACGAAAAGCACGAACAAACCACTTTGACCTTTTCGTGTCTTTCGTGGACAAGAGGGTTCTGTCGGAGCGAAGCCCGACCTACGATTAATACACCGGGTTGATATGACAATGGACTTCCTGCCGATTTTCGCCAATGTAAAAAACAAGCTGTGCCTCGTGGTGGGCGGCTGCACGGTCGGCGCGCGCAAGGCGGGCGTGCTGCTCGACGCGGGTGCCAGGGTGCGCGTGGTCGCGCCCGAGATCGACGAAGCGCTGCAAGCGCAAGCCAATGTCGAGGCGGTGCTCGCCCGCTTCGAGCCGCAGCATCTGGAAGGCGTGATGCTGGTGATCGCCGCGACCAACGACCGCGAAGTGAACAAGCAGGTCTCCGAGCTGGCGCAGGCGCGCAACATCCCGGTCAACGTGGTGGATGATCCCGAGCTGTGCAGCTTCATCATGCCGGCCATCATGGACCGTTCGCCGCTGATGGTGGCGTTCTCCAGCGGCGGTGCCTCGCCGGTGCTGACGCGCATGATGCGCGGCAAACTGGAGACCGTCATCCCGCAGAACTACAGCAACCTGGCAGGCTTTGCCGGGCGCTTTCGTGAAGAAGTGAAACAGCGCGTGACCAATCCCGCCAAGCGCCGCATCTTCTGGGAAAACGTGTTCGACGGCGTGGTCGCCGAGAAGGTGCTGACCGGCGACGAGGCGAGCGCCGAGGCGATGCTGGGGCAGATGCTGGCCGACGAGGACAACATCGTTCGCGGCGAGGTCTACCTTGTCGGCGCGGGCCCCGGCGATCCCGACCTGCTGACCTTCCGCGCGCTGCGTCTGATGCAGAAAGCCGACGTGGTGGTGTATGACGCGCTGGTGTCCAAGCCCATCGTGGAGATGACGCGCCGCGATGCGGAGCGCGTCTATGTCGGCAAACGTCGTGCCGATCATGCTTTGCCGCAGGAAGAGATCAATCTGCTGCTGGTGCGTCTGGCCAAGGAAGGCAGGCGTGTGCTGCGCCTGAAGGGCGGCGACCCGTTCATCTTCGGCCGCGGCGGCGAGGAGATTGAAACACTGGCGGCGGAAGGCATCCCGTTCCAGGTGGTGCCCGGTATTACGGCGGCGGCAGGCGTTGCGTCCTACGCGGGCATCCCGCTGACCCATAGAGACCATGCGCAATCCTGCCTGTTCGTCACCGGCCATCTCAGGGACGGTTCGATGAATCTGGACTGGGAGCAACTGGCCCGTCCGCGCCAGACCGTGGTGGTGTACATGGGCCTGCACGGTCTGGATATCCTGTGCGCGAAACTGATCGAACACGGTATGCCGGACACCACACCCATCGCCATCGTGCAGCACGGCACGCAGCCCACGCAGCGCGTGTTCACCGGCACGCTGGCGACGCTGCCCGGCATCGCCGAGCGCGAGAAGCCCCAAGCGCCAACCCTCATCATCGTCGGCGGGGTGGTCACCCTGCGCGAGAAATTGGCTTGGTTCCATCCGCAACAGAACTAGATTCGCTTCGTAGGCCAATACAAAAAGGGAGAGAGAAGATGAAGCAAGTGATGAGTAAGGTGTTGCTGTCCGTGGCGTTGCTGTGTGTCGCCGTCGGCACCCAGGCCAAAGATGCGATCTATAAACCGTTCGTGCTGGCTTCCACCAGCGCCGGAACCGTCGCCGAGAGATCCGTGCAGGTGAAGAGCGCGCTGACCGCTGCCGGTTTCACCGTGGTCGGCGAATACGCACCATTTGACGGGGCCAACATCATCATCGTCACCAGCGATGCGCTGAAGCAGAATGCCGCCGCATCGGAGCATGGCGGCTACGGCGCGGTGCAGCGCGTGTCGCTCACTGCCGCTGGCGATCAGGTGCAGGTCAGTTATACCAATCCGGTGTACATGTCCTATGTCTATCGCATGCAGGGCGATCTGTCCGATGTCTCCGCTGCGCTGGAAAAGGCGCTGGGACGCGCGGAGGAGTTTGGTGCCAAGGGCTTGACCGAGAAACAGGCACGCAAGTACCACTACATGTTCGGCATGGAATATTTCGACGAGCCGAGCCGGTTGGAGACTTACGACAGCTACGAAGAGGCCGTGCAAGCGGTCGATGCCAAACTGTCCGCCAACCAGAACGGTGTGAGCAAGGTGTACCGTGTGGACGTGCCGGGCAAGGAAGAGAGCGTGTTCGGCGTGGCGCTGAAGAGCGACGACAGATACAAGGACGACACCTTCATCATGTCCGAGATCGATTTCCACGATGTGAAGTCGACCGCGCATCTGCCGTATGAAGTGCTGGTGTCCGGCAAGAACGTTTATGCGCTGTATGCGCGCTTCCGCATCGCCATCAATTTCCCCGACTTGTCCATGATGGGCAAGAACAGCTTCGTGAACATCATGCAGGCACCCGAGGCGATCCGTGCGGCGCTGGAAGGTGCGGTAAAGAAGTAAGCAGGAGGCAACGATGACTGAATTGATGACTGCCGCCTATGCGGGCGACCTGGAACAAGTGAAGCAACTGCTGGCAGCCGGTGCGGACGTGAACGCGACCGACGAAGCGGGTTGGACCGCGCTGATGAAGGCTTGCTACAACGCCGAACAGAAGTGCGGCTTTGCCGATGTGGTGCAGGCGCTGATCGATGCCGGGGCGAACATCGAGGCCCCCATCGGTTACGGCGTGCGGCCGCTGATGCTGGCGGCCGGTTATGGCGAGACCGCAGTGGTCGATGCCTTGCTCAAGGCCGGTGCCGATGTGCTGGCCAAGAACGAGGGCGGTTTTACCGCGTTGATGATGGTCAAGCAGAAGTTTTACGTGGACGTCATCAACCTGTTGCACGAGGCCGAGCAGCTGGCCGGTCTGGGCGAGAACAGCTGCGCCAGCAAGAACGCGCCCGGCAGCAATGTCGTCACCTTCATGAAAAAACCGGAATAAGCGAGGACGCCATGCCCTATTACATCTACCGCATCACCGAGCGCCCGATCCGTATTCTGGAGAAGCTGGAACAGCACGAGGTCTACAAGGAAGCTTCCGCGCGCGCCAAGGAACTGCGCAAGGAAGAAGTGTGGGGCGAGAACGGCAGCATCAAGATGATCCATGCCGAGAACGAACTGCAAGCCGAAGACCTGTTGAACGAGGTGCGCGAACCGGCACCGCAACTCGGCGACGACTGACGCCATGGACGAGGCGGCCTTCCGGCAGACACTGGAAGCGACGCATCCTTTGCTGTGTCCGTTCGGCATGGCATTGTTCTCCGGCTGTGTCGCCTGCTCGCAGGCCGGGCGCATGAATCTGGCGGAACGCGAATTGATCGTTTGCCGTGAAGCCGACCTGCAGCAGCGTTGTGTCCGCATGCACGACGCCTTGCGTCACAACTTCGGTTTCGCTATCCACACCCTGCACGACGAAGCCCCCATCCCGCATGGTCAGGAGATGCGCATCCAGTGCGGCGGATTGCGCGGGTTGCAGGACGTGTTGCGCGGCGATGCCGAGGTGACGGATGTGGATGAACTGATGCGTGCGGCACTGCAAAACTGGCCCGAAGAAGGGGACATTCCGTTCTCGGCCGTGGTGCATGCCGCACATCTGCATTACCAAGGAAGACACAGAAAATGAGCGGGGCTGCTACCGCTACAATGCATGTCATCGAGTACAGCATCAAATAACAGGTAACGAATCAGGAATGACTACCGCTGCCACATTGCAAGACCGTTTCAGCCGCCGCATCGACTATCTTCGATTGTCGGTGACGGACCGTTGCGACCTGCGCTGCAGCTACTGCATGCCGCAGGGTTTCAGCGACTACAAGCAGCCGGCGGACTGGCTGAACTTCGACGAGATCGAACGCGTGGTGGCCGCCTTCGCGCGCATGGGGACTTCGCGCTTCCGCATCACCGGCGGCGAACCGCTGCTGCGTCGCGACCTGAGCGGATTGGCCGCGCGTTTGTCGGTGTTACCGGGCGTGGATGACCTGTCGCTCAGCACCAACGCTACCCATCTGGCGCAGCACGCCGCAGCCCTCAAGGCGGCAGGTGTCACCCGCCTCAACATCAGCCTCGATTCGCTGTGCGCCGAACGTTTGCAACAGATCACGCGCCGCGATGCGCTGGACGAGATACTGAAAGGGCTGCTGGTGGCCAAGGCCAGCGGCTTCGCGCCGATCAAGATCAACATGGTGGTGATGGCCGGTGTGAATGAGGACGAGGTGGAGGACATGGCCGCGTTCTGCTTCCGCCACGGTTTCGTGCTGCGCCTGATCGAGACCATGCCCATGGGCGAGACCGGCCGCAACGCGGCTTACGTCGACCTGCAACCGATCCGCCAGCGCCTGCAAGAACGCTTCGGTCTGGTGGACGGCATCATCGGCGGCGGCGGCCCCGCACGCTATCTGGTCACAGCGGACGGCAAGTCCAGCATCGGTTTCATCACCCCCATGTCGCAGCACTTCTGCGAGACCTGCAACCGCGTGCGCCTGTCGGTGGATGGCACGCTCTACCTGTGTCTGGGGCAGGAAAACAGCTTGCCCTTGCGCCCCATGTTGCGCGCGGTTTGCAGCGACGAAGAACTGGAAGCTGCCATCCGCAGCGCCATCGAACTCAAGCCCGAGCGCCACGAGTTCAGCGAACAACCCGGCAAGATCATACGCATCATGTCGATGACAGGAGGATGAGATGAGCCTGACCCATTTCAGCGAATCCGGGCGCGCCCGCATGGTGGACGTCTCGGGCAAGGAAACCACCATCCGCGTGGCCATCGCCAGCGGCACCATCCGCATGCATCCGCAGACCCTGCAACGCATCCGCGACGACAAGATCGGCAAAGGCAACGTGTTGGCCGTGGCCGATGTCGGTGCGGTGATGGCCGCCAAGCGCACGCCGGACATCATCCCCATGTGCCACGCCATCGCGCTCTCCGGCGTGCAGGTGGAATTTGCCGAAGTGACCGAAGCGGACGCGCAAGGCTGCGTCGGCCTGCACGCCGAAGTCACCGCCAGCTGCGTCGGCCAGACCGGCGTCGAGATGGAAGCACTGACCGCCGTCAACGTCGCGCTGCTCACCATCTATGACATGTGCAAAGCCATTGATCGTGGCATGCGCATCGAGAACGTTCAGCTGGACGAGAAGCGGGGCGGGAAGAGCGGTACATGGCGCCGCGAGGAGGACAAATGATCTTTTCGCTCAACATCCGACCGTTCGTCCTGAGTAGCCTGCAACGCAGGCGTATCGAAGGATCAGTTGCGCAGCAACTGGGGGAATGCAAATGATCAAGGCCCTGTTCTTCGGCCCCGTCGCCGACCGCGTGCAGACGCGCGAGATGGATATCGAATACACCGATGGCATGACCCTGCACGACATCACGCACAAGGTCGGCATGCTCCATCCCGGCGCACTCAGCATCGTCAGCTTCATCGCCGTCAACCAGGAGCAGGTGCACGACAAGCAGACTGCGCTCAACGACAACGACGAGATCGCCTTCATGGCGAAGTTCAGTGGAGGTTGAGATGCCGAGCGTATCCCCACAACTCCGTCATTCCCGCGAACGCGGGAATCCAGATGGTCAAATCTATCCCGCGCAACAGGACAGCATTCGCTCTTGTCCGCTTCGCGGTTTATTTGTTTTAACTGGATTCCCGCCTGCGCGGGAATGACGAAGGAGGGCGTATGACCGACCCTGTCCGCATCCAGCAGGAAGACTTCTCGCAAGACGCCGAGATCGCCGCCCTCAAAGCATCCTCCAAACGCATGGGCGGCATCGCCACGTTCCTCGGCTGCGCGCGCGACTTCTCCGAAGGCCGCGACGTTAGTCAGATCAGCTTCGAAGCCTACGGCAGTATGGCGCTGGCCGAGATGCGCAAACTGCGCGAAGAAGCCATCAGCAAGTTCGACCTGCTCGACGCCCGCATCGTGCACCGTGTCACCACCGTGCAAGCCGGTGACAACATCGTCTTCATCGCCGCCGGTGCCGCCCACCGCGCCGCCGCCTTCGACGCCTGCCGCTGGATGATCGACGAACTCAAGCAGCGCGTGCCGATCTGGAAGAAGGAAGTCACGCCGGAGGGCGAGTCGTGGGTAACGCAGCACCCATAGCGTAGTCGCTCTGCTAATTCTGATAGCATTCAGTCGGTGAATTGACCGGGCGTGACAATCAGGGACAACAAATGGCAAGAGCACCAAAAGAAATAAAAGAAGAACCGCTGGAAAAACAACTCTGGAAAGCCGCCGATAAGCTGCGCAAGAACATAGACGCCGCAGAATACAAGCACGTGGTACTTGGCCTCATCTTCCTGAAATACATCTCCGACTCGTTCGAGGAGATGTACACCAAGCTGCAAAAGGGCGAAGGCGAAACGGCCGGAGCCGATCCAGAAGACAAGGACGAATACAAAGCCGAGAACATCTTCTTCGTGCCGGCCGAGGCGCGCTGGTCGTTTTTGCTGGCGAAAGCCAAGCTGCCCGACATCGGCAGCCATGTCGATGCAGCGATGGATGCCATCGAAAAAGAAAACCCCATCCTCAAGGGCGTGCTGCCAAAGGTGTTCGCGCGGCAAAACCTCGACCCCGCCAGCCTCGGCGGCCTGATCGACCTGGTGGGCAACATCGCGCTGGGAGATGCCAAGGCACGCAGCGCCGACGTGCTGGGCCATGTGTTCGAATACTTCCTCGGCGAATTCGCGCTGGCTGAAGGCAAGCAGGGCGGGCAGTTCTACACGCCGCGCAGCATTGTCGAATTGCTGGTCGCCATGCTGGATCCCTACAAAGGCCGCGTGTTCGACCCTTGCTGCGGCTCGGGCGGCATGTTCGTGCAATCGGAAAAGTTCGTCGAAGAACACCAGGGCCGCGTCAACGACATCTCCATCTACGGGCAAGAAAGCAACCAGACCACCTGGCGGCTGGCCAAGATGAACCTCGCCATCCGCGGCATCGACGCCTCGCAGGTGAAGTGGAACAACGAAGGCTCCTTCCTCAACGATGCGCACAAAGACCTCAAGGCCGATTACATCATCGCCAACCCGCCGTTCAACGTCAGTGACTGGAGCGGCGAACTGCTGCGCAATGATGGTCGCTGGAAATACGGCGCGCCGCCCGCAGGCAACGCCAACTTCGCCTGGTTGCAGCACTTCATCTACCACCTCGCTCCCAATGGAAGAGCGGGCGTGGTACTCGCCAAAGGCGCGCTCACCAGCAAGACCAGCGGCGAAGGCGACATCCGCAAGGCGCTCATCGCCGATGGCAACCTCATCGACTGCATCGTCAACCTACCCGCCAAACTGTTCCTGAATACCCAGATACCGGCGGCGCTGTGGTTCATGAACCGCGCCCGAGCCAACGGCCATCCGCGCAAAGACGAAATCCTCTTCATCGACGCGCGCAACCTTGGCCACCTCATCAACCGCCGCACCAAAGAACTCTCGCACGAAGACATCCAGCAGATCGCCGACACCTACCATGCTTGGCGCCAGCTCCCCTCGCCCGCAAGCGGGAGAGGGGCAGGGGGAGAGGGTGCTCAGTACCAAGACATCAAAGGTTTCTGTGCCTCCGTGCCATTAGAGCGCGTGGCAGAACTGGACTACGTGCTCACACCAGGCCGCTATGTTGGCCTGCCCGACGAAGAGGACGACTTCAACTTTGCCGAGCGCTTCGCCGCACTGAAAGCGGAATTTGAAGCGCAGTTGCTGGAAGAGGCGAAGCTGAACAAAGCGATTGCCGAGAATCTGGCGAAGGTGAAGGCATGAGCGCTTGGCAGGAAGCCGACTTTGGAAGAATTCCCAAAGATTGGGATGTGAAGAAAGTCGCGAATATCAAGGGCGAAGACAAACGAGCAATCGCCATGGGGCCATTTGGCTCGAATATAAAAGCTGAAAACTTTGTTGAATATGGTGTTCCAGTAATTCGAGGAACAAACCTTAACTATGCGAAATATGTGGGTGGAGAATTCGTATATTTGACAGAAGAAAAAGCGGATGACTTGCTCGGAAGTAACTGTAAGGCTGGCGATCTAGTTTTTACGCATCGAGGGACAATTGGGCAAGTTGGACTAATCCCATCGGGAAAATTTCCTCGCTATGTAATTTCTCAGTCTGGAATGAAATTGACTGTAAATCCAGAATTGATGAACAGCGATTTTTTGTTCTACTTCTTTAAGTCAGAGTTTGGACAACATCAGATTCTTAAATACGAATCACAAGTTGGAGTGCCGTCAATTAGCAATCCACTGACATCGCTAAAAGAAATTGAAGTGCCTGTGCCTCGCCCCGCCGAACAGAAATCCATCGCCGCCGTTCTCAGCAGCCTCGACGACAAAATCGACCTGCTGCACCGCCAGAACAAAACCCTCGAAGCCATGGCCGAAACTCTGTTCCGCCAGTGGTTCGTGGAAGAGGCGCAGGAGGATGGAGTCATTGCCGATCTGATCGAATTTAACCCTCCGAGAAAATTGGCGAAGGGTTCCATTGCCCCTTATTTGGAAATGGCGGCTCTCAGTAATGCAACATTTAATCCAGACGGTTGGTATGACAGAGAGTTTTCGTCCGGCACGAAATTCATAAATGGCGACACCTTGCTTGCGCGCATCACACCGTGCTTGGAAAATGGAAAGACAGCCTACGTAACTTTCTTGCAAGATGGACAAGTCGCTTGGGGATCAACCGAATATATCGTGATGCGCCCGAAAGGCAACCTGCATCCATTCTTCGCCTATACCTTGGCAAGGAATGGCGATTTCAGGGATTACGCAGAGGGGTGCTTGGCGGGCTCCAGTGGGCGACAACGTGTGGATGTGGATCATTTGAAGAGCTACAAAATCAAGATTCCATCCAGGGATGTTGTAGGCGAATTTAATACTTTCGCAGAATCGGCAGTCCCAAAATTGCACTCAAATTCACGGCAAATCCGCACCCTCGAAACCCTCCGCGACACCCTGCTGCCCAAGCTGATGAGCGGAGAAGTGAGGGTAAGGACATGAGCAGTATTCGCCGAAAGATTGATCTGTATGTTTTGTCGCTTGCCCTGCTATTTGTCTTCTTTATCATCATTACCGCGAAACTCCCTGAAGGCCTATTTCTCATCAATGATCGAGCTTTGTGGATAGCGTTGGCGGAGTCCAATCCTATTGCCATCATTTATTTGCTCCTTCTTGCGTATTGTCTCTACGCATACAGGAAGTTTGACTTTGACCTGAAAGGTACGACTGAGATTCCTTTTGAAATCAAGAAATGCGAAGGGATCAATTATGAGCACCTCACCTTCTTGGCAACCTATGTAGTTCCATTAATCAGTTTTGATTTCGGAAGTGGGCGGCACATGATTGTTCTTGGGCTGCTTCTAGTTGTCATGGGGGCGATTTACATAAAGACCGACTTGTTCTATGCAAACCCATCGCTCGCACTTCTTGGCTTTCACATCTACCGTGCAGACGGTCATTTCAAGACCGGCGAAAGGAATGGAATCATTCTGGTCTGCAAGGAGCGAATTCAGGCTGGTCAAAAGGTCTCATATATCAAGTTGGATGATCGAATCTATTACGTAAAAGGTGTTTCGGCATGAATACAGCAGAGCTAAGAGCAGCGTTACAGCCATTTTTCGATAGGATCGACGAGATTGGTGTGTCTGTTTATGCGATTTTGAAAAGCCAAGGCGATTTGGCCCCGAGGAAACTTGACATTGAAGGTGATGCACTGCCGGGGCTCAAGGCTCTTTTCATGCAAAGTATTCGTGAGGAGATAATGGAGCGGGACGAGCTTGCGGTTCTTGATTTATCGACGTCTGATGAAAGAGCCCATGCGATCTACGTTTACGATATTGATGTGCCGGATGGTCTGGCGGCAATGGCAAGCGTAACCGAGACCGATAACCACTCTCTTCTGGATTTAGCTGAAAGTGATTTGTCTGACATCAAGGCACTCATGATCGAGATAGGCAATGATATTGGCCAGGTTGTTTTATACAAAACGATGGCTCCAGTAAACATCTTCGGTCGGGGCAGCTTCTTTTTGAAGAAAGCAAGGCACAGGCTAGAACAGATCAATGATGAATTTCTCAGGGTCAGCGCTGGCTTTCAGTTTATGAGAGTGAATGAGGAATTATTGGTTATCGATCTTCATGCACTTGAAAGAAGCTTCGGGTTTCATGAGGCTATTGTCAGGGAGGCAGCCTTGGGAATTTCAGCCATTGAATCGATTTCAATTGTTGAAAATCCAGATGTGCTTCGTGAACTTCTTGACGACGTTAAGTATGCAAGAAGATTTACAAAAGTTGCCAGATCATCTCCTGTATTAAGCGCCCGCGTCCCCAATGCATCAATAATCCAGTTTTGCAGAACATTCCCCAAGCTGGCCGGGAGAATACGGTTCAACGAGGCTGGGGATAAAATTCTGCTCGATACGCAGGTTTCCAAGGATTTATTTATTAAACTGCTGATGGATGATTTCCTGACTTCCGAGTTGACGAATTTTCACTATGAAAGCGTGGCGAAAGATAGTGTGGAAGAAGCTGCTAACGTAGATGCCAGATGACTAAGCCCACCGAATTCCCCATCGAAGATTTCGCTATCAAGCTGTTCGAGTGCTTGGGCAACGACCGCGTCCACGCGCCGGATGGAAATACCTTGCTGCCCATGCTGACGAACGGTGAAACGCAAGTGACTTATGAAGGAATCGCATCATGAGTTTTTACAATATTTACTGTGACGAGTCGTGCCATCTGGAGAATGACCATATCAAAGCGATGAGTCTGGGGGCGATCTGGTGCGAAAGGTCGGCAGTTAAGCGTATCGCTGAGCAAATCAGGCAGCTCAAGCAGGCGCATGGTTTGTCGCGTCAGTTCGAGATCAAGTGGACCAAGGTTTCGCCCGCCAAGATGGATTTTTATGCGGCGCTGGTGGATTTGTTTTTCAGCACGCCGGAGCTGCATTTCAGGGGCATCGTCATTCCCGATAAGTCGCTGTTGAATCATGCACAGTTCGAGCAGAACCACGATGCCTTTTACTACAAGATGTTTTTCACCCTGCTCAAAATCATTTTTGTCCCGAATCATCAATACGCAATCTATCTGGATATCAAGGATACGCGGAGCCAGCAGATGGTGCAGGGGCTGCACGATTGTTTGTGCAACAGCCGTTTCGATTTCGACAGGGAAAGTATTCAGCGTATCCAGCAAATCCGTTCGCATGAGTCGGAGCTATTGCAGGTCGCCGATTTGCTGATCGGCGCATTGTCGTATTTGCATCGTGGTCTGACGACCAGTCCGGCCAAGCAGGCTCTGATCGAGCAGATCAAGCACTTGTCCGGCTACAGCCTTGAGCGGAATACTTTGTATCGGGAAGAGAAGTTTAATTTGTTAGTCTGGCAGGCAAGCAATGGGGATGCTGTCTGATGGCACTGCCCGAGTTGATTCTTTTTGACGGTAACTGGCCGGCGTATGTCGAGCGGCTGTATTCGGTTTATCTCGATACGGTCGTCAATGGAAATCTGAGATTCGGGGGATTGAAGATAAGTTGCCAGTACCGGCCTGAATCGCAGGGCAAGCACTTCGGCTTCTGGCATGTGATTTCAGAAGGCAATGTTGAAGATGATCGCCTGCCGGATTTCAGGCGTTGCGAGCGGATGGGCTGGATTGCCTATCTGATTGCCAATGCCGAAACAGATACGGAAATAAGCTGGTGGAAAAATAAGCGCAAGGGCAATACGCATGTGGTGATCTGGCATGAAGCGGAGAATTTTGTGGTGATCCTGGCTGAGCGAAGCGGCTACTATCTTTTGAAATCCGCGTACTGTGCGGAGAGCCACCGTAGGGCGACGTTTATTCGGGAAAGAGAACAATTCAGGAACCAGAATGGCTGAAGCCGCCCCAGATCGCTCTGACGCGGCTTCGAATGCTCTTTCCACACATGGTGGATGAGACGGGGCGAACTTTAAGGGATAGCCAGCTAAAGTGCAATATCTTTGTGCATAAACGGGGAGCTTTTAAAGAGTCAGAATGGCTTCTTTTAAATGAGATATAAAGCGCGATTTAAAAGAGCACTGAAAGAAGGGCTGAAATTATGTCAATAACATTCAATTACCTATCGCCATTGTTTTGATTATTTAAAAATGATATTTAAAAGAAAAAACGCTATCTTTAGGTCAGGACAACAACATGACCAAGCTCACTGAATCCGCCATCGAAGACTTCGCCATCAAGCTGTTCGTGCGCCTGGGCTACGACTACATCCACGCACCGGGTGGCGATCCCCTTCCTGTCCAAGCTGATGAGCGGCGAGGTGTGCGTGGCGCTGGAGCAGGATACGCAGGGCTGGACGTATAATCGCGCCAATGTTGCTGAATGAGAAAAGGAGAACCCATGTTGCTGGACGAATTGCGGCTGAATAAAAACCGGATTGAGGCTTTGGCGCGGCAATATGGCGCGCTGCATATCCGGGTGTTTGGTTCGGTTGCCCGGCGCGAGGAGCGGCCCGATAGCGACGTGGATTTTCTGGTGGATTTTCCGCGCGGTTATGATCTGCTCACCCAGCGCATGCCGCTTGCCCTGGGGCTGGAGAATCTGCTGCACCGAAAGGTGGAGTTGGTGCCGGAGCATGAACTCAATCGCCACATCCGTGAACGGGTGACGGGTGAGGCGGTAGAGTTATGAGCAAGCCGTGGCAGCCCTACGCGCTGCATATCCTGGACGCTATTGCAAAAATCCAACGCATACGGATGCGTGGTGACATCGTCGCCGATGAGGTGCTTTACGATGCCGCGCTACGCAATTTGCAGACGCTTTCCGAAGCCACGCAATTGTTGCCGGACGACAAGAAAGCGGCATACCCCAATATCCCATGGCGGGAAATCAGCGGCTTCCGCAATATTCTCGTGCATAACTATCTGGGGGACATCGATCCGCTGACAGTTGCAGCCGTGATCGATAAGAACCTGCCCGCGCTCGAAGAGAGTATCCGTGCCATGCTGGCGCAGGACCATGGCAACGGGAATGACCAGGCTCACTGAATCCGCCATCGAAGATTTCGCTATCAAGCTATTCGAGCGCTTGGGCTACGACTATATCCATGCGCCAGATATTGCGCCGGATGGCGATAGGCCGGAACGTAGTCGCTACGATGAGGTGTTGCTGACCGGGCGGCTGGAGGCGGCGCTGAAGCGCATCAACCCCAAGCTGTCACCCGCATTGCTGCAAGCTGGTTTGAAAGAAGTACAGCGCATTCATTCGCCCGAGTTGCTGGCGAACAATGAGGCGTTCCACCGTTTGCTGACGGAGGGGGTGCCGGTATCCGCCCACAAGGATGGCGACGAGCGCGGCGAGCGGGTGTGGTTGATTGACTTTGCCAAGCCCGAGAACAACGAGTTCGTCGTCGCCAGCCAGTTCACGGTGATCGAGAATCACCAGAACAAGCGCCCAGACCTGGTGCTGTTTGTGAACGGCATGCCGCTGGTGGTGATCGAGCTGAAAAACGCCGTTGATGAAAACGCCACCATCAAAGCGGCCTATCAGCAACTGGAAACTTACAAGCAGGCCATCCCCAGCCTGTTTACTGCCAACGCATTTGTGGTGATCTCCGACGGGCTGGAGGCCAAGGCGGGTTCGCTCTCGGCGGGCTATTCGCGCTTCATGAGCTGGAAGAGCGCGGACGGCAAGGCGGAGGCTTCGCATCTGGTGAGCCAGTTGGAGGTGTTGATCAACGGCATGCTGAACAAGGCGACGCTGCTGGATTTGGTGCGCCATTTCATCGTCTTTGAAAAATCGAAGAAGGAAGACCCCAAGACCGGTGTGATCACGATCAGTACGGTGAAGAAGCTGGCGGCGTATCACCAGTATTACGCGGTGAATGCGGCGGTGGCTTCCACCTTGCGTGCGGCGGACATGGTGGAGCAGAAGGTGGCACAGACCCCGGCCAGTTACGGTTTGCCCGGTGTGGCGCAACAGCCCAAGGGCGACAAGAAGGCCGGGGTGGTGTGGCATACGCAGGGTTCGGGCAAGTCGCTGTCGATGGTGTTCTACACCGGCAAGATCGTGCTGGCGCTGGATAACCCGACGATACTGGTGATCACCGACCGCAACGATCTGGACGATCAGTTGTTCGATACCTTCGCCGCCTCCAAGCAGTTGCTGCGGCAGGAGCCGGTGCAGGCCGAGAACCGCGAGCAGTTGAAAGACTTGCTCAAGGTGGCTTCGGGCGGGGTGATCTTTTCCACCATCCAGAAATTCCAGCCGGAAGAAGGCAATGTGTACGAGCAGTTGTCCGACCGCAAAAACATTGTGGTGATCGCCGACGAAGCGCACCGCACGCAATACGGCTTCAGCGCCAAGACGGTTGACGACAAGGATGCCAGCGGCGAGGTGATCGGCAAGAAGGTAGTGTACGGCTTTGCCAAATACCTGCGCGATGCGCTGCCGAATGCGACCTATCTGGGCTTTACCGGCACGCCGATTGAAAAGACCGATGTGAACACCCCGGCGGTGTTTGGCAACTACGTGGACATCTACGACATCGCGCAGGCGGTGGAAGATGGCGCGACGGTGCGTATCTATTACGAGAGCCGTTTGGCGAAAGTGGGCCTTTCCGACGAGGGCAAGAAGCTGATCGCCGAGCTGGACGAAGAGCTGGATCAGGACGAGCTGACCGAGACGCAGAAAGCCAAGGCCAAGTGGACCAAGATGGAAGCGCTGATCGGCAGTGAGCAGCGCATTAAAAACATCGCCAAAGACATCGTGACGCACTTTGAAGCGCGGCAGCAGGTGTTTGCGGGCAAGGGCATGATCGTATGCATGTCGCGGCGCATTGCCGCCGAGCTGTATGCCGAGATCAAAGTACTCAAGCCGGAATGGCACGATGACGATCTGACAAAAGGCGCAATCAAGGTGGTGATGACGGCGGCCAGCAGTGATGGCCCGAAAATGGCGATGCACCACACCAGTAAGGAGCAACGCCGCGCGCTGGCCGAGCGCATGAAGAACGACGACGACCCGCTCAAGCTGGTGATCGTGCGCGATATGTGGCTGACCGGATTTGATGCGCCCAGCATGCACACGCTCTACATCGACAAGCCGATGAAGGGCCACAATTTGATGCAGGCGATTGCGCGGGTGAACCGTGTTTACAAGGACAAGCCCGGCGGCCTGGTGGTGGACTATCTGGGCATTGCCGCCGATTTGAAGGAAGCGTTGTCGTTCTATTCCGACGCGGGCGGCAAGGGCGACCCGACGCTGGCGCAGGAGCAGGCGGTGAGCCTGATGCTGGAAAAGCTGGAGGTGGTTTCGGCGATGTATAGCGGCTTTGCCTACGAGGAGTATTTCGCGGCGGAAACTTCGAAGAAGCTCTCACTGATTCTGGCGGCGGAAGAACACATCCTTGGGCTGGAAGATGGGCGCAAGCGTTACATCAACGAGGTGACGGCGCTATCGCAGGCATTCGCCATCGCCATTCCGCACGAGCAGGCGATGGACGCCAAGGACGAGGTCGGCTTCTTTCAGGCGGTGAAGGCACGGTTGGCGAAGTTCGACGGCACGGGCGAAGGGCGTAGTAACGAAGAGATCGAAACCACCATCCGGCAGGTGATCGATCAGGCGCTGGTGTCGGAAAAGGTGATCGACGTATTCGATGCGGCGGGCATCAAGAAGCCTGATATTTCGGTGCTGTCCGAAGAATTCCTGGCGGAACTGAAGGGCTTCAAGCATAAGAATATTGCGCTGGAGGTATTGAAGAAGCTGCTCAGCGACGAGCTGAAGGCGCGCGCCAGGAAGAACCTGGTGCAGAGCAAGAGCCTGATGGAAATGCTGGAGGCTTCCATCAAGAAATATCACAACAAGGTGCTGACCGCCGCCGAGGTGATGGAAGAGCTGATCAAGATCAGCAAGGAGATAGTCGCCTCCGATGCCGAAGCTACGCATTTGGGTTTGAGCGAATTCGAATATGCGTTCTATACGGCAGTGGCGAACAACGACAGCGCAAAAGAGTTGATGCAGCAAGACAAGCTGCGCGAGCTGGCCGTGGTGTTGACGCAACGGGTGCGCGAGAACGCTTCCATAGACTGGACGATTAAAGAAAGCGTGAAGGCGAAACTGAAAGTGATCGTGAAGCGCACGTTGCGCCAATTCGGCTATCCGCCGGACATGCAGTTGCTGGCGACGGAGACGGTGTTGAGGCAGGCGGAGATGATTGCAGATGAGTTGGCGGGCTGAAGCGCTGGATTTCCGTGAGATCACATTCGGCTCGGATGAATACAAGCAGACCTGCGAGTTGCGCAACGAAGTCTTGCGCCTGCCGCTGGGTCTGAGCCTGTATAGCGAAGATCTGCAGCAGGAAAAAGAGCAATTGCACTTCGGGCTATTCGATCACGATGCTGAACTGATCGCTTGTGTCATCGCAGTGCTCCAGAAACCAGGTAAGGCCAAACTTCGCCAGATGGCAGTCAAGGCGGGCTATGAAGGGCAGGGTGTCGGGCGCAGGTTACTGCTTACCCTTGAAGCGCTATTGGCCGCACGCGGTGTCACGCAACTTTCATTGCATGCCCGCATCAGTGCTGCCGGTTTTTATGAGAAGCTTGGCTACGTACGCTTGGGAGCGCCATTCGTTGAAGTCGGGATACCGCACGTCCGTATGGAAAAACAGCAACAGTCATTGAATAAACCATGAACCTCATCTCCATCGTCGGCCACTCCGGTTCCGGCAAGACCACTCTGATCGAAAAGCTGGTGCGCGAACTGACGCAGCGCGGTTTGCGCGTAGCGACCATTAAGCATGCGCATCACAAGGTGGAGCTGGATACGCCGGGCAAGGATAGTTGGCGCTACACGCAGGCAGGCGCGGCGATGAGCCTGCTGGTGACGCAGGGCGGCGTGCAGTTGGTCGATACGCAGGCCGAGCAACGCGAGCCGCAGCAACTGGCCGAGCGCTTCCTGGGTAAGGCCGATCTGGTGCTGGCGGAAGGTTTCTCGCATGCACCGGGAGCGAAGATCGAGGTGTTGCGTCGTGCGTGTTCGTCGCAGCCGCGTTGCACGCCGGACGAGGGCGTGGTCGCGCTGGTGACGGATGTGGAGGAAGCGCATCCACAGTTGCCGCATTTCGCGCTGGACGATGTGGACGGCATCATCGCGTTCATCCTGCAACAGGCGGGGAAATGATCGAAGACTGCACCGCGCTCATCCTCGCCGGTGGCGATTCCAGTCGCATGGGACAGGACAAGGCTGGCTTGCTGCTGGATGGCGTGTCCTTGCTGCAGCGTGCGACGGCCACCATGCAACGATCCTTCTTGCAGGTCATTGTCAGCGTGCGGCAACCTCGCGCCGAGGTGGTGTTGCCGCAGGTGTGCGATGCACAGGCAGACGGCGGGCCGATGGCCGGGCTGGTGGCGGGGTTGGAGCAGGTTGATACACCGTGGATGTTCGCCGTCGCGTGCGACATGCCGTTCATCCAGTCTGCCGTCATCGAACGCATGGCCGAGTTGCGCGGCGACTATCAGGCCGTGGTGCCGCTGATAGGCGGCCATCCGCAACCCTTGTTCGCGTTCTATGCGCAGACTGCGCTGGCCACCATGCGCGAGATGCAGGCTGCGGGGGAGAAGCGTGTGCGTGCCGTGTTGCAGCAACTGGATGTGCGTTATGTGGAGGAGGCGGAGTTGCGTGATTACGATACGCAGTTCCGCAGTTTTGTCGATCTGGATACGCCGCAGGATCATCAAGCGGCACAGGAGTTGAAGTGAGTGATCTGAGCGTAGCAGCGGCGCAGCGATGCGTCATCGAAGCGATGAAGAAACTGGGCACGGAATCCGTGCCTTTGCAGCAGGCGCTGGGTCGCGTGCTGGCAGCGGATGTGATCGCCAATCGCGACCAGCCGCCGTATGACGTGTCGGCGATGGACGGTTTCGCCCTGCGCAGTGCGGATGTGGCGTACGCGTCGGCGGTGCTGGAGATCATCGGGGACATCAAGGCCGGCGATATGCCGAGCAAGACCGTGCAGGCCGGACAGTGCGCGCGCATCATGACCGGCGCGCCGGTGCCGCAAGGGGCGGATGCAGTGATCCGCGTGGAAGACACGGAAGCGGTGGGTGATACTCAGGTGCGCATCAACGTCGCAGTGAAGCCACGCAACGACATCCGCGATCAGGGCGAGAGCATGCGCGACGGCGCGGTGATCCTGAGTGCAGGCACCGAGATTACGCCGGGGGCAGTGGGTTTGCTGGCGATGGTGAAAGCGGCCTGTGTCGAAGTGTGGCGTTTGCCGCGCGTGGCGATTCTGTCCACGGGTGACGAACTGGAAGGGCTGGATGAACCCTTCGATGCGAACAAGATCCCGGATGCGAACAGCTATGCGCTGATGGCGCAGGTGCAGGCACTGGGCATCCAGCCCGTGCTGCTCGGCATCGCGCGCGACGAACCGCAACATCTGAGAGAGATGCTGCAACGCGGTTTGCAATTCGATGTGTTGCTGGTCTCCGGCGGTACCTCGGTCGGCGTGCACGACTATGTACGGCCCACGCTGGAAGCGCTGGGTGTGCAGATGAAGTTCTGGCGCGTGTCGATGAAGCCGGGCAATCCGATGGCTTTTGGTGTCGCACCGCTGACCTGGGTGTTCGGCCTGCCGGGCAATCCCGTCTCCAGCATGGTCTGCTTCGAAGAATTCGTGGTGCCCGCATTGCGCACCATCACCGGCCACACGCGCATCTATCGCCGCACGGTCACGGCACGGCTGGCGCATGCCGTGAAGCACCGAGCGGGTCGCAGCGAGTTCGTGCGCGTTACTTTGCGTGCGGAAGGAAATGAATACGTGGCCAGCTCGACCGGTGCACAAGGCAGCGGCATCCTGCTGTCGATGGCAGTGGGGGAAGGATTGCTGGTGGTGCCCGCTGAGAGCAGGGGGCTTGCGGCGGGTGAGCAGGTGACGGTGCAGTTGCTGGACGGTACCGCCTATCAGGATGAATCAGGTGGAGAGTGTTGATGAACTTGGCAAAGTCAGTTGTCCACGAAATTCATAAAAAATCACGAACAAAACTCATGAACCTTTCCATCATGAAATGTAAGCGGGCGGGAGCGGCATTTTTCATTTTCGTGTCTTTCGTGTTTTTCGTGGACTATTCGAGGTTTTCGAGATGAAAGCACGTATCGGTTTTGTGACGGTATCGGATCGCGCCAGTCGCGGTGAGTACGAAGACAAGGGCGGCCCCGCGATGCAGGCGTGGTTCGCGCGTGTGCTGACGAATGAATGGGAAGCGGTGGCGCGCGTCATCGCCGATGAACAGCCGTTGATCGAACAGACACTGATCGAACTGGCGGACAAGGAAGGGTGTAGCCTCATTGTCACCACCGGCGGCACCGGCCCCGCGCTGCGCGATGTCACGCCGGAAGCGACCGAAGCCGTGTGCGAGAAGATGATGCCGGGCTTCGGTGAACTGATGCGTACCGAGTCGCTCAAGTTCGTCCCGACTGCGATCTTGTCCCGCCAGACTGCCGGCATACGCGGCAAGAGCCTGATCATCAATCTGCCGGGAAAACCCTCCGCGATAGACGATTGCCTGAACGCGGTGTTCCCGGCCATTCCCTATTGCATCGATCTCATTGAAGGTGCCTGGCTGGAAGCCGATCCTGCGCAATGCAAGGTGTTCCGTCCCGCGCACGCCAAGAAAACCGGGGGATGACTGGCGGTGGGGCAGGACTGGAAGGTGGTTAGCCCGGATATTTCACACAAACAGGGTCGGCACAGGCTTGAAACCCGCATAGAA
>WOZO01000010.1 GCA_011620315.1 Sideroxydans sp. | reverse complement strand
ACAAATTCACGGGGGGTGCGTTGGATATCTGGGGGGTATGAAATATCCGGGCTAGGCATGGGACTCATCATCACCAGCGGTGTGTTAAGCTTGCGGCTGTCTCCAAAAATCCCGGGAAAAACATGATCACCATCGCCGACAACAGCAATCTGGTCAACATCGCCGTCATGGGCGAATTCACGCTGGCCGATTTCAAGCAGTTCGAGCAACACGCGCTCTATAAACTGAAAAGCGGCAGCGGCCTTAACCTGATCTTCGATCTGCGCGGCATGCTGTCCTACACCACCGACGTGGCCTGGGAAGAGATCAAGTTCTTCAGCCGCGAACACAACCACGATTTCAACAGGATCGCCGTCGTCACCGATGACCAGTGGCTGTCCTGGCAAGCCTGGCTGTCACGCCTGTTCGTGGATGCCGATATCCGCGTTTTTGGCGACTACAGAGAAGCTGAAAGCTGGACCGCCGCCTGATCACGGCGATGCAAACAAAAAAGCCCGCAGCGATGCGGGCTTTTTTGTTGAACCGGAGCCGAATCACTTCAGCTTGGTTTCCTTGTATGCGACATGCTTGCGTGCCACCGGATCGAACTTCATGAATTCGAGCTTTTGTGGAGTCGTGCGCTTGTTCTTGTTGGTGGTGTAGAAATGCCCTGTACCAGCAGAGGATTCCAGCTTGATCTTCTCGCGTCCGCCTTTAGATGCCATGGTGACTCTCCTTTATACCTTCTCGCCGCGGGCGCGCATCTCGAACAGCACGGCTTCGATGCCGTTTTTGTCGATTGTACGCAGTGCGGCATTAGTCAGGCGCAAAGACACCCAACGGTTTTCTGACTCAACCCACAAACGACGGCGTTGCAGATTCGGCAAGAAACGACGCTTTGTTTTGTTGTTGGCGTGGGAAACATTGTTGCCCGACATTGGGGCTTTTCCCGTTACTTGACATACGCGTGCCATGACTGACTCCAGACCAATTGCAAAAATGAGGCGCGGATTCTACCCAAACCGGACAGAAC
The DNA here is from genome assembly GCA_011620315.1 of Sideroxydans sp. Taxonomy (GTDB): domain Bacteria; phylum Pseudomonadota; class Gammaproteobacteria; order Burkholderiales; family Gallionellaceae; genus Sideroxyarcus. Next base: position 6,351 of record WOZO01000010.1, on the reverse strand, counting down.
ACACAACTGAAAGTTTTAACCGTTTTTTCTGTATAGCGCGGACTGGGCATGTGCCTGCAAACCCTCGCCCAATGCGAGTGTGGAGGCAATTGCACCCAATTTCTGCGCCCCGGCCGCCGAAACCTGGATCAGGCTGCTGCGTTTCTGGAAGTCGTAAACCCCCAGCGGCGAAGAAAAACGCGCCGTACCGGAAGTCGGCAGCACGTGGTTCGGTCCGGCGCAGTAGTCGCCCAGCGATTCAGAGGTATAACGCCCCATGAAGATCGCGCCGGCATGTTTCAGCTTGGGCAGCCATGCCTGCGGCTCGGCCACAGACATCTCCAGATGTTCCGGCGCGATACGGTTGGAGATCGCGCAGGCTTCGTCCATATCCGCGACATGGATCAATGCGCCGCGATTCTCCAGCGCAGTTTTGATGATGTCCTTGCGAGGCATCTGCGCCAGCAATTTGTTTGCACTAGCCGCCACAGCTTCGATGAAAGCTGCATCCGGCGACAGCAGGATGGCTTGCGCCAATTCATCGTGCTCGGCCTGCGAGAACAGGTCCATCGCCACCCAGTCCGGATCGGTCTGCCCGTCGCAGATCACCAGGATCTCCGAAGGTCCGGCGATCATGTCGATGCCGCAGGCACCGAACACACGACGTTTGGCGGCAGCCACATAGGCGTTGCCGGGACCGACGATCTTGTCCACTTTGGGGATGCTGGCCGTGCCGTAGGCCAGCGCCGCCACGGCTTGGGCACCGCCGATGGTGAACACACGATCCACGCCGCACAGATGTGCGGCCGCCAACACCAACTGATTCTTCGTACCATCCGGTGTGGGCACGACCATGATGAGTTCCGACACGCCCGCCACCTTGGCAGGCAAGGCGTTCATCAATACGGAAGAAGGATAAGCCGCCTTGCCGCCCGGCACATACAGCCCGACGCGATCCAGCGGCGTGACCTGCTGACCAAGCAGCGTGCCGTCTTCGTCTTCATAACTCCAGGATGCCTGCACCTGTTTCCGGTGATAGGAGGTGACGCGCTGCGCAGCCTGCTCAAGTGCAGTTCTCTGCTCGGCCGGCAAACCATCGAATGCAGCTTTCAGTTCGGACTTGGGCAGTTCCATCGCGGCCGCTTCGGCCAACGGCAGACGGTCGAACTTGCGCGTGTATTCCAGCACCGCTTCGTCGCCGCGCTTCTTCACATCGGCGAGGATGGCGGCGACGGTCGCCTCCAACTTCTCGTCGGCAGTCTCTTCAAAAGCCAGCAGCGCATTCAGGCGCGCGTCGAAATCGGCTTGTTGGGTGGATAGTCGTGTGATGTTCATTTGATCGCTCCGGCAAAAGCATCCAGCATGGGCTGAATGGTCGCGCGCTTGATTTTCAGCGAAGCCTGGTTCACCACCAGACGCGACGAGATGTGCACGATCTCTTCCACCGCGACGAGGTTGTTGGCTTTCAGGGTCGCGCCGCTGCTGACCAGATCGACGATGGCATCGGACAAGCCGACCAGCGGCGCCAGCTCCATCGAGCCGTACAGCTTGATCAGATCGACATGCACGCCCTTGGACGCGAAATGCTCGCGCGCCGTCTTCACATACTTGGTCGCCACACGCAGACGCGCACCCTGCTTCACTGCGGACTCGTAGTCGAAGCCGTTCTGCACCGCGACCATCATGCGGCACTTGGCGATGTTCAGATCCAGCGGCTGGTACAATCCCTCACCGCCATGTTCGTTCAACACATCCTTGCCCGCCACGCCCAGATCGGCCGCACCGTATTGCACATAGGTCGGCACATCGGAAGCGCGCACGATAATCAAGCGCACATCATCACGGTTGGTCGGCAGGATGAGCTTGCGCGAAGACTCCGGGTCTTCCAGCGGTTTGATGCCGGCCGCTTCCAGCAGCGGCAGCGTCTCTTCGAAGATGCGTCCTTTGGACAGGGCGATGGTGATCATGTTTTGTTCTCAAATAGTAATTGCAGTTCAAGGGAAGGAGCCGCGCCTGTGGCACCCAAGGGTGAAGAGGGAAGGGAAAATTCCTCTGCTTCGCTTTTTCCCTTCCCTCTCCCCTCCCTACTTTAGTCGGCGGATGTTGGCACCGAGCTGCGATAGCTTGCTTTCGATGTGCTCGTAGCCGCGATCCAGATGATAGATGCGGTCGATGACCGTTTCGCCCTGCGCCACCAGTCCGGCGATGACCAGACAGGCCGAGGCACGCAGATCGGTGGCCATAACTGTCGCACCTTCCAGACGCGCCACGCCTTTGACGACTGAAGTATTGCCTTCCACGTCGATCTGCGCGCCCAGACGGCGCAATTCCTGCACGTGCATGAAACGGTTCTCGAAGATGGTCTCAATCACCATCGAGCTGCCTTCCGCGATGCAATTGAGCACCATGAACTGCGCCTGCATGTCAGTGGGAAATGCGGGGTGTGGTGCGGTGCGCACATTGACCGCCTTGGGTCGACCGCTCATTTCGAGATGGATGCTGTCGCCATCCACCTTGATCTTCGCGCCCGCTTCGCCGAGTTTTTCCAGCACGGTTTCCAGAATATCGGCGCGCGTCTCGCGCAGCGTGATGCTGCCTCCGGTCGCCGCCGCCGCAACCAAAAAGGTGCCGCTCTCGATGCGGTCGGGCATGATGCGATGCGTCGCGCCATGCAACGTTTCCACGCCGGTGATGGTGATAGTATCGGTGCCGTCGCCGCTGACCCTTGCGCCCATCGCGCGCAGGCAATCGGCCAGATCCACCACTTCCGGTTCGCGGGCCGCGTTCTCCAGCACGGTCACGCCGTCGGCCAGTGCCGCTGCCATCATCAGATTCTCGGTGCCGGTCACACTGATGATATCGAAGAAGATGCGCGCGCCTTTCAGTCGTTTTGCCTTGGCATGGATGTAACCGTGCTCGATGGCGATCTCCGCACCCATCGCCTGCAACCCTTTGATATGCAAATCGACCGGACGCGAACCGATGGCGCAACCTCCAGGCAGGGAGACCTTGGCATCACCGAAGCGCGCCACCAGCGGCCCCAGCACCAGAATTGCGGCACGCATGGTCTTCACCATGTCATAGGGTGCCTCCCAATTGTCGACCTTGCCGCCGTTGAAAGTGATCTCGTTCTTGGCCACTTCAGCCGTGACGCCCATCTGCAACAGCAGCTTGCGCATGGTGCCGACATCGTGCAGATCGGGCAGGTTGGTGAGACGCAAAGTGTCGGCGGTCAGCAGGCTGGCGCACATGATAGGCAAAGCGGCGTTCTTGGCACCGGAGATACGGACTTCGCCGCGCAAAGTCGCGCCGCCTTGGACGGCTAGTTTTTGCATATCAGCTCAATGAGTGAGATTTTCTTCGGACGACATGGCAAGCATGGCGGACACATCGTACAGATCGGCCAGACTGCGCAAATTCTGCGGAATGTTGACAAATTTCAGCTTGCCAGCGTACCGCCGGGACCATTGCATGAGCACGCCCAACGCGGACGAATCGACCGCAGTCACACCCGCCAGATCGACGGTTGTCACATTCAACCCGGCGGGGATTTCGGCAAGCGATGCCTCTCTTGCCGTTTCCAGCGTAAGCGGCCCGGATAGCAACATGCGTTCGCCTTCAAACTGTATCAATTCCGTTATCCTTTTTTTCCTGCCGTGGCCGCATCGCCCGCATCGCGATTCTTTTCGGACAGCGTCTTGATCAGCCCATCAATGCCGACCTGCTTGATTTCGTCGGCAAATGAACCGCGATAACTGGTCACCATACTGATGCCCTCCACTGTCACATCAAAGGCCTTCCAGCCGCCGTCCTTCTTCCTCATTTCGTAATCCACCGTCACCACCCGGCCATCCGACACGCGGATGATGCTGCGCACGGTCGCCTCGTTCTCGTCCAGTAATTTTGCGGATTTGACTTCCACTTCCGGATCGGGATAAGCACTGAATACCGAGGTATAGGTTCGCACCAGCATGGCACGAAACTCCCGCACGAGCGCCTCTTTTTGCTCGGGCGTGGCCGCACGCCACGGACGCCCCACCACCAGTTGCGTCATACGAGTAAAGTCAAAATGGGGCAATATTTTCTCATCCACCAGCGCCTGCAACCGCGACGGGTCGTGCACGATGGTTTTATCCTGCTTCACGGTCGCAAGCACTTCGCGCACGGTAGCCATGATCAGCCCGTCGGGCGTCGCCACATCCTGTGCGAAAGCGGACAAGCTCAAGGTGGCCGCCAGCAATATCATCAACAGTTTCTTCATGTTTATTCCTTAATGCTTTCGGATCACTGCTTCTCGTCCGCCTGGCTGAACAGGAACTTGCCGATCAGGTCTTCCAGCACCATGGCCGACTGCGTCTTCCTGAACACACCGCCATCCTTCAGCACCTCTTCATCCCCGCCGGGGATCAATCCGATGTACTGCTCGCCCAGCAAGCCGGAGGTCAGAATGTTGGCAAACGTGTCTTTGGGGAACTGGTAACGTTTGTCAACGCTGATCGTCACCCTGGCCTCGTAGCGATCCGTGTCCAGCACGATGCTATCCACCCTCCCCACCAGCACCCCGGCACTGCGCACCGATGCAGTCGGCTTCAATCCGCCGACATTGGTGAAGTACGCGGACAACTGATAAGTCTCCGACACGTTATAGGTGCTCAAATTGCCCACTTTAAGGGCCAGCACCACCAAAGCGGCGACCCCCGCCACCACGAAAGCCCCTACCCACAGATCCAATGTCGTGCGCTGCATCGTCAAACTCCCCTGAACATGAACGCGGTCAAGATGAAATCAAGCATCAAGATCGCCAAAGATGATTCAACCACCGTGCGCGTGGTCGCGCCCGATACGCCCTCCGCTGTCGGCGGCGCATCAAAACCTTCAAACAAGGCGATCACCGTGACCGCCACACCGAATACAAAACTTTTGATCACACCGTTGATGATGTCATTGCGAAAATCCACCGAGGCCTGCATCTGCGACCAGAACGAACCTTCGTCCACGCCTATCATCACCACGCCGACCACGTAGCCGCCGAACACCCCCATCGCCGAGAACAATGCGGCCAGCAAAGGCATGGAGATCACGCCCGCCCAGAAACGCGGTGCCACCACGCGGGCAATAGGACTGACCGCCATCATCTCCATGGCGGAGATCTGCTCGGTTGCCTTCATCAGACCGATCTCAGCCGTCATCGCCGAGCCGGCGCGGCTGGCAAACAGCAGCGCCGCCAGCACCGGTCCCAGTTCGCGCACCAGTGACAGCGCGACCAGCGAACCCAGCGCCGATTCCGAGCCGTAGCGCTTCAGCGTCTCGAATCCCTGCAAGCCCAGCACCATGCCAACGAACAAACCGGCCACGCCGATGATGATGAGCGACATCACGCCGCTGGAGAACATCTCTTTCACGATAAGCTGAAAGCGGCGGAAACTCATACCGGACTGCAACAGCGTCATCGACAGAAAACGCGACGCGACGCCCAGCCGCCATACCGAATCAACGACGCGATGCCCGACTCCCCGAACACTTTTGACCAACGGCATCACTTGTTCACCCCCATGTCCTGCGCATACGTGTTTGCCGTCGGATAGTGGAAAGGCAGCGGCCCGTCCATCTCGCCGTGCACGAACTGGTGCACGAATGGATCGCCCGAAGCACGTATCTCATCCGGCGTCCCTTCCGCGCGAATCACACCATCCGAAATAAAATATACGTAATCCACGATCTTCAGCGACTCCTGCACATCATGCGTCACCACCACCGATGTGGTGCCCAATGCGTCATTGAGCTTGCGGATCAGCTGCCCCACCACCGACAGCGAGATGGGATCGAGCCCGGCGAACGGCTCGTCATACAGGATCAACATCGGATCCAGCGCGATGGTGCGCGCCAGCGCGACCCGGCGCGCCATGCCGCCTGAAAGTTCCGCCGGCATCAATTGATGGGTACCGCGCAAACCGACCGCATGCAACTTCATCATCACCAGATCATGGATGATCTCTTCCGGCAGATCGGTATGTTCACGCATCTGGAAGGCGACGTTGTCGAACACCGACATGTCCGTAAACAAAGCACCAAACTGGAACAGCACACCCATTTTGCGGCGCATCTCGTACAAGCCATTTTCATCCAAATCATGGATGACTTTGCCGTCGATGCGCACCTCGCCCAGAGTCGGGCGCAGCGCACCGCCGATGAGCCTGAACAGCGTGGTCTTGCCACAACCGCTGCCCCCCATCACGGCGATCACCTTGCCCTTGCCGAAAGACATATTGATGCCGTTCAGCACGGGACGTCGGTCGTACGAGAAGTTGACATCCCGTATTTCAACTAACGCTTGTTCGGACACTAAAGACACCTCGACTGATAATCAGGCGC
>WOZO01000002.1 GCA_011620315.1 Sideroxydans sp. | reverse complement strand
TCGCTGCCCTGCAACTGGCGCAGGTTCTTGGTGTTGGGCGAGGAGATGTTGATCGCGACGTAGCTGGCGTTTGGGTACACCTTGCGCAGGCCGATCAGGTAATCGTCTGCTGCCTTTTCGATGGGGGTGTCGGCGTTCTTGCCGATGTTGATGCCGAGGATGCCTTTGAATTTCGCGCGCTTCACGTTCTCGATCAGCGCATCCACGCCGCCGTTATTGAAGCCCATGCGGTTGATCACGCCCTGCGCTTCGGGGATGCGGAACATGCGCGGTTTGGGATTGCCGGGCTGGGCGCGCGGGGTGACGGTGCCGATCTCGATGAAGCCGAAGCCGAACGCGGCCAGCGCGTCGATCACTTCGCCGTTCTTGTCCAGACCTGCGGCCAGTCCGACCGGATTGGGGAAGGTCAGCCCCATCACGGTGCGCGGATCATCCGCCGGGCGCTTGAACATCATCGAGGTGAGGCCCAGGCATTGCGCGGTCTTCAGGCCGTCGAGGGTGGCGTGGTGCGCGGTCTCGGCATCGAGCGCGAACAGGGCGGGGCGGAACAACTGGAAAAATGACATCACTGCTCTTTCTTGGTAACGACTGGAATGGGAAAGGATTTGCGTTTGAATACTTCGCCGCGCGTCTTGCCGCGCCAGAATTCGGCGATCACATCGCCCAGTTGCAGGCTGAGCAGGCCGAACAGGGCGTAGCCGAGTTGCGCGAAGGCGGCGTTGGGCAGTTGCACGATTAGCGTGCCGCCGCCGAGACGGAACGCCAGCACGGCGACGTTGCACACCAGCAGGCCGGACAGCGCGGCACACAGCACACGCCCCCAGTCACCGGTCGCCAGTTCGGCGAAGATGCTGCGCTCATGCCACATCAGCTGCAAGCCGACCAGCAGCAACAAGGGGGAAGCCCACAGCAGCCAGAAAAGTGTATCCGGCCATGCCGCGCCGCCTAGCAGTCCCAGCAGGGCGAGCGGCACCAGCACGTTGACGGCATGGCTGCCGGCAAGAGCGGGCAGTGCAGGCAAGCGCGCCAGCCGTTGCAGTATGCCGGGCACGCCGGCGAGCAGGGTGCGCAAGCCGAGCACGGTCGGCAGCAAGAGCGCGAACAACAGGGTCAGTGCCAGCATGCCGGTGACATCCAGCGCGCCGGGCACCAGCCAGCTTTCGGCGTATTGATTCAGGTAAAGCAGCAGCCATCCGCACACGGCCCCCGCGCCACTCAGTGCCAGGAAATAGCTGCGCTGCAGTTTGAGCAAAGAGCGCTGGCGGTTGCCGCCGAACTCGACCGCGATCAATAGCGCTAGCAGCGTAGCAAGCGCGGCCAGTATCGGCGTAAGGGATTGGGTATTGAGTTCGTTGTAAGCCCATGCGGTCTCGTTGTCTGCCAGCCAATGCCCGGCAAAGGGCAGGGCCAGTATCAGGAATGGGAACAGTGCCAGTCGGATGATCATGTGCGGTTTTCAGTTTCCAGTAGATGCCAGTGTCCGTCACGCAGACCTTGCAGGGGTTGGAAGGAGGCTTTGTATGCCATCTTGCGCGAGGCGGCGATCCAGTAGCCCAGATAGAGATAAGGCAGTTCCAGTTTGCGGCACAGCTCGATCTGCCACAGCACGTTGTAAGTGCCGAAGCTGGCACCGGGCACATCCGGATCGTAGAAGGTGTACACCGCGGACAGACCGTCTTTCAGTACATCCACGATGCTGACCATGCGCAGCACGCCGTTTTCGCGGAACGCCACCAGCATACTGTCTACATGGCTTTGCAGCAGAAAGTTGCGGTACTGCTCGGGATCGTCATCCGCCATGCTGCCATCTGCATGGCGCGCCTGCTGGTAGCGCCGGTACAACTCGAAATATTCCGGCTTGTCCTCCAGCGGCAGCAACTCGACATGCAGGTCGCCGTGTTTCTTCCAGCTGCGGCGCTGCGAGCGTGTCGCTGCGAATGCATCCATCGCGACGCGCACCGGCACGCACTGGCGACAGATGTCGCAACGCGGCCGGTAGGTGAATGTGCCGCTGCGGCGAAAGCCCTGCCGCACCAGCTCGGAATAGACCTGCGCGTTGATGAGAAAGGACGGCGTGGCGACCTGTGAGCGCGCTTCCAGTCCGTCCAGATAACTGCACGGATAGGGCGCAGTCAGATAGAGCTGGATGGAAGAGAGCGGGATGTCGTTGAGCAGACTCATGCGGGATACGGTGTTGGCGCGAGCGGTGTGCAAGTGTACCAATTCCGCGCTTGCGACGGTAAGCCCGATTTTGCGGAGGTTTGCAGCTCGCAGGCTGGCGTGTTACGTTTCTGAAAAATATCAATATCGAGTACAAGTATGCGACAGGATGGTAATGAGCCTGCACAAAGGCAGCGACAGCGAAGGTTCTGCATCCTGTGTCTGTGGTTCGGGGCGCTGACCCATCTGAGCCGGGACTCGCGACGGGTCGCTTGGGCCGGCGTGCTGATAGTGCCGCTGTTCTGGCTGCTGGATACGATCATAGACGTCTACCTGTTCGGTCTGGGTGAGGCCTTCCATCACGGCCTGTTCGAGATGGAGCCGGTCGAGCTGTATATGCGGATACTGGTGTCCGTGCTGGTTGTCGTGTTCGGGCTGTATGCCGCCGTCATGCTGGATCGTGCCGAGCGGGCTGGGCATGCGTTACGCGAGAGCAATGCGCAACTGGAAAAGCTAAAGTCGGAGTTGGAGCATCTGGTGGTGGCCGATCCCTTGACCGGCACATACAACCGGCGCAAGTTCCACGAGGTGCTGGACCGCGCCGTATCCAATGCCACGCGCCATGATCATCGTTTCGCCTTGCTGATGATCGATGTCGATCACTTCAAAAGTATCAACGACACCTATGGTCATCAGGTGGGCGATGAGGTGTTGCGCAGTGTATGCGAACGTATAAGAGGCGCGGTGCGCAGCGCAGATCAGTTGTTCCGTGTCGGCGGCGAGGAGTTCTGCCTGCTGGCGAACGTGGCGGGCGGCGAGGATATTGGACCGCTGGCAGAGAAATTGCGCAAGGTGGTGGCGGACCGCTCTTTTCCGGTGGTGGGGAATGTTACCGTCAGTGTCGGTATCGCCAACTTCAGGGAAGGCGACACCCAGGAAAGCATCTACGCCCGAGCCGACGACGCGATGTATGAAGCCAAACGCAAGGGCCGCAACTGCGTGGTGTCCAGCACAGTCTGATTTACCAGTTCGCAACCTCGAATTGCCATCGGGCGGGCGGTGCATGAGATGCGGCCAGCCGCGTTAACTCGGTGATGAAAGGCTGGCGTGGTATCTCGCGCGCGCCGAGCGACGCGAGGTGTGGTGTGTTCATCTGGCAGTCGATCATGCCGAAGTCCCAGCGCCGCAATTGCGCGCACAGATGCGCCAGTGCGATCTTGGAAGCATCCGTGCGACGGCTGAACATCGATTCGCCGTAGAACATCTTGCCGATACTCATGCCGTACAGGCCGCCGACCAGTTCGTCATCCATCCAGGTCTCAACAGAATGTGCATAGCCCAAGCGATGCAATTCGCAATATGCCTGTACCATCTCTTCCTGTATCCAGGTGCCGTCCTGCCCCTCGCGCGGCGCGGCGCAGGCGCGCATCACTTGTTCGAAGGCCGTGTCGGTGCGCAGTTGGTATGCGCCACGGCGCAAAGTCTTGCGCAGTGAATGCGAGAGTTTGAATTCGTGCGGGAACAGAACCATGCGCGGATCGGGGCTCCACCACAGGATGGGATCGCCTTCGCCGAACCAGGGGAAGATGCCGTGCCGGTAGGCATCCAGCAATCGCGCGGGCGACAGGACGCCACCGGCGGCGAGCAGTCCGTTCGGTTGCCTGAGCGCTTGTGTGACCGGAGGGAAGAGCGTGTCTTCTTGCAATAGCAAAATCATGGGGAGAGCATAGAGCAACTTACCGGATTTGGCACTTTATGCGGATATATGCCGATATATAGACCGTTCTCCCTATGTGCAGCGCCTGCGAAATGTGCTTATATTGTGGCCACAAGGTGCGCACCTGCAGGGGAGATAACAGTGGTTATGGGGTTATTTGGCAAGAAATCTGATCATCCGCTGGCGGAAATGAAGTCCGCGCAGTCGTTGCTTGACGACGTTCCAAAACATGATTCGATCAATGCTCTGCAGGAACTGACCGACTGGCTTGAGGCCATCAGCGAGCAGGCGGGAAATTTCAAACTCGACCATCATTGGGCCGTGCTGAAGCTTTACGATCAGGCAGCACAGGGCCATGTGCGCAAGCTGCTGCACGACTACTTCACGCTGCAAACACTCTCGCAATTCCAGGAGAATCGTCTGTGGACGCTGCTGGATGCCTATTACACCCAGAGCGATTACGCACATTTCGACGTGCTGCAACGCTACCGGGAAAACGCCAAAGGTGCCTCGGCGGTCAAGCCGGATCTGGCCCTGTTATGTACGCGCGGCATCGGCGCCATCGGCGGCCTGCTCAAGATGGCGGCCGCGCGTTATGCGATGGTCGATCCAACCTTGTGGCGACGCTTGGCGGTGTATTACCAAATGGCCGAGGTGCAGGAATTCGGCAACGAGAGTGTCGCGGTCTATCCCGGCTGCAATCTCAGCACCAACGAGGCTTTTGCAGTATTGATGCTGTGGTACGGCTGCAGTGCCGGCAACCTCAATCCGGTGCAGGAACATGTCGCCGAGCGCCTGTTCGCCGCACTGGGCAAGGGCGTGCAGGTGTTCGGCGCTTACAACGGCACGGCGCTGTACGTATTCGATATGGCCCAGCCCACGCCGCCCATGCGCGCCACGGCGGAAGGCACCATCCATCCCGCCTTGCGCTACATCGTGGCCGACAACATGCGGCAGATGCTGGACAGCATGATCAAGACGCTGGACAAAGGCATCCTGCCGGACGGTTTGAATCTGTACGGCGCCAATTTCGAAGCGGAACTGGTGAAGGATATCGCGGCAAGGTTGGTGCAGAGCCTGACCCTGCCGCCGCCCACGCGCCGCACGCCGCGCCGCAAGATCAAGGTCAATCTCAAGGTTGCCAACGGATTCCTCAAGATGCTGGAGCACAGCGATTTCGGTTTGAATTTCGGCGCGGAAGAGAGCGAAACCTGGGAGATCGAAGACATCAGCGCCACCGGTTTTCGCAGCGTGGTGCAAGCGGCGCGTGTCGACGGTATCAAGATCGGCGCGCTGGTCGGCAGCAAGCCGGAGAGTGTCAGCCACTGGGGCGCGGGCGTGGTGCGTCGTCTTAGCCGCGACCGCGACGGCGCTTTGCATATAGGCGTCGAGGTGTTGAGTCCGCGCGTGGTGGGCGTGCCTTTGCATGATCGAGCGGTGAAGGGGCCGGAAGGCGGACAACTCGGTCTGTATCTGAACCGTCCGGCCGATACCAGCGGCGAGGCTTGGCTGCTGATGAAGCAGGATACCTACACGCCGCAGCGCAGCCTCAATATGGAACTGGAAGACAAGGCGTATCTATTGTTGCCGCTGGGGCTGGTCGAGCGCGGTGACGATTACGATCTCGCGCGTTACCGCATGATGGAGCAGGACTTCGCCAGCGAAGCCTAATCCGCGCGCGACATGTACCGGCTGAGCCAGCCGGAGATGTCGTCGATCTCTTCCATGCACACCGAATGCGGCATGTCGTACTCGTGCCAATCCACCTCGCAGCCCGCAACCTGCAGCAACTTTAAGGAGTGTGTTCCCAGCGCATAAGGTACCACCGGATCCTGTCGCCCGTGCGCCATGAACAACGGTGTGTGCAATCCGGCTGCAGATGCCTCGGCCTGTAGCGTATCCGCCAGCGGCAGATAGGTGGATAAAGCCAGTATTCCGCCCAGCCCCGCTTGCCTGCGCAACCCGCATTGCAGCGCGATGGCGCCGCCCTGGGAAAATCCCGCGAGAAAGATGTTGGCAGCCGGAATGCCGTGCGCGATCTCGCGTTCGATGAAGGCGTCGATCGCCTGCTGCGAAGCGCGAATGCCCGCGCCGTCCTGCATGGAAGCGTGGTCGGTGCGGTTCCAGCTTGAAGCATCGGCGTTGCGGATGTCGTACCAGGCCGGCATCACGAATCCGCCGTTGAGCGTGACCGGCATCTGCGGCGCATGCGGGAAGATATGGCGTATCGAGTGCGGTACTTGCAAAGCCTCCGCCACCGGCACGAAATCATCGCCGCTGGCACCCAGGCCGTGCAGCCAGATCATGCTGTAGCGCGGCTCGCGTCCGCTGTCGAAGGCGATGTGGGGTAGAAGATCGTTCATGAGATGGATTTAGGTGAGTTGGGTCTGTCCACGAAAAACACGAAAAACACGAAAGTCACGAAAGTCACGAAAGTCACGAAAGAATGCGCGACCAGGCTCATCGCCTGAATTAAAGATGGCTGTTTAGTTCGTGCTTTTGGTGTCTTTCGTGGACGTGAGGTTTTATGGTTGAGGAATGATCTCGCGCAGCAACTGGAATATCTCGCGGTAGGACTTCGGCGGCTTGTTCAGTTCTTTTTCTTTGAGCGCATTGCGGATCAGCGTGCGCAGTCTTTGCACATCCGCTTCGGGATGCTGGGTCAGGAATTCGGTCAGCGCATCCGGCTCTTCCAGCATGCGGTCGCGCCAGGCTTCCACCTGATGCAGCCATGCGGTGTGCTGGCGCGAATTGCCGCTCCAGATATCCATCTTGGCCAAAATCGGCGCGGTATCCACGTCGCGCATCAATTTGCCGATGTATTGCAACTGGCGTTTCTGTGCGCCGAATTTGGATATGCGCTTGTATTCCACCAGCGCCTCGAACAAGCTGTCAGGCAGGTCCAGTTCGCGCCATTTCTCCTTGGAAAGTTCGGTCAGCTCTTTACCCAGATCGCGCAGGTCATGCATCTGTTTCTTGATCTTGGTCTTGCTGGGCGGGAGCTCTTCCAGCTCCTCGTCGGTGGTGTTGTGCGGTTTCATCGTGGGTGTCGTTCCAGGTCGGTATGTTGTTATGATAGCGCCCCTGCCGCTTGTTCCCGACTGAAAATTTTATGCGCATTCCCGTAAATCACACCCAATCGAGCCTGGATACCCTGCGCCAACTGGCCGCCGACATCGTCGCTTACGCCCGCAAGAAGGGGGCTTCGGACTGTGTGGCCGAAGTGTCCGAAGGCGACGGACATGCGGTCAGCGTGCGTCACGGCGAGATCGAGACCATCGAATACAACCGCGACAAAGGATTGAGCGTCACCGTCTATCTCGGTCAGCGCCGCGGCAATGCCAGCACCTCGGATTTTTCCCGGCGTGCTGTGCACGACACGGTGGATGCGGCGCTCAACATCGCGCGTTTCACCGCCGAGGACGAGTGCGCGGGGCTGCCCGATGCCGATCAATTGGCCTTCGGATATCTGGACCTTGATCTGTGCCATCCGTGGGGCATCGGTGTCGATCAGGCGGTGGCACTGGCGCGCGAGTGCGAGCAAGCCGCCTTTGCCGCAGACAAGCGCGTCGTCAATTCCGAGGGTGCCAGCGTCAATGCCAATCAGGGCTGTTTCGTGCAGGCCAACAGTCGCGGTTTCAGCGGCGGTTATGCGTCGTCGCGTCACAGCGTGAGTTGCTCGGTGATCGCCGGCAAAGGCGACGGCATGCAGCGCGACTACTGGTACAGCGTGGCGCGCAACGCGACCGAGATACTCAAAGTGGAAGAGATCGGGCGTATCGCCGCCGAGCGCACCGTGCGCCGCCTGAAAGCGCGCAAGCTGTCCACCATGCAATGTCCGGTGCTGTTTGAAGCGCCGGTGGCCGCCAGCTTGTTCGGCCACTTCGTGCAGGCGGTGAGTGGCGGTGCGCTGTACCGTAAATCCTCCTTCCTGGCCGGTTCGCTGGACCAGCAAGTGTTCTCCGATATCGTGCGCGTCGACGATGTGCCGGACATCAAGCGCGGCCTGGCCAGCAGTCCGTTCGACAACGAAGGCGTGCGCACACGTCATCGCACCATCGTCGAAGACGGCGTGCTGAAAGGGTATTTCCTCGGCACGTACAGCGCGCGCAAGCTGGGCATGCAGACCACCGGCAATGCGGGCGGCACGCACAATCTGATCATCCGTCCGGGCGAGCAGGATTTTGCCGGACTGCTGCGCACCATGGGGCGCGGACTGGTGGTGACCGAGTTGCTGGGCCACGGCGTCAATCCGGTGACGGGCGACTACTCGCGCGGTGCGGCGGGATTTTGGGTGGAGAACGGCGAGATCCGGTATGCGGTGGAAGAGATTACCATCGCCGGCAATCTGAAGGACATGTACCGCGACATCGTTGCCATCGGCAACGATGTGCTGGTGCAGGGTTCGCGCCAGTGCGGTTCGGTGTTGCTGGGGCGCATGTCGATAGCGGGTCAATAGCGCTCTCGGCCCGCTGCCGGACGCCGCCCTGATGGGCGGCGTTTTAGCTTCCGGGCGTGATAAAATGCGCGCCTTTCTTTTTATCCTTTAACTTTGGAGCTATCCATGTTCTCGCGCAAAAACACCCTCGCTGTCGTCGACCCTGATCTGTGGGACGCGATCCAGAAAGAAACCGCCCGTCAGGAAGATCACATCGAACTGATCGCTTCGGAGAACTACACCAGCCCGGCGGTGATGGAGGCGCAGGGCAGCCAGCTGACCAACAAGTACGCCGAGGGTTATCCCGGCAAGCGTTACTACGGCGGTTGCGAGTTTGTGGATGTCGCCGAGCAATTGGCCATCGACCGCGCCAAAGCATTGTTCGGTGCCGAGTACGCCAACGTGCAGCCGCACTCCGGTTCGCAGGCCAATCAGGGCGTGTACGTCTCCGTGCTGAAGCCGGGCGACACCATCCTCGGTATGAGCCTGGCGCACGGTGGCCACCTGACCCACGGCGCGACCGTGAACATCAGCGGCAAGCTGTACAAGGCTGTGCAGTACGGCCTGAACGACAAGGAAGAGATCGACTACGACGAAGTGCAGCGCTTGGCTGACGAGCACAAGCCCAAGATGATCGTGGCCGGTGCTTCCGCCTACGCGCTGGTGATCGACTGGAAGCGCTTCCGTGCCATCGCCGACAGCGTCGGTGCCTACCTGTTCGTGGACATGGCGCACTACGCCGGTCTGATCGCCGCCGGCTGCTACCCCAGTCCGGTCGGTATCGCCGACTTCGTCACCACCACCACTCACAAGACCCTGCGCGGTCCGCGCGGTGGCCTGATCCTGGCCAAGGCGGAGCATGAGAAGGCGCTGAACTCCGCCATCTTCCCGCAGTTGCAGGGCGGCCCGCTGATGCACGTCATCGCCGCCAAGGCGGTGGCATTCAAGGAAGCGGCCAGCAAGGAATTCAAGGAATACCAGAAGCAGGTGATCGACAACGCGCGCGTGATGGCCAAAGTGCTAACCGAGCGCGGCGTGCGCATCGTCTCCGGTCGCACCGACAGCCATGTGTTCCTGGTCGATCTGCGCGCCAAGAAGCTGACCGGCAAAGCTGCCGAAGAAGCACTGGGCAAAGCACACATCACCGTCAACAAGAACGCCATTCCCAACGACCCGGAGAAGCCGTTCGTGACTTCCGGTATCCGCATCGGTTCACCCGCGATGACCACACGCGGCTTCAAGGAGCTGGAAGCCGAGAAGCTGGCACACCTGATCGCCGACGTGCTGGATGCGCCGACCGACGACGCAGTGATCGCACGCGTGGTGGGCGAGGTGAAGAAGCTGACCACCGCGTTCCCGGTGTACGGAGCCTGATAGGGATTCGGGAGCAAGGAATCAGGATCCGGCGGGCGCAGCGGTTTCCCCGAATCCTGAATCCAGAATCCAGATTTCACTAACTTATGAAATGCCCGTTCTGTAAACACGACGACACCCAGGTGGTGGATACGCGATTGAGCGAGGAGGGCGACAGCATCCGCCGTCGCCGTCGTTGCCTGTCGTGCGACAAACGATTCACCACGCATGAAGTGGTGGAGCTGCGCATGCCGCAGGTGGTGAAGCATAACGGCACGCGCAGCGAGTTCGACGATGAGCGCCTGCGCAACAGTTTCACGCGCGCGCTGCACAAGCGACCGGTGCCGACCGAGTTGGTGGATGCAGCGATCGGGCATGTCACCCAGACGATATTCTCCTTCGGCGAACGCGAGATCGCCTCGCGCCAAATCGGCGAGCTGGTGATGAAGGAGTTGCTGAAGCTGGACAAGGTGGCCTACATCCGCTTCGCCTCGGTGTACAAGAGTTTTCAGGATGTGGACGACTTCACCGACGAGGTGGATGCCATGCGCAAACCGGTGCGCCGCCGCAAGACGGACTGATCATGCATGCGGCCGACAGTCAGTGGATGGCACGGGCGCTGCAACTGGCGGCGCAGGGGCTGAACACGACTTCGCCCAATCCGCGTGTCGGCTGCGTGCTGGTCAAGGGCGATGAACTTGTCGGCGAAGGTTGGCATGTGCGGGCAGGCGAGCCGCATGCGGAAGTGCATGCCCTGCGCGCTGCCGGAAAAAATTCGCGCGGCGCGACAGCCTATGTCACGCTGGAACCGTGCAGCCATCACGGGCGCACGCCGCCTTGTGCGGATGCTTTGATAACAGCGGGTGTGGCGCGCGTGGTGTGCGCCATGCAGGACCCCAATCCGCAAGTGGCCGGGCAAGGCATCGCGCGGCTGCGTGCGGCAGGCATCGCAGTCGAAAGCGGATTGATGGAAGCGGCGGCGCAAGAGATGAATATCGGTTTCGTGTCGCGCATGACGCGCGGCACGCCTTGGGTGCGCAGCAAGATCGCCGCCAGTCTGGACGGGCGCACTGCGCTGGCGAACGGTGTCAGCCAGTGGATCACCGGCGCGGCCGCGCGGCAGGATGTGCAGCATCTGCGGGCGCGTTCCTGTGCGGTGCTGACCGGCATCGGCACGGTGCTGGCGGACGATCCGCAGTTGAATGTGCGTATCGCGACCGACCGGCAGTCGTTGCGCGTGGTGCTGGATAGCATGCTGCGCATGCCGCCTTCGGCGCGCATGTTGCAAAGCGGAAAGGTATTGGTCTGCACCGCATCGCAGGATGTTGAAAAGCGCGCGGCACTGGCGCAGCAAGGCGCGGAAGTGTTGCTGCTGGCCGATGCGACCGGGCAGGTCGATCTGCAGCAAGTGCTGCGTGAACTGGCGCGGCGCGGCATCAATGAAGTGCTGGTGGAAGCGGGGCGCGAACTGAACGGTGCATTGCTGCAAGCGGGGCTGGTGGATGAACTGGTGTTGTATCTGGCACCGCAGATATTGGGCGATGCCGCACGCGGCATGGCTAATCTGGGCGAGTTGCTGAGATTGGAACAGAAGGTGGAGCTGGCTTGGCGCGATGTACGCCGGGTGGGCGACGATCTACGAATCACAGCGGAGGTGAAACGTGTTTAGTGGAATCATCGCAGACGCAGGCATGATCAAAAAGGTCGCCGACCGCGAAGGCGGCCTGCGTCTGACCGTGGCGACCGAAGTGTTGGGCATGGACGATGTGGCGTTGGGCGACAGCATCGCGGTGAATGGTGTGTGTCTCACCGTGGTCGAGATCGACGGCAACGACTTCACGGTGGATGTGTCGCGCGAGACGCTGGATTGCACCACGGGGCTGGCGCAGCAGGGCGCGCACGTCAATCTGGAAAAAGCGATGCGTCTGTCCGACCGCATCGGCGGCCACTTGGTAAGCGGTCATGTGGACGGTGTGGGCGAAGTGGCGGCATTCAACGACATCGGCGAGAGCTGGCGTCTGGTGGTGCGCGCGCCGGATGCGTTGTCCAAATACATTGCCACGAAGGGTTCGATCACCGTCAATGGCGTGAGCCTGACGGTGAACCATGTGTCGGGCAACGAGTTCGAGGTGAACCTGATCCCGCACACACTGGAAGTGACGACATTGAACGAATTGGAAAAAGGTAAGCGCGTGAATCTGGAGATCGACCTGATCGCGCGCTATGTAGAACGCATGCTGCAGGCAGAGAAAGAACAGAACACATGACAGATGTGGCACCGATCCACGAGATCATCGAAGAGATACGCGCCGGCCGCATGGTCGTGCTGGTGGATGAGGAAGACCGCGAGAACGAGGGCGATCTGGTATTCGCCGCAGAGTTCGCCACGCCGGAGATGGTCAACTTCATGGCCAAACACGGGCGCGGTCTGGTCTGCCTGACGCTGACGCAGGCGCATTGCAAGCAGCTCGACCTGCCGCTGATGGTGCGCGAGAACGGCCTGCCGCTGGCGACCAACTTCACGCTCAGCATTGAAGCGGCGACCGGTGTCACCACCGGTATCTCCGCCGCCGACCGCGCGCGCACCATCCTTGCCGCGGCGAACAAGGGTGCCAAGCCGCAAGACATCGTGCAGCCCGGCCACATCTTCCCGCTGATGGCGCAGAACGGTGGCGTGCTGGTGCGTGCCGGTCATACCGAAGCAGGTTGTGATCTGTCGCAACTGGCCGGTCTGACACCGGCTTCGGTGATCTGCGAGATCCTGAAGGAAGACGGCGAGATGGCGCGTCTGCCCGATCTGATCCCGTTCGCCAAACAGCATGGACTGAAGATCGGCACCATCGCCGACCTGATCGAATACCGTGCGCACAACGAGACGCTGATCGAACGCGTTGGCAAGCGTAGCGTGCAGACGGCTTACGGTGAGTTCGAGTTGTACGCCTATACCGACAAGAGCACGCAGCGCACCCATCTGGCACTGGCCAAAGGTGACATCAAGCCCGAGGTGGAAACGATCGTGCGCGTGCACGAGCCATTGTCGGTGATGGACTTCATGGAACAGGCCAGCTACGAGAAGAGCACCAGTGTGCATGAGGTGTTGAAGAAGATCGCTCAGGCACCCAGTGGCGTGCTGGTGCTGATGCATCAGGACGAGACATCGCAGACGCTGTTGGCCCGTGCGTTCGACGACCATGCCGAACATCCGGCGAGCAAATGGGATCCGAAGAGTTACGGCATCGGCGCGCAGATCCTGCGCGACATCGGCGTGGGCAAGATGTGTTTGATCGGCACGGCACGCAAGATGCCGAGCATGGCGGGCTTCGGCCTTGAGATCGTGGGTTATTGTTCTTCCAAGGATACAAAATGAGAGAGATAAAAAAGAACCTGGACGGCACGGGCATGCGTATCGGCATCGTGCAGAGCCGTTTCAATGATGTCGTATGTGACGGTCTGCTGGCCGCCTGTCATGCGCAACTGCTGAAGAGCGGTGTGGCGGACGACGACATCGTGCTGGCCACCGTGCCTGGCGCGCTGGAGATCCCGCTGGTACTGTGGCAGATGGCCGAGAGCCACGACTACGATGCACTGATCGCGCTGGGTGCGGTGATCCGCGGCGATACTTACCATTTCGAGATCGTGTCCAACGAATCCGCGCGCGGTGTGGGCGAAGTGCAACTGGCGACCGGCATGCCCATCGCCAACGCCATCCTCACCACCGACACCGACGAGCAGGCCGAAGTACGCATGAGCGTGAAAGGTGCGGAAGCCGCACTGGTCGCCATCGAGATGGTCAATCTGGCGCGGGAACTGGCATGAGCGATACCAAGAAAGTCGCCGTCAGCCCGCGCCACCGCGCGCGCGAACTGGCGCTGCAGGGCATCTACGAATGGAAGATCTCGGGCAGCAGCGCGACGCAGATCGGTCGCAGCACGGGCGACGACAAGAGCCTGGGACGCTACGACAGCGAGCTGTACCAGCAACTGCTGCGCGGTGCCATCGCCCAGCACGAAGCGCTGGATGAGCAGATCGCGCCGCAGCTCGATCGCGCGCTGGACGAGTTGAGTCCGGTCGAATACTCGGTGCTGCTGCTCGGCGCATACGAACTGTTCCATCAGCCGGAAGTGCCTTACCGCGTGGTGATCAACGAAGCCGTCGAGCTGGCCAAGACCTTTGGCGGCAGCGACGGACACAAGTTCGTCAACGGCGTGCTGGACAAGCTGGCCGCGCTGGCGCGTGCCGTCGAAGTCAATTCGAAGTAGATTCAATTGCACCACAGAGACACAGAGAGAACCTTGCAGCCGACTTATGGTTTGGTTTGGTTTTCTCTGTGTCTCCGTGTCTCTGTGGTGAAGGGTTTGCTGTATGTCTGAATTCGATCTCATCCGGCAATTTTTCACTCGCCCCACCCCGAACACGATTCTGGGTGTGGGGGACGATGCGGCGCTGCTGCGCGTGAATCCCGGCATGGAACTGGCAGTGTCCACCGACATGCTGGTGGGCGGCACGCATTTCTATCTCGACACCGATGCGCGCCAGCTGGGCCACAAGACGCTGGCGGTGAATCTGTCCGATCTGGCGGCCATGGGCGCGCAACCGCGCTGGGCGACTTTGTCACTGGCATTGCCGCAGGCACATGATGATTGGTTGCAGGCGTTCAGCGAGGGCTTCTTCGCGCTGGCTGAAGCGCACGGAGTGGAACTGATAGGCGGCGACACGACACGCGGGCCACTCAATCTGAGCGTGACCATCATGGGCGAGGTGCCGCAAGGCAAAGCCCTGCGCCGCAGCGGCGCACAGGTCGGTGACGATATCTGGGTGTCCGGTGTGTTGGGCGAGGCAGCCTTGGGCTTGGCGCAACTGCAAGACCAGGTGCATCTGCCAGAGGGCGCGCGTCACACTTGCATCGCCGCCTTGCAGCAACCGCAACCGCGCGTGGCCTTGGGGTTGGCAGTGCGCGACATCGCGCATAGCGCCATCGACATCTCCGACGGACTGTTGGCCGATCTGAAACACATCCTGGACAGCTCCGGTGTCGCAGCCGAGGTGCGCTATGACCGACTGCCTAAATCGTCCTATTTCGCTTCATCAGGCGAAGAGATGGACGTGTTGGCACAGGACTGCGTGCTCTCCGGCGGCGAGGATTATGAGTTGTGTTTCACCGCGCCGCTCGCGCATCGCGAGGAGATAGCAGTGATCGCCGATCTGTTGCACTTGCCGTTGACGCGTGTCGGTCAGATCGTTTCCGGGCAAGGCTGTAAATTGCGTGCCGCGAACGGCAGCGTGATGCAGATCGCGAAGGAGGGTTATGATCACTTCGCATGAAGTCTTGAAGGTCAAACCGGACTGGCGCTTTCTGTTCAGCCATCCCGCGCACATGCTCGCTTTCGGGCTTGGGCTTGGGCTGGTGCCGCGCTCACCCGGCACCGCAGGCACTTTGCTCGCGTTCCCGCTTTTCTGGTACATGTCTGCGCACCTTAGCGACGCCATGTTCATCTTCGCGCTGATCTGGATGTATTTCATCGGCGTGTGGGTGTGCGACATCACCGGCAAGGCGCTGGGCGAAGCCGATTTCGGCGGTATCGTCTGGGACGAAGTGGTGGCCTTCCTGCTGGTGCTGTTCTTCACACCGGACGGTTTGATCTGGCAATTGCTGGCTTTCTCCCTGTTTCGTTTCTTCGACATCGTCAAACCGCAACCCATCCGCTATTACGATACCCACTGGCATGGCGGACACGGCGTCATGTTCGACGATCTGTTGGCGGCAGGTTACGCGCTGTTCTGCATGGCGATCATCAAAAGCATCCTGATATGAAGTGGTGGTGGGTTCTTTTGTGTTGCCTGAGTTGGGCGGCGCAGGCGGAGACGTTCGAAGCGTATGTGATCGCGGTCATCGATGGTGACACCGTGCTGGTGCTGCGCGATAAGCAAAGACTCAAATTACGCTTGGCCGATATCGATGCACCGGAAAAGGCGCAGCCGTTCGGCCAGCGATCTTCTGAATATCTAAAGTCCCGCGTGAACAAGAAGAGGGTGCAAGTAGAGAGTCGGGCCATCGATCAATACGGTCGCACCGTCGCCACGATCACGTTGGATGGTGGCGATCTGAATCAAGAGCTGGTGCGTCAGGGCATGGCTTGGGAATATTCTTTCCATCACAGCAATAAGGCATTCATCACATTGCAACTCGAGGCGCAGCAAGCGCACCGTGGACTGTGGGCACAAACCAGTGCGCAAGCACCATGGGAGTGGCGCAAGCGACATCCTTCATATTACAAACAACACACGGCAGCAAAATCCCGCGCAGTCTTCGAGCCCTATGATCTGGCCTGCGGCAAGAAGTCGCGTTGCGAACAGATGCAGTCGTGCGACGAAGCGCATTTCTATCTGACACGTTGCGGTGTGAAGACGCTTGATACCGATGGTGACGGCATCCCTTGCACCAGCTTGTGTGTGGAGCAGCCATGACGCAGCAACTGTCCGCTATCGCCCAGCGCCGTCTAGCGCGCATCCAGCAACTCACTGCGATCGAATATCCCGCCGACTTGCCGGTGGTGGCACGGCGTGACGAGTTGGCGCAGGCGATCGAAAGACATCAGGTGATCATCGTTTGCGGCGAGACCGGCTCCGGCAAGACCACGCAACTGCCCAAGATATGTCTGAGCATCGGGCGCGGCGTGCATGGCGTCATCGGTCACACGCAACCGCGCCGCGTGGCGGCACGTTCGGTCGCCGCACGCATCGCGCAGGAACTGAAGAGCGAACTGGGCGGACTGGTCGGCTACAAGGTGCGCTTCAACGACAAGGTGTCGCCCGATTCCGCCATCAAACTGATGACCGACGGCATCTTGCTGGCCGAGATCCATCACGATCCGCTGTTGAAGCAATACGACACGCTGATCATCGACGAAGCGCACGAGCGTTCGCTGAACATCGACTTCCTACTTGGCTACTTCAAGCAGTTGCTACGCAAGCGGCCCGACCTGAAGCTGATCATCACTTCCGCTACGCTGGATGCGGACAGGTTTGCGAAGCACTTCGCGGCGGGTTCCCCCTCCCCAACCCCTCCCCCGGTGGGAGAGGGGCATGATGATGCTTCGCGATCCAGTCCCCTCTCCCAACGGGGGAGGGATAGGGAGGGGGAGAGGCTTGAGCCTCACGCCGCACTTCCGGAAACGTTGCTCACCCATGCCAGACTCCTGCGCAAGAATGCAACCGATGCCGAGAATCTGCTTTGGCAATTGCTACGCAGGAATCAAATGCATGGCTTTGGCTTCCGTCGGCAGCACTCATCGGGTGCATATATTCTCGATTTCTATTGTCATCAGGCAAAACTGGCAATCGAATTGGATGGCGGTCAGCATGCAGAGGGGGCGCAACTTGATCATGACGAAGTGCGTAGCGCGTGGTTGCAAGCGCAAGGCATCACAGTCCTGCGCTTCTGGAATAACGAAGCACTGACGAATACGGAAGGGGTTCTGCAAAGGATCTTTGAGGCACTAATAGCGAGCCCCCTCCCTAACCCTGGTGGAACTACTAACCAATCGACTAAGCCCGCAAGCGGACAAGTCGCTGGTAATCCCCCGGAGGGAGAGGGGATGTCTGCGTCAGCATCAGTATCTTCCAACGCTCCCATCATCCAAGTCTCCGGCCGCACCTACCCCGTCGAGATTCGCTACCGCCCGCCGCAAAAAGACGAAGAAGGCGAGATGCAGGATGTGCCGCAGGCCATCTGTTCCGCGCTGGATGAACTCTCCATCGGCGGGCTGCGCGGCGACGTGCTGGTGTTCCTGCCCGGCGAACGCGAGATACGCGAAGCGGCCGAGGCCTTGCGCAAGCATCGGCACAAAGGCATCGAGATCTTGCCGCTGTTCTCGCGCCTGTCCACGGTCGAGCAGGACCGCGTGTTCAAGGTCGGCAACCAGCGCCGCGTGGTGCTGGCCACCAATGTGGCGGAGACCTCTCTGACCGTGCCCAACATCGGTTACGTGATCGACACCGGCGTGGCGCGCATCAACCGCTACAGCATCCGCCAGAAGGTGGAGCAGTTGCATATCGAGAAGATCGCGCGCTCGGCCGCCAACCAGCGAGCCGGTCGTTGCGGTCGTGTGATGAGCGGTATATGCATCCGTTTGTACGACGAAGAGGAATTCGCGCAGCGCGCCGAGTTCACCGATCCGGAGATATTCCGCGTCTCGCTGGCCACCGTCATCCTGCGCATGAGCGCACTGGGTCTGGGCGATGTGGCCGATTTCCCCTTCATCGAACCGCCGGGTTCGCGCGCGATCGCGGACGGCTATCAGTTGCTGACAGAGTTGGGTGCGATATCCGAGAGTGTTCCCCCTCCCCAGCCCTCCCCCGGAGGGAGAGGGGGCAGAGCGCTGACACCCATCGGTCACGAACTGGCCAAGCTGCCGCTCGATCCCAAGATCGCGCGCCTGTTGCTCGCCGGCAAGCAATACCAGTGTCTGACCGAGATCGTCATCATCGCCAGCGCCTTGTCGCTGCAAGACCCGCGCGACCGGCCTGCGGAGCGGCGCGAAGCGGCCGATGCCGCGCACCAGCGCTTCAACGACGAGCGTTCGGATTTTCTCGCTTATCTCAAATTATGGGATTGGTTCAAGAAGGGCGTGCAGCACAAGAAGAACAACAAGTTGTGGGCGAACGAGTGCCGCAGTCATTTCCTGTCACCGCTGCGTCTGCGCGAGTGGCACGAGCTGCATCAGCAACTGCACGCGCAGATGTCCGAGATGAACATGCGCTTCAACGAACAGCCTGCAAGCTATGAGCAGATCCATAAGGCGCTACTCACCGGTCTGATCGGCAACATCGGTACGCGTGCGGTGAACGAACCGCACTACCTGGGCGCGCGCGAGACCAAGTTCTTCATCGCGCCCAATTCGGTGCTGGCGAAGAAGGGTGCGAAGTGGGTGCTTGCGGCGGAGTTGATGGAGACCACGCGTTTGTATGCACGCTGCGTGGCACGCATCGAACCGCAATGGCTGGAAGAGGTCGGTGCGCATCTGCTGAAACGCAGCTACTTCGATCCGCACTGGGAGAAGAAAGCGGCGCAGGTCGCCGCGTGGGAACGCAGCACCCTGTTCGGCTTGCTCATCAATCCGAAGAAGCGCGTGCACTACGGGCCGATGGACCCGGAAGAGTCGCGCGCGGTGTTCATCCGCACCGCACTGGTGGAAGGCGAGTTCAACACGCAGGCACCGTTCTTTGCGCACAACCAGAAACTCATCGCAGACATCGAAGCGCTGGAACACAAATCGCGCCGTCCCGACGTGCTGGTGGACGACGAACTCATCTTCGCCTTCTACGATGCGCGTATCCCCAAGGGCATGCACAACGGCGCGGATTTCGAGAAGTGGCGCAAGGAAGCCGAGCGCGAAAATCCGAAACTGCTGTATCTGAAAAAAGACGATCTGATGCGCCACGAGGCGGCCGGCATCACCACCGAGCACTTCCCGCCGCAGTTGCAGATGAACAACGTGAGCTACGCGCTGGCCTACAACTTCGCGCCGGGCAAGAACGACGACGGCGTCACGCTGACCGTGCCGCAGGCGCTCATCAACCAGGTGCAGTCCGCGCGTTGTGAATGGCTGGTGCCGGGCATATTGGCGGAGAAGGTGGCGCAACTGCTGAAGTCGCTGCCGCAGAAACTGCGCCGTCATTGCGTGCCGGTACCAGAGTTCGCCGCCGCTTTCTGTAGCGAAGTGAAGCCAAGCGACCTCTCGCTGTTGCAAGCCATCGCACGCTACATGCGCGAACAGAAACAAGTCGATGTGCCGCTGGATGCTTTCCGTCTGGAACAACTGCCGCCGCATCTGCTGATGAACTTCCGCGTCATCGACGAACATGGGCGGCAGCTCGGTATGGGGCGCAACTTCCTGCAACTTCGCGGCGAGTGGGCACCCAAGGCGACGCTGGCCGCCAGTACGCCGGTGAAGCAGGCGCAGGCCGCAGTCGCAAGCAACAAGGAGCGCTACACATCATGGACCTTCGGCGACTTCGCCGAGACCACCCAAGTGCCGCGTGCCGGTCAACAGGTGACAGTGTTCAACGCGCTGCACGACGAGGGCGATGCGGTGACGCTGCAAGCTTTCGATACCGCCGACGAAGCGCAGGCCGTGCATCGCGCCGGGCTGCGCCGCCTGTTCATGCTGGCTTTGAAAGAGCAGGTGAAATTCCTGGAGAAGAACCTGCCCGACCTGCAGAAGATGGTCATGCTGTTCCTGCCCTTCGGCAGCCAGCAAGAGATGCAACAACAGATACTCAGCATCACCTTCGACCGCTGCTGTCTGAACGCCCCGCTGCCGGACAGCGAAAAGACCTTCAATGCGCGCTGCAAGGACGCCAAGTCGCGCCTCAATCTGGTGGGGCAGGAGATCGCGCGGCTGGTCGGCACGGTGCTGACCGAACATCAGGCGCTGCAAAAAGCACTGCCCGGATTCAAAGCACATGGACAGGCGCAACAGGACATCCGCCAGCAGCTGGAAAGTCTGCTCGGCAAAGGCTGGGTCGCCCGCACCCCTTACGAACGCATGCAGCACATGCCGCGCTACCTGAAGGCCATCAACGTGCGGCTGGAGAAGCTGCGCGGCAACCCCGCGCGCGACGCGACGAATCTGGCGCAGTTGCAGCCTTTGCAGCAGCAATGGCAACGCCGCCTGCAAGCCCAGCAAGGCTCTCGCGACGAACGGCTGGAAGACTTCGGCTGGATGATGCAGGAGCTGCGCGTATCGCTGTTCGCACAGGAACTGAAGACGCCGGTGATCGTGTCGGCGAAGCGCTTGCAGAAGATTCTGGAAAGCCTCTGATCGCTCCGCGCTTGTCCGGGGTCGTCAAAGGTAGGGTGCGCTTGCGCACCAGTTTGCTCTGGTGCGCAAGCGCACCCTACGACTCTGATGGGTTTTGCTCCCTCTCACAACGGGGGAGGGCTGAAACGTAGCCGGAGACGAATGTCTATATATTCTGCGTGCTTGTTCCGCACGATGTTTTCCAGCAAGATTCGGCAACTCTAACCGGATGCAAACAATGACCCCGCGCGAATTCATAGCCAAGTGGCAAGGCAGCACACTCAACGAACGACAAAGTTATCAGGCGCATTTCGCCGATCTGTGTGCGCTGGTCGGTGCCGAAATACCCAGCCCTGCCAGTGTAGATACCTATTGCTACGAGCGCGGCGTCAGCAAGACCGGTAGCAAGCATGGCTGGGCCGATGTTTGGAAGCGCGGATTTTTCGCCATCGAATACAAAGCGCCGGACCGCAATCTAGATGCCGCGCTCAAGCAACTGATGACTTACGCGCTGGCGCTGGACAATCCGCCGCTGCTGGTGGTGTGCGACACGCAGATCATCCAGATACACACTCATTTCACCAACGCGCCCAGCGAAGTGCACACCATCGCGTTGCAGGACATCAGTGAACCCGCCAACCTAGACAAGCTGCGCTGGTTGTTCACCGACCCGGACAAGTTCCACCCCAAGCGCACCATCTCGCAGATCACCGAAGAAGCGGCAGGCAAGTTCTCCGACCTCGCGCAATCGCTGAATGCACGCGGCCATGCGCCGCAGGCTGTGGCGCACTTCCTCAACCAATGTCTGTTCTGCCTGTTCGCGGAAGATGCGGGCCTGCTGCCCGGCAAATTGTTCGAGCGCCTGCTCGATAAGAGCCAGACCGATCCTGCCAAACTCAGCAGTCGTTTCGAGGAACTGTTCCGCGCCATGCGCAAGGGCGGAGACTTCGCGCTGGAAGACATCGCCTACTTTAACGGCGGCCTGTTTGAAAAGACCGAAGTGCTGCCGCTCGAAGCGCAAGAGATTCAGACGCTGCTGGAGGCATCGCGGCTGGACTGGAGCGGCATCGAACCTTCCATCTTCGGCACACTGTTCGAGCGGGGCCTTGATCCCAAGAAGCGTTCACAACTCGGTGCGCACTACACCGACCAACTCTCCATCATGCGCATCATCGATCCTGTCATCGTCGAGCCGCTGACTGCGGAATGGCAAGCGGCGAAGGTGCAGATCGAAAAGAATCTCGCCAAAAGCAAGAAGCACAACGATAAAGCAGAGCGCGAAGCACAGGCTGTTTTCTACACCTATCTGGAACGGCTCAAGAACTTCAAGGTGCTAGACCCCGCCTGCGGCAGCGGCAACTTTCTATACCTCGCCCTGCGTGCACTGAAAGACCTGGAACACAAAGCCAACCTCGAAGCCGAACAGCTCGGCCTGCATCGCCAGGTCAGTATCGAAGTCTCGCCCGCCAACATCTACGGCATCGAACTCAACGTGTATGCCAGCAGAACTGGCGCGCGTCACCGTGTGGATCGGCGAGATACAGTGGATGCTCAAGAACGGCTACCCCATCCGCCGCGATCCCATCCTGCAACCGCTCAACCATATCGAGAACCGCGATGCGCTGATGTTGCTTCCCTCTCCCCTCGGGGGAGGGATTGAGGGAGGGGGTGCGCCGGAAATGAAAGAGCGTTCCCCCACCCCAACCCCTCCCCCGGCGGGAGAGGGGCTTACAAGCGAAGCCGCTTGGCCCACCGTCGATGCCATCGTCGGCAATCCACCTTTTCTTGGTGGCAGCAAGATGCGAGGCGAACTGGGCGACCGATACACCGATAAGCTACGCAAGCTCTATGAAGGTCGCGTGCCGGGCGGGGCAGATCTTGTCACTTACTGGTTCGAGAAAGCGCGGGCGCAAATCGAAGCCGGCAAGTGCCAGCGAGCGGGCTTGGTCGCCACCAATTCGATACGCGGTGGTGCGAATCAGGATGTGCTTTCTCGCATCTGCGAGACCTCGAAGATCTTCAATGCCTGGAGCGACGAAGAATGGATCAACGAAGGCGCGGCGGTGCGTGTGTCGCTGGTGTGTTTCGGCAAATCTCCCTCACCCTCGATCCCTCTCCCGGCGGGAGAGGGAAGCGGTCAACTCCCCTCGCCCGCCGGGAGAGGGGCTGGGGGTGAGGGTGGCGTTCTTGACGGTCAGCCCGTTGCCGCCATCCATGCCGACCTTACCGCAGGGGCAGGGCTGAATCTCACTCAGGCAAAACCACTGAAAGAGAATGCCGGAGTTAGCTTTCAAGGTTCGCAGAAGATAGGTGCATTCGATATCGATGGCGAACTTGCGCGGCAATGGCTCAAACAGCCGAACCCGAACGGCAAGCCGAACAGCGAAGTGCTCAAGCCTTCATGGAACGGGATGGATGTGGCACGCCGATCGCGCGATGGCTGGATCATCGATTACGGCACGTCGATGAACGAAGCCGATGCGGCGTTGTACGAAACGCCGTTCGCGTATGTGGTGCAACACGTCAAGCCGGAAAGAGAGAAAAACAATCGCGAGGCTTATCGCAAATATTGGTGGCGTCATGGAGAGCCTCGCATCGCAATGCGCGCAGCACTCAAAGGCATGGCGCGCTACATTGCGACCCCTGAGGTTTCCAAACACCGAGTGTTTGTCTGGTTGGATGGTAGCGTGTTGCCAGACAAGAAGTTGATCGTCATTGCCCGATCCGATGACACGACATTCGGAATCTTGCATTCTCGCTTCCATGAACTATGGGCATTAGCTGTTTGTTCTTGGCATGGAGTCGGCAATGACCCGCGCTATACGCCGACCACTACTTTTGAGACCTTCCCGTTCCCGGAATTATCGAACGTTGCTGTTAGTGCAGAGATTGCTACCGCCGCACAGAAACTGAACGAACTCCGCAACAACTGGCTCAACCCGACCGAATGGACGGACTGGGTGCGCACGCCCGAAGAAGAAAAATCAGGCTACCCCGCACGCCCCGTCGCGAAACTCGGCCATGAAGCCGACCTGAAAAAGCGCACCCTCACCAACCTCTACAACGCCCGTCCAGCCTGGCTGGACAACGCCCACAAAATGCTGGATGCCGCCGTCGCCAAGGCTTACGGCTGGGAGGACTATACGGCGGAGATGAGTGATGACGAGATATTGCGGCGGTTGCTGGCTTTGAATCTGGCGCGTTCGACAATCTGACCGGGCAGGGTGGTATATCGACTATGGGTGAGAACGATAACAAATGGCCGAGTGTTGTTCGAATGGTATGGCTGAGTGGCGGACTCGTAGCGATAAGCGAACCTGGGAAGACGGTCAAAATCGAGGCGGGGATAAATGGCTCAATATTGTTCAGTTACCAGCTAGAGAGCTTCGGGAGAGCGCGTAGGGCGCATTAGTCGATAGCCGTTGCGCCGAATGATTGCAGGCTTTCATGTGGCGCAATGCTGACGCCCTACGATGGCAGGCGTTTTATCTGGCGCGGGTGGCGTCATGGTGAGTGTGGTTCTGTCTGGGCGGTATTTTCGGGAGGTGCAATGGATACATTTATCACGTGGGCCATTGGTTTGTTTGTGTTGGGTATCGGTATCGTGATGCTGCTCGGGTTCATCTCGCTTGTCTTCGATGATCCCGGCGAGGAAAGCAAACCGGTCAGGCAAACGAAACGTGGCTTGGGCAAGACGTTGGTGGCAGGCATCTTGTTGGGGATGTGGCTGGACGATGATAAATGAGCGCGTGTAGGGCGCATTAGGCGATAGCCGTAATGCGCCGGATGTTTCTGGTTTCCATACGGCGCAATGCGCTTCGCTTATTGACACCCTACAATGCCGAATCTGGCGTGGGCCGGGTGCTAGAATGAAAACGTGTAGTGAACAGGAGTGCGCATCATGCAAACGAACATCGAAACGCTGACCCAGGAGACGCTGGCGCTGGATATCGAAGAACGCGCGGCGCTGGCGGGCAAGTTGATTTTGAGCCTGGATGAGCCCAAGCCTTCGGAGCTGGAGCGGATGTGGCTGGAGGAGTCGGAGCGCCGCCTTGAAGCCTATCGCGCCGGGCGTACGCAAGCTATCCCTGCCGATGAGGTGTTCCGCCGCGCACTTTCCGAGCTGTCGTGAAGATCGAATTCCTGCCCGAAGCGGATGAGGAGTTCCGCGAGGCGGCGCGTTATTACGAGAGCGAGGCGGCCGGGGTGGGTATTGCGTTTGTTGCAGCCGTGCATCGCGCGGCTTCCGAGGTGGCGCAAGCGCCGCTTGCCGCGCCGGTCATCCGTTCGGATATCCACCGCAAGGTGATGCGCAATTTTCCATACAGTCTTTTCTATGCAGTCGAAACTGATGCGGTTGTGATCGTTTCGGTGGCCCATCAAAGAAGACGCCCCAATTTCTGGCACGCCAGATTCCCGGTGCAAAAAGATCGGTCGTGAACGCTATGCTTCGCACTTTTCTTGCGATGACGGTGCGTTTCTTGTGGTGACAGGAGAATGTCTCTACGATGCGAGTCGTGAGGCGGTCAGAATGAGCTTCGGTTCTACTGCACAGTATCCGCATCACACTCGCGGCCCCATTGCGGGCCGCGTTTTATTTGGAGGGGTTATGGAATCTGCGATACAGCGCGCATTGGACGGCATTGAATCCGATCATAACGTCCGCATCCTCTATGCCTGCGAATCCGGCAGTCGTGGCTGGGGCTTCGCTTCGGAGGATAGCGATTGGGATGTGCGCTTTATCTATTGCCATCCGCGTGACTGGTATCTGTCGGTGGAGGAGGGACGCGATGTGATCGAGTTGCCTATCGATGATCTGCTGGATGTGAACGGCTGGGATTTGCGCAAGGCGCTGCGTTTGATGAAGAAGTCGAACCCGGTGCTGCTGGAGTGGCTGTCTTCGCCCATTGTGTATCGGGAGGATGAGGCATCAGTTTCCGCGTTGCGCGCACTGGCTCGCGATCTCTATCAGCCGACAGCCTGCCTGCATCACTATCTGCACATGGCGAAGGGGAACTTCCGCGAATATCTGCAAGGCGAGACGGTGTGGCTGAAGAAGTATTTTTATGTGCTGCGTCCGGTGCTGGCTTGCTTGTGGATCGAGCGCGGCTTGGGTGTGGTGCCTATGGTGTTCGATGAGCTGGTTGAAGGCGTGGTGGATGAAGCTGGGTTGAAGGCTGCCATTGCGCATTTGATCGAACTGAAAAGGTCGGCTGCAGAACTTGAGAGCGGGCCGCGCATGCCTGCTATCCATGAATTTCTGGTGCGCGAGATCGCGCGGCTGGAGGCGGTGGCCGCTGCGATGCCGAAGCGGCCTGTTTCCGCAGACATGATCGGGGAGATGGATCGTTGTTTCAGGCGTGTGCTGATAGATACGATGGACGCGGGCGATATCGAGTTCGATCCACCAAGGTCGCGTGATTTGGCGCGTCCGGCTTCTTTCTAAATGGTAGTCATGACAACAAAGGGCGGTTGTGATTGCCGGAATATGTGGCATATCGCCTGCCTGCAGGTTGAATTGGCGTAATCGTTCGATTACAATCGCCGCATGTTCGCAATTAAACGCACTGCTGAATTCAACGATTGGTTGGCTGGCATTCGTGACGGTGTGACACAGCGCCGTCTGGTGGTGCGCTTGCGCAAAGCTACGCTGGGTAATCTGGGCGACGTTAAAGCGGTCGGTAACGGGGTGTTTGAGATGCGTGAACATTTTGGGCCGGGCTGGCGCATGTATTACATCCAGCGCGGCGAGGTGTTGATTGTGATGCTGGGCGGGGGCGACAAGTCCACGCAATCCGCCGATATTGCCAAGGCTGTGAAACTTGCAGCCAAGATTGAGGAGTGAGCCATGACCAAGAAAATCCGCATTGCCGATATTCCCGATTTCGATGCGGCTGAATATCTCGACAGCGAGCAGGCGATCGCCGAATACCTGACGGTTGTCCTGTCGGAGAACGATGCGCCTTTGCTGGCTGCCGCGCTGGGCGATATTGCCCGCGCTCGCGGCATGACGGATATCGCCGCGGCTTCCGGTTTGACGCGCGAAGCTTTGTACAAGGCGCTCAGGCCGGATGCGCAGCCGCGCTTCGAGACGATCAGCCGGGTGTGCACTGCGCTGGGTGTGAAGCTGGTGGCGCAGCCGTTGCATTCATAATGTTGGTGCCGCAGTTTCTGCGGCAGGGATAATGCGAAGGGAAAGCGCGCCCGTGATGCGCGTGGAGAAAGTCTGAAGATGTCGAACAAGAAAGTGGATGTGTTGCTGGTCGGGGCGGGGGTGATGAGCGCGACGCTGGGCAAGTTGCTGGCGCAGCTCGATCCTTCTCTGAAGATCATGATGGTGGAACGTCTGTCCAAGGTGGCGAACGAGAGTTCGCACGGGCTGAACAACGCGGGCACCGGGCATGCCGGTTATTGCGAGTTGAATTACACGCCGCAGGCGGCGGACGGCAGCGTGAACATCAAGCGCGCGCTGGAGATCAATGCGGCGTACGAGGTGTCGTTGCAGTTCTGGTCCTATCTGGTCGATCAGGGGCTGTTGCCAACGCCGGAGAAGTTCATCAATCCTGTGTATCACCAGAGTTTCGTGCGCGGCAAGGCGGACGTCGAATTCCTGCGCAAGCGTTATGCGGCGCTGCATACGCACCACCTGTTCGAGGAGATGGAGTTCAGCGACGATCCGGCGCTGCTGCGCGAGTGGATGCCGTTGGTGATGCAGGGGCGCGACGGCAAGGAGCCGGTGGCGGCGACGCAGGTGCAGCACGGCACCGATGTGGATTTCGGTTTCCTGACGCGCAAGCTGGTGCGGGCGCTGCTCAAGCTGCCCAATTTCGAACTGAAGCTGAACAACACCATCACCGGCCTCAAGCAGCACGACGACGGACGCTGGCATGTGCGCGTGAAGGATACGCACGACGACAAGACGCGCACCGTCGAGGCGGGTTTCGTGTTCCTCGGCGCGGGCGGCGGCGCGCTGCCGCTGCTGCAGAAGTCCGGCATCCCCGAGGCGAAGGGCTACGGCGGTTTCCCGGTCAGCGGCCAGTGGCTGATCTGCCACGATCCGAAGATCGTGCGCCAGCATACGACCAAGGTGTACGGCAAGGCGGCGGTGGGTGCGCCGCCGATGTCGGTGCCGCATCTGGATGCGCGCATCCTGGGAGGCGAGTCGGTGCTGCTGTTCGGGCCGTTCGCCAGCATCACCACCAAGTTCCTCAAGGAAGGCTCGATCTTCGACCTGTTCGGTTCGCTCAAGTCGGGCAACTTCAAACCCATGTTGTCGGTGGCGCGCGACAACCTGCCGCTGATGCGCTACCTGATCGGCGAGGCGCTGAAGTCGCACAAGGACCGTGTCGGTGCGCTGCGCGATTTCTTCGGCAATGCGCGCGAGAACGGCTGGGAGCTGGCCTCGGCGGGGCAGCGCGTGCAGATCATCAAGAACTGCGATACCAAAGGCGGCAAGCTGGAATTCGGCACCGAGATCGTCACCGCGCAGGACGGCACGCTGGCGACATTGCTGGGTGCTTCGCCCGGTGCCTCGACCTCGGTGCAGGCCATGATCGAGGTGATCGAGCGCTGCTTCAAAGCGCGCATGAAGAGTGCAGCATGGCAGAACAAGATGCGGGAGATGATCCCGTCTTACGGTTCGTCGCTGGATGATGATGTGCCGTTGTTGCATGCGGTGCGCAAGCGCACGCTGGAGACCTTGCGGCTGGAGCGCTAGGGGTAAGTACGGCGGGGGAGCACTCGGTGAGCAAACACGATTTTCGAACTACCGGCTAATCTGGTCTTTAACCCATGCAAAAGCTGGATGAGCTGAACCTGAATAGCGAGGACAGTATGGACAAGCTGATACGTGAAGCCGCATTGAAATACCATCGCCAATCCCCGGCGGGCAAGATCACCGTGCAGCCGAGCAAGCCGTTGCACACGGCGCGCGATCTGGCGCTGGCCTATTCGCCGGGCGTGGCGGCGGCATGCGAAGAGATCGTGCGCGACCCCGCCGAAGTGCGCAGCCTCACCGCGCGCGGCAATTTGGTCGCCGTCGTCAGCAACGGCACGGCGGTGCTGGGGTTGGGCAACATCGGTCCGCTGGCGTCCAAGCCGGTGATGGAAGGCAAGGGCGTGCTGTTCAAGAAGTTCGCCGGTATCGATGTGTTCGACATCGAGATCGCCGAGAACGACCCGGAAAAACTGGTCGACATCATCGCCGCGCTGGAGCCCACTTTCGGCGGCATCAATCTGGAAGACATCAAAGCCCCCGAATGTTTCTACATCGAGCGCAAGCTGCGCGAGCGCATGAAAATCCCCGTGTTCCACGACGACCAGCACGGTACGGCCATCATCGTCGGCGCGGCATTGCTGAATGGTCTGCGGGTGGTCGGCAAGAACATCGAGGACATCAAGCTGGTGGCGAGCGGTGCGGGTGCGGCGGCATTGGCCTGTCTGGATATGCTGGTGAGCCTCGGCGTGAGGATGGAGAACATCGTCGTCACCGACATCAAAGGTGTGGTGTACAAGGGACGCAGCGAGGAGATGGACGACAACAAGGCGCGCTATGCGCGCGACATCCCGCAGCGCAAGCTGGCGGATGTCATCGCCGGGGCGGATGTGTTCCTTGGCCTGTCGGCGGGCGGCGTGCTCAAGCCGGAGATGGTGCAGCAGATGGCTGCGCGACCGCTGATCTTCGCGCTGGCCAATCCCAATCCCGAGATTTTGCCTGCGCTGGCGCTGGAGGTGCGACCGGATGCCATTCTGGCGACCGGTCGTTCGGACTATCCGAACCAGGTGAACAACGTGCTGTGCTTTCCCTACATCTTCCGCGGTGCGCTGGATGTGGGCGCGACCGCTATCAATGAAGAGATGAAGCAGGCCGCCGTGCGCGCCATCGCCGCACTGGCGCGGGCCGAGCAATCGGATGAAGTGGCGGCGGTTTACGGCGACGAGAGCCTGAGCTTCGGCGAGCAGTATCTGATCCCCAAACCCTTCGATCCGCGCCTGATCTACAAGGTCGCCCCCGCCGTGGCACAGGCTGCCATGGACAGCGGCGTGGCGACACGTCCCATACCCGATATGCGCGCCTATATCGAACATCTGTCCGGCTTCGTCTATCACTCGACTTTATTGATGAAGCCGGTGTTCGATCTGGCGAAGAAGACTAGGCATCGCCTGGCGTATGCGGAAGGCGAAGACGAGCGCGTGCTGCATGCGGTGCAGACGGTGGTGGACGAAGGCTTGGCGCAGCCGATACTGGTCGGCCGGCCGGATGTGATCGCCACGCGCATCGAGCGGCTGGGGCTGCGCATCCGGCCCGGTCAGGATTTCGAACTGGTCGATCCGAACGACGATCCGCGTTACCGTGAATACTGGATGGAATATCACCGCCTGCGCGCGCGCGACGGCGTGACCCCAGAGGTGGCCAAGCGCGAGATGCACCGGCG
The DNA here is from genome assembly GCA_011620315.1 of Sideroxydans sp. Lineage (GTDB taxonomy): Bacteria > Pseudomonadota > Gammaproteobacteria > Burkholderiales > Gallionellaceae > Sideroxyarcus. The sequence continues at coordinate 6,641 of WOZO01000002.1, read as the reverse complement.
CAGCACGCTGATCGCGGCGATGCTGGTGCACATGGGCGCGGCGGATGCCATGCTGTGCGGCACGGTGGACCAGCCGCTGTACCATCTGCGTTATATCGACGAAGTGATCGGCCATCGTCCCGGCAGCAGCGTGTACGGCGCGATGAACATCCTGCTGTTGCCCAAGCACACGCTGTTCATCTGCGACACGCATGTGAACCTCGATCCGACTGCCGAGCAGCTGGCGGAGCTGACCATGCTGGCGGCGGAAGAGGTGCGTTACTTCGGGCTGACGCCGAAAGTCGCGCTGCTGTCGCATTCCAACTTCGGCAGCCACGACGATGCTTCGGCGCGCAAGATGGCGCATACCAGAACGTTACTGTCGCAAATGGCACCGGAGCTGGAGGTGGAGGGCGAGATGCACGGCGATACGGCCTTGTCAGAAAAGATCCGCGAGCAACTGTTCCCCGAGGCGAAATTGAAAGGCCAGGCCAATCTGCTGGTGATGCCCAATCTGGATGCGGCCAATATCGCCTACAATCTGCTCAAGATGACTGCGGGCGATGGCATCACCATCGGCAGCATCCTGTTGGGCGCGGACAAGTCCGCGCATATTCTGACAGCGACAGCGACAACGCGTCGTATCGTGAACATGAGTGCGCTGGCGGTGGCCGGCGTAAAAACCAGGAGTGAGTAATGGATAAACAGGAAGTGGATCTGCTGAGCAAAGAAGTTGAAATGTTGATGGCCGAGCGCAATCGTCTGCTCAGAGTGGTGGGCGCGGCGGCGGTGCTGGTGGCGAATGCGGATGCCATGTGCTTGCAGACGCAGGCGGTGGATGCCGCCGAGTTGCTGTCCGAGATGATTAACGCGCTCCCCGAGGAGACCTTGCAGGATGCACTCGAATCCGTGAAGGCCCATTCGGCGGCTTGAGCCATGCAAAAGGAGACGATCGGACTGATCCTTACCGGCGGCGGCGCGCGTGCGGCCTATCAGGTTGGCGTGCTGAAAGCCGTCGCCGAGTTTCTGCCTTATCGGGCACCAATTCCTTTCAAAGTCATCTCGGGTACGTCAGCCGGTGCCCTGAACTCGATTGCGCTGGCAGTGAATGCGCGCCATTTCCGCAAGGGGGTACGCCACCTGCTGAACATCTGGAACAATGCCCATGTGACCGAAATCTACCGCGCGGATGCGCTCGGTGTCTTGAGTAACACTCTGCGCTGGGTATTCGGCCTGCTGCTGAGCGTGCTGGGCAGCAACTGGCTCAACCGCGTCTCGCTGCTGGATAACAGTCCGCTGCGCACGTTTCTGGAACGGGCCCTGCCCTGCGAATTGATACAGCGCCATATCGATGACGGACTGGTGCATGCGGTGAGCATCACGGCTTCCGGATTTAGCTCCGGCCAATCGGTGACTTTCTATCAGGGCGCACCGGACATCAAACCCTGGAAGCGAACACGCCGCATCGGTGTGCCGACCCAGATCGATATTCAACATCTGCTGGCGTCTTCCGCCATCCCTTTTATCTTTCCGGCAGTGCATGTGAACCGGGAATTCTTCGGCGACGGCTCGGTGCGGCAGATCGCGCCTGTCAGTTCCGCGCTGCATCTGGGGGCGCAGCGCGTGCTGGTGGTCGGAGTGGGGCACAGTGCCGGGGAAGACGAGGAGAAACGCCCCAAGATCGAGCACTACCCGTCGCTGGCCGAGATAGCCGGCCATGCGCTGGACAGCATCTTCATCGACGGTCTGGAAGTCGATCTGGAGCGTTTGCAAAGTATCAACAGAACACTCAGTGCCATCCCTGTGGAGTTGCACAAGAGTCTTGATCTGCGCCATGTCGAAGCCCTGGTCATATCGCCCAGCCAGCCGCTGGAGAAGATCGCCGAGCGCTATATCCGGAACCTGCCATGGACCATACGCTTGCTGCTGCGTCTAGCGGGTGTGATGCGCGGCAGCGGCGCGAACCTGGTGAGCTATCTGCTGTTCGACAAATACTATTGCCGTGCATTGATCGATCTGGGTTATCAGGATGCGTTTAAACGACGCGAAGAGATCATGGCGTTCCTGGAGCAAGGCGGAGTGTCTCCTTGTGTCGATCTGGCGCAATGAATACCGCTTGCAACGTTGCCCCCAAGCCGCTGACGTTCGCCCTGCTGCGCTTGCTGGCGGACGGCGAATTCCATTCCGGCGAGGATATGGCGCGACAACTGGATATGTCCCGTGCCAGCGTGCACAACGCATTGCAAGACGTGGCGCGATACGGCGTGGAGTTGCATAGTGTGCGCGGACGCGGCTACCGGTTGTCCCGTCCTATATGCTGGCTGGACAAAGTGGCTATCCTTGCTGAAGCCGGTGCCGCGCTGAATCTGGAGATACTCGACTACGCGACTTCCAGCAACGCGTTGCTGCTGCAGGCCGCATCGCGCGGTGCAACAAGCGGCACAGTGATCGCGGTGGAGTGGCAGAGTGCCGGACGCGGGCGCTTGGGACGAAGCTGGCATGCCAGTCTGGGTGATGCGCTCACCTTCTCGTTGTTGTGGCGTTTTGAATGCGGCTTGGCTGCCTTGTCGGGGCTGAGTCTGGCCGTGGGGGTTGCCATGATGCGCGCATTGCGCGAGCTGGGGGTGCAAGCTGCCGGCTTGAAATGGCCTAACGATGTGATGCTGCCATCGGGCAAACTTGCCGGCATATTGCTCGAAGCTCAGGGCGACATGTTGGGGCCCAGCGCGGTGGTGATCGGTATCGGGCTGAATCTGGCTGCGCCTGCGGATGGTGCAAAGATCGGCCAGGCGGTAGGCGATTTGTCGGCCTGCGGCGTGCCGCCCGATCAACGCAACAAGGTGCTGTCGATCTTGCTAAAACAACTGGAGTCCATGCTGCGCGAATTCTCAGTGAACGGTTTCGCCGCATTGCGCAAGGAATGGGAAAGCGCTCATATATATGATCATCGCCCTGTCGAGATGTTGATGCCGGATGGCAAACGTATCGAAGGTGTCGCGCTGGGTGTGACGGACGAGGGCGCATTGCGTGTGGAAACGACGGAAGGTTTGCGCGAGTTCCATTCCGGAGAAGTCAGCCTGAGGGGGAAATAGCATGCTGTTGCTGGATATCGGGAACAGTCGATGCAAATGGGCGCTGGTGGAAAATGGTGCCTGGCTGCGTCAAGGCGTGTTCGAAAATGGCGAACTGGAACTATTGCCGACTTTGATCGGCGAGATAACACCGCATTCCCGCGTTGTAGTATCCAATGTGGCGGGCGATGCGATCGCAACGAAGTTGCGTGAACGTCTCGCCGCTTTGCAGTGTGTCCCCGCGTTCATGCGGGCCGAGGCTGAACGCTGCGGTGTTCGCAACGGTTACCGTGCGCCGCAACAGCTTGGCAGTGATCGATGGTCAGCGCTGATCGCCGCGCGCCATCGTGCGTCCGGTGCCTGTCTGGTCGCCAATTGCGGTACCGCGACTACGATTGATGCGCTATCCGCGCAAGGAGAGTTTCTGGGCGGTTTGATCCTGCCGGGGATATCGCTGATGCTGAGCAGCCTCAGTGCCAATACAGCGCAGTTGGCGGACGAGGCCGGTGCTTTGCAGGACTTCCCGCAGGTAACCGCAGATGCCATGCTGAGCGGTGCAGTGCGGGCGACGCAGGGGGCGATCCTGCATCAGTTCGGCCTGCTGCAACAGCGCGAGAGCAGCGTGCGTTGCTTAGTGAGTGGTGGCGCATCGAACAGGGTGATACATGGTTTGCCCGTGCCATGTGAACATGACGAGCATTTGGTGTTGCACGGGCTGCAGATATTGGGAGAGATCGAAGAATGAGCAAGAAACTTGCATGGGGGCTGTTGTTGGCCAATGCACTGTTGTTTTCATGGATGCGCTGGGGCGGGATGCTGACAGCGGATCCGGAGGCATTGGCCGCACAGGCTGAGTTGCACGCAGACAAGGTGATTCTGCTGAAAGAAGTTCCGCCAACGAAGGCTGAATCAGCGCCGCCAGTTGCGGCTCCAGCCCCTGCAGCAGCTTCTGCGGTTGCGCTGGCCGAGCCGGCTTCCGCTCCCGCGCCCCGTTTAATTGGCGAGCTGGCAAACCCGCCGCAGATCAGACAATGCTTGTTCTGGGGCGAATTCTCCGGCAGTGGCTTGGCAGATGCGCGGCAGAAGTTGTCTGAACTGCATCTCGGCGCGCGGTTGCAGACAAGCACGATTGAGCATCCGACCGGATTCTGGGTCTATATGCAGCCGCTGAAGAATCAGGCCGCAGTGCAGCGCAAGATCGCTCAATTGAAGGCGCTCGGCGTAAATGACTATTTCGTGGTGCAGGAGGCGGGAGAATGGCAGCGAGCCATTTCGCTTGGCGTGTTCCGCACCGAACGCGCGGCAGAAAATTATCTCGCCAGCCTGCGCAAGCAGGGCGTGCGCACTGCAAAGGTGAGCGAACGCAACAGCAAACTCAGGTTCACACAGTTCGTGATTGCGAATGCGGATACTGAAATCGAGGCGAAAGTACGCAACCTGCTGAAGGAATTTCCAGACAGCGAGTTAAAAATGTCAGACTGTAATTGACAGGGCGAGACTAAATCAGCAAAATGCCGCCCTCTTTTTGGTAGCGCAACAATTTGTGCCGAAAAAGTTGACGGTGATATAGCTCAGTTGGTTAGAGCACAGCACTCATAATGCTGGGGTCGGTGGTTCAAGTCCACCTATCACCACCAGTACAGTTGAAATCAAGCCCCGCCAGTCGGGGCTTTTTCTTGCCCATATCCTTTGCGGGCCATTATCTATATAGCCTTTGGTCATTTTCATGCGTTGTCAGGTTGTGTCACGGTTTCTCAGTCTTTCCCACGTTATTGCGGGTAACGAAGTGGGTAATTTCCTCGATTTTGGTATAGTGTGGGTAACGAACTACCTTCGCGAGGGTGTAAATGGGCAAGTTGAGCGATAAAGAAATCCGGGCCGCAAAGCCATCCGAAAAGCAGTACAAGCTAAGCGATGGGGATGGTCTGATGCTGGTGGTACGAACAACAGGTGCCAAGCTCTGGCAGTTGAGATACCGATTCGCCGGCAAGGAAAAAACGCTCTCTATTGGCGAGTACCCATTGGTGCCGCTCGCTACGGCCCGGGAGAATGCATTTAAGGCTCGGCAATCTATTCACGAGGGTGTCGATCCTTCGGCAGCCAAACAGGCGGCAAAGGCGGTTCTAGCAAAGCAGTCTGAACAAAAGCAACATGATGCCCGATCAGTATTTGAGGTTGTCGCTCGCGAGTGGTTTGAAAAACATCGTTCGAGCCTGAAGTGGGAAGACAACCACTCAAGCAAGATTCTTGGTCGGCTTGAAAAAGACATTTTCCCTTGGCTGGGGAAACGCCCAATCGCTGAAATTGCCGCTCCAGAGTTGCTTTCTGTGATCCGAAAGATTGAAGCTCGTGGTGCACTGGAAACAGCTCACCGTGCTCTTTCTGAGTGCGGTAGGGTGTTCCGCTACGCCGTTGCATCAGGTTTGGCAGAACGGGATCCTTCGGGCGACCTGAAGGGAGCGCTCCCGCCCTATCGCAAAGACAACCATTTTGCGGCAATCACAGATCCTAAAATAGTTGGTGAACTCCTGCGCGATATTGAAGGCTATAGTGGAACTCACGTGGTTCGAGCTGCCTTTGCCCTGTCGCCACGCGTATTTCTGCGACCAGGTGAATTGCGAAAGCTCGAGTGGGAATGGATCGATTTTGATTCGGCGCTGATCACCATTCCTCCCTCCGCGCACAAAACAGGGAAGCGAACACAAGCGCCACATCTGGTGCCTCTAAGCCAGCAGGCAATCCAGATCCTGAAAGAAATCCAGCCCCTCACTGGAAACATTAAGTACCTCTTCCCGAGCGAGAGAGACAAGAATCGCCCTATGTCGGATAACGGCGTCAGGTCTGCCATGCGTCGTATGGGTTGGACAGGCGATGAGATGACTCCGCATGGCTTTCGTGCCTTGGCCAGCACGATCTTGGATAACCTGGGGTACAAGCAGGAGTGGATCGAGCGTCAGTTGGCGCATGATGAACACAACAAAGTGAAGGCCGCGTACAAGCGCGATCTTCATTTGATGTACATGCCCGAGCGAAAAAAGATGATGCAGGAATGGTCTGACTATCTTGATGCCTTAAAGAATAGTGCGCAGGTGATTCCGTTCAAGGTCGCGTGAGTTGTAGTAGATCAGAGTTGGACAGACCTGTCGGATGATCGGCCGAAGCTGCCTAGTATGATCGCAATATTTGAAGGCCGTATTGGTATACATTCCTGACAATCAGGTAGCAAGGTATCTACTGCATCAGGGGGGGGGAGCATGAGACGTAAGAGTTTTATCGAATCACACGGTGCTACGTGTAATAACTGGTCGTGGAGTTGGTCTTTCGTTAATCACAAACGTAAGTTCGTTGTCTTTGGGGTATGGACAGAACATGTAAATGGTGATGCTCAAACGATTCTCGGCGAAGACTGGCGTATATCTGAAAAAAGTCGTGTTAAACCCGGATACCCGCAAGCGATTGAACACATTCGGCTTGTGGAGGAAGAGGGATATCGTCTGAAAACATTTGTAATGGAGCATGCTGAAAATGAGGATGACGAGGTCAAGTCCAAAATCTGCTGTAAATTCGATTCAGTAAATCCGCATCCTCTCA